>DATBOK010000121.1:0-8971 GCA_036553845.1 Casimicrobiaceae bacterium
CAGACGATCGAGACGCGCCTGCCCGGCAACGGGAGCCATGCGAGCACGCCGCCGTCGGGCAGAAACCACTGGAAGGCGCGGCCGCGATGCGCGCGCTCGGTGTCGAAGTTGGCCACGACGCCGGCCTGCCCGTACGCGCGCGGGACCGCGCGCATGCCGGCCTGCTCCCGCGTCCAGGAACGCACGCCGTCGGCGCCGACGATCAGCCGGGCCGACAGCGTCCGCCCGTCCTCCAGGCGCAATTCGGCTGCGCCGGCGCGCCACGCGATCGCCGCGGGTGCACACGGTGCGACGATGTCGAGGCCCGGCGATTCGCGCGCCGCCTGCACCAGCGCCGCGTTGAGCTCGCGGTTCTCGACGATCCAGGCCAGCGCCCGCTCGCCCAGCGCATAGGCCGAGAATTCGATGCGCCCACCGGCATCACCTCGCACGTCCATCGCTTCGATCGGCGCGATGCGCTCGACGGGCAGCGGCTGCCATGCGCCCAGGCGATGCAGGAACGACGCGCTGCCGGGGCTGATCGCATAGACACGCTGATCCCAGGCGCCGCCATCACCGTCGCGCGGCGCGGCGGCGACGTTGCCGCGATCGGCGAGCGCGACCTTCAGGCCGGCATGCGCCAGTGCCGTGGCGAGCGCGAGGCCGACCAGGCCCGCGCCGACGATGATCACGTCGCGTTCGGCGGGGGCCGCACTCATTGGCGTACCCCCACGCTTGCGGCTGTCGCCGCTGCGCTGCCCCCGGAGGGGGCGCCGTTCGCGCCTTGGGGCGGCCCGGCGGCGCTCACGCGAGCACCTCGATCACGTGGTTCTGGTTGGTGTAGATGCAGATGTCGCCGGCGATCGTCAGCGCCTGCTTGACGATTTCGTCGGCGGCCAGCTCGGTATGCTCGAGCAGGGCGCGCGCCGCGGCTTGCGCGTACGCGCCACCGGAGCCTATCGCGACAATGCCATGCTCGGGCTCGAGAACGTCGCCGGTACCGGTGATCACCAGCGACGAGCTCGCGTCGGCCACCGCCAGCATCGCTTCGAGCCGGCGCAAAATGCGGTCGGACCGCCAGTCCTTTGCCAACTCGACGGCCGCGCGCTGCAGCTGCCCCTGGTGCTTTTCGAGCTTGGCCTCGAAGCGCTCGAACAGCGTGAACGCGTCGGCCGTTGCGCCGGCAAAACCGGCGAGCACACGGTCGTTGTAGATGCGACGCACCTTGCGCGCGGTGGCCTTGATGACCACGTTGCCCAGCGTGACTTGGCCGTCGCCGCCGAGCGCCACCTTCGCGCCGCGGCGAACGGAAAGAATCGTCGTGCCGTGAAAGGTGTCCATCGTGGAACGCTGCGCGCTGGGAGCGGTGCGGCCGCCGTGGGGCGGCTCGGCGCGGCGATGGCCGCGCACGCGGCCGGCGGTTTACGTTGCCTTCTTGATGAAATGCCGCGGCGAGATGCCGATCAGCAGCAGCAGTGCGCGGATGATCGGCGACGCACCGACGATCTGCACCGACTTGCGCTGCGATTCGGCGCGGCTGATGGCGTTGAACAGCGCGCCCGCGCAGACGAAATCGATGCGGTCGATTCCGGCCATGTCGATCGGCACCGCATGCCGCCCATCGCCGAACGTCGCGAGCCTGGCGAGCTGCGGATCCGACGAGCCGGTAAGCGATCCCTGCCAGACCAGCATTTCCGGGTTGCCGGAAGGTCCGTCGGACGGCAGCGGCGCCTCGCCGGCCGGGTCCGCCGGCAGGGTCGATGGCGGCGGCTCCCACGACGGCGGGGACACTTCGAACGCGACGGCAAATTCCACCGCGCGATCCTCGAAGACCTTGTGATCGTTCTGCCATTGCAGCAATTCGAGCAGCAGGATCCAGTAGCCTTCTCCGGCGTCGCGGCCGCGCGCGACCGAGTGCTCGAGCGCGTTGCGGATCTTCTCGGGATGCTGCAGCGCAAGCGGAAAGCGGCGTTTGCGCAGTTGCTCCAGCGCATCGGCCAGCAGCTTCGCGCCGGCATCGTCGGCGCCGGTGAGCGAGCCGAGGTCCAGGCGCAGCTGCGGTTGCTTTTGCGATGCCGCGAGCAGATTGGCGATCTGCGGCGCGTGCCCGGCGTTGAGCTTGCCGGTCAAACCGACGTAACCCGCCGCCACCGGACGCGAGCCCCGGCGGGATTGGGTCCCGAGCTCCTCGCGGGACGGCGCGGAACGCTCGAACGCGACCACGTACTGCAACGACAGCTGCTCGTAGGCCACGTGGTCGCCTGCGCGCTGCAGCAGATCGAACAAGGCGAGCCAGGCGAGCGGGGAGACCTTCGCATCGCCGTCGTTGGCGACGCCGTCCTCAAGCACCGCGCGCGCATGCGGCGCCTGACCGTTGGCGTACAACAGCGCGGCATTTTCGAGCACGGCGCACAAGCCCGGATTGGCTTCGGCGACCTGGATCTTCTGATTGAGCCCCGTCCATTCGATCAGGCTGGGCGGACCGGTGACGGTAATTTCGCGCTCGCTGTCGGCCGCAGCGGCTCGCGGCTCGCCTTTCGCCTGCGCCGACGGCCGCCCCTTCATCGTGGCGGCAAGCTCGCGGGCCGACCCCGGCGGCGAGCGCGCATCGGAGCGCGCGCCCGCGTCGGGTCGCGGCTTGCCTTCAGCCTTGCCCTTGACCGGGGATTTGGGGAAGAGGTTGAACGCCATCGCAATCCGGTTCGTGCGCCGGTTAGCCGAACGAGGCTTCGATTATGGGCCGTTCGCCACCCGCCAACAAGCGGGCGGCCGACGGCGGCGACGGCGTGTCGATTTCCCCGGGTTAACGGGCCATTGCGGGCTGTGCTCCCTTGATGGCGCCGACGTTGGCGAGGTTGTCGGCGGCGAACTGCCAATTGAGCAGCTTGTCGATCACGGCGTTGACGTGATCGGCGCGCCGGTTCTGGTAGTCGAGGTAGTAGGCATGCTCCCAGACATCGATCGTCAGCAGCGGCGTCTGCCCCTTGGTGAACGGGACTTCCGCGTTGCCGGTCTTGACGACCTTGAGCGCGTCGTTCTCGACGACCAGCCACGCCCAGCCGCTGCCGAATTGCGTGACCCCGGCTTCGGCGAATGCCTTCCTGAAGCCGTCGTAGCTGCCGAATGCCGCGTCGAGCTTGGCGGCCAGGGCGCCCTGCGGCTTGCCGCCGCCCTTCGGCTTCAGGCACTGCCAGTAGAACGTGTGGTTCCAGTTTTGCGCCGCGTTGTTGAATATCGCGCTGGCACCGGTCTTGCCCGCGGTCGCTGCAATGATCGTCTCGAGGGGCTCGCCCTCGAATTCGGTTCCGGCGACGAGCTTGTTCAGCATGTCGACATAGCTCTTGTGATGCTTGCCGTAGTGAAAGCCCATCGTCTGCGACGAAATCACCGGCGACAGAGCGCCCTCGGCGTACGGCAATGGCGGAAGCGTGTAGGGTCGTGCCATGGAGGTCCCCTTTCGAAAGAGAGTGGGAATTTGGACAGGAGGCCCACCGCGCTCCACGGCGAGGGCCCGTTCTGCCCTCTCTCCCACCGCCGGCGGCTGGCCTGCCCGGATCAAGATGGCTTGATCCGTTGCTGCTTGCTACAATGGAGACGACAGCTTCGACGCGCTAAAGTTTCCGCACCGGCCGACCGCCGATCCGGTTCACCGCCTGGCGGGCCGGCCATTTCATGGGAGAAACACGATGAAGAATCCGCTCGATTCGCTGTGGGGCACGATCATTTGCGGCCTGATCCTGACCGCAATCCTGTACTACGTCGTCAAGAGCATTCCGGTCTGAGCGCGGAGGCGATGATGGATATCGTTCCAGCACTGGCGAGATGGATTCATTTCATGGCCGGAGTCATGTGGATCGGCCTGCTGTACTACTTCAACTTCGTCCAGGTCGCGGCGATGAAAGCCGCCACCGCCGACGGCACCAACGCCGGCATCAGCAAACACGTCGCACCGCGGGCGCTGCTGTTCTTCCGCTGGTCTGCCGTCGTGACCTGGCTTGCCGGCGCCGCGCTGCTCGGCAATCAGTTCGGCAATGCGTTCACTCTCACCCACGGCATGGCCGGCATCGGCGTCGGCGCGTGGCTCGGCACCATCATGCTGTTCAACGTATGGGTGCTGATCTGGCCGAATCAGCAGAAGATCCTCGGACTGAAGCCTGCAACCGACGAGGCAAAGGCCACGGCGCGCCGCGTGGCGTTTCTGGCGTCGCGCGCCAACACCGCGTTATCGATCCCGCTCTTGTTCTTCATGGCCGGAGGATGGTCGCACCGCGCGATCTTCGGTTTGTAATCTCGCTTTGTAGGATTTACCGGCCCGCAGCGGCGAGCGTCTGCCCCCCGTTGCCGCTGCGCCCGGGCACCGACCGTCCTACCCGCACCGGCGGGGAACGCTCAATCGCCGTAGAGCTTTTGCACGCGCTCTCGCCGCTCCTGCGCCTCGAGCGACAGCGTCGCCGTCGGCCGCGCCAGGAGTCGCGGGATGCCGATGGGCTCGCCGGTTTCCTCGCAGTAGCCGTAGGCGCCGTCTTCGATCATCTTCAGCGACTTCTCGATCTTTTTGAGCAGCTTGCGCTCGCGGTCGCGCGTGCGCAGCTCGAGCGTGTATTCCTCCTCGAGCGTCGCGCGATCCGACGGGTCGGTCGTTACCTCGTTCTCGCGCAGATGCTGGCCGGTGTCGTCGGCGTTGTTCAGCAGTTGCGCGCGAAGCTCGAGCAGCCGCTGGCGGAAGAACGCCAGCTGCTCCTCGCTCATGTATTCCTTGTCGCTCGCCTTGAGCAGATCCGGCTCGGTCAGTACCCTGACCTTTTTTGCTACGCTTTTTGTTGCCACGTTTCCACCTTCCCTGCCTGCCTACGCTGCACGCCGGGTCCCTTCGCGTCGCGGACCCGAAACGGCAAGAACCAGCGCCCGCGCCGGCCCTGCCACCGGCGCCCCGCACCGGGCTTCGAGCGCCCGGCGGACCGCCGCAATAAACCGCGCATTATATCGCGAACCGGCCGCTGCAAGCCATCGCCACCCCACGTGCCCATCCACCTGCCTGCCGGCCGGGGTCACCGGCGGCCACCCGTATAATGCATGCAAAAACAGTGCCTTCAACATGCTGACCCTCACCCGTCCCGACGACTGGCACCTGCACCTGCGCGACGGTGAGCCGATGCGCTCGGTCGTGGGCGCGACCGCCCGGGTTTTCGCCCGCGCGGTGGTCATGCCGAATCTCGATCCTCCGGTCACCACGGTTGCGGCGGCCGCCGCCTATCGCGACCGCGTCGTCGCCGCGCTGCCCGTGGGATCGCGCTTCACGCCGCTGATGACGCTGTACCTGACCGACGATACCGATCCCGCCGAGATCGAGCGCGCGCGCGCCGCGGGCTTCATCGTCGGCGTCAAGTATTACCCGGCCGGCGCGACGACCAACTCGGCTTCCGGAGTCACCGATCTCGCGCGCGCCTACGCTGCGCTCGGGGCGATGGAAAGGCACGGACTGCCGCTGCTGGTGCACGGCGAGGTCACCGACAGGCACGTCGACGTCTTCGACCGCGAGCGCGTATTCGTCGAGCGGATGCTCACCCGCATCGTGCGCGACTTCCCCGCGCTCAGGCTCGTGGTCGAGCACGTCACGACGCGCGAGGCCGCACAGTTCGTCGCCGCCGCGCCGGCACATGTCGGCGCGACGATCACGCCGCAGCATCTATTGTGGTCGCGCAATGCGCTGTTCGCCGGCGGGTTGCGCCCTCATGCCTACTGCCTGCCGGTGCTCAAGCGCGAAACGCATCGCCAGGCGCTGGTTACCGCGGCGACAAGCGGCAACCCGAAATATTTCCTCGGCACCGATTCGGCGCCGCACGCGAGGCACGCCAAGGAGAGCGCCTGCGGCTGCGCGGGATGCTTTTCCGCGCACGCCGCGCTCGAGCTGTATGCCGAGGCGTTCGACGCCGCTGGCGCGCTCGACAAACTCGAAGCCTTCGCCAGCTTTCACGGCGCGGATTTCTACGGCCTGCCGCGCAATGCCGGCACGATCACCCTCAAGCGCGAGGCGTGGACCGTGCCGGCGAGCTATTCGTTCGGCGCCGACACCGTGGTGCCGCTCTTCGCCGGCGAGACGCTCTCCTGGCGCGTCGCCGACTAGGCCCTAAGCTCACATGCTAAAATGCCGGTCGAAGTCGGCCAGACCGTCGCTGTTGGCGCGCGCGTCAAGCGCGCGCTGGCAGAGGAAAGTCCGGGCTCCGCAGAGCAGGATGCTGGGTAACGCCCAGACGCTATAAGTCGCTCGCGAGAGCGGCGATGAAGGCGAGGAACAGGGCCACAGAGACGAGTCGCTCCCGGTCCGGGTCACACCGGGCCGGGAGCGGGTGAAACGCGGCAACCTCCATCCGGAGCAACACCAAGTAAGCGGACGACGACGCTGCTCGCCGAGTCCGCGGGTAGGTGGCTCGAGCGCCGCGGCAACGCGGTGCCTAGATGAATGACGGCCATAGGACGCGCCACGGCGCGTCCCGTAACAGAACCCGGCTTATCGGCTGACTTCGACTTTTATGGCGCAGCACCCCTGGCGCCCCGCGGTTTTCGCGGGGCGTCGCCTTTGGCGTGGCGCGCTCCGGGACCGCGGTCCATTCATCCGTGCCGGCGCCGGCGCACGTCGCGCAGGATTTCGCGCGCCGCGTTGTGCCCAGGGACGCCGGTGACGCCGCCTCCGGGATGGGTGCCCGAGCCGCACATGTACAAGCCCTTGAGCGGCCCGCGATAGTGCCCGTGCCCGAGCACCGGCCGTGCCGAAAACAACTGGTCGAGCGACAGCGCGCCGTGGAAGATGTCGCCGCCAATCAGGCCGAATTCACGCTCGAGGTCGAGTGGCGAAAGTGCGCGGCGGCCGATCACGCTGGCGGCGAAATTCGGCGCCTGCCGGTTTACCGTTGCGATCATCAGATCGGCGACTTCTTCCCTGGCCGCATCCCACGACGCGGCGCCCGGCAATTGCGGATTGGCGTGCTGGCAGAACAGGCTTGCGACATGCTTGCCCGGCGGCGCCAGCGTCGGATCGACCAGCGAAGGGATGAGCATCTCGACGATCGGTTCGCGCGACCAGCCGAGCTGTCGTGCGTCGAAATAAGCGCGCTCCATGTACGCCAGCGACGGTGCGACGATGATGCCCGAGCGCAGGTGCGCTCCGTCGCCGGGCAGGCAGCTGAAATCGGGCACGGCGTCGAGCGCAACGTTGATGCGAAACGTCGCCGAGGCGCAGCGGTAATTCTCGATGCGTTGCCGGAAGTCGCCGTCGATCGCTGCCGGGTCGATCAGCTGCAGGTACAGGAGCTTGGGATTGACGTTGGCGACGACCCGTTGCGCGGCGATCTCGCTGCCATCGTCCAGCACGATGCCGACCGCGCTGCCGCCCTTGGTCAGCACGCGCGCAACCGGCTCGTCGATGAATATCTCGACGCCGCGTTCGACCGCTTCGCGCGCCATCGCCTGCGTGATCGCGCCCATCCCTCCGAGCGCGTGACCCCATTGCCCGCGCTTGCCGTTGACTTCGCCGAAGACATGGTGCAGCAGCACGTACGCCGAGCCGGGCGTGTACGGGCTCGCGAAATTGCCGACGACCGCGTCGAAGCCGAGCGCCGCCTTGATCGGGCCGGATTCGAACCAGCGATCGAGCACATCGCCCGCGCTCTTGGTGAAGAGGTCGAGGACGTCGCGCCGCTCTCGCATCGGCAGGCGCTTGAGCCTGCCGCCGACCTTCCATGCCTGGAACAGCTCGTGCACGCCGCCACCGACGTTGGGCGGCGTTTCCAGCAAGAGTGCGCGCAGCACGTCGGCGACGCGCTCGAGCATCGCCTGATACGCCGGCAGCGCCTCGGCATCCTTGCGCGAAAAGCGCGCAACCTCGGCCTGCGTTCCGCCGAGGCCGTCTGCGGAAGCGCCGCCGATCTTCAGATGCTCGCCGCCGGGAAGCGGCAGGAAGTTCGCCATCGGCCGTTCCACGATCTTGAGCCCATGCTCCTTCAGGCACAATTCGTGGATGACCTTCGGGTGCAGCAGGCTGACCGTGTAGCTCGCGGTCGAATTGCGGAAGCCCGGATGAAACTCCTCGGTCACCGCGGCGCCGCCGACGATGCCGCGGCGCTCGAACACGGCGACCGACAATCCGGCGCCGGCGAGATAGCATGCGCAGACCAGCCCGTTGTGGCCGCCGCCGATGATCACTGCGTCGTAGCGGTCCTTCAGGCGAGGTTGCGCAGCAGTCGAAGACGGGTCCGCTGCGGATTCCGGGCTCACTCCTCACCCATGCCCGCGGCGACTGTCGAGAACCCGCAGTCGACATAGGTGATCTCGCCGGTGACCGCGCTGGCGAGGTCGGAAAGCAGAAACGCCGCGACGTTGCCGACTTCGTCGATGGTGACATTGCGCCGCAACGGCGAAGTCTTCTCGACAAAATGCAGGATCTTCGAGAAGCCGCCGATGCCGGCCGCGGCGAGCGTCTTGATCGGCCCGGCCGAAATGGCGTTGACGCGGATGCCCTCGGGGCCGAGGCATTGCGCGAGATAGCGCACGTTGGCCTCGAGGCTCGCCTTGGCGAGCCCCATCACGTTGTAGTTCTGCAGCGCGCGCACGGCGCCGAGATAGGTCAGGGTCAGAAGCGCGCCCTTCCTTCCCTGCATGAGCGGCCGCGCACCCCTGGCCAGCGCGGCAAAGCTGTACGAGCTCACGTCGTGCGCGATGGCGAATGCCTGACGCGAAAGCCCGTTGAGGAAGTCGCCGGACAGCGCTTCGCGCGGCGCGAACGCGATCGCGTGCAGCAAGCCGTCCAGCGCGCCCCATTCGCGGGCCAGCCCATCGAACAGCGCGGCGATCTGATCGTCGTGCGTCACGTCGCAGGGCAGCACCGGCGTGGCGCCGAAGTCCGCGGCCAGCTTGACTACGCGGTCCTTCAGCTCGTCGTTGACGTAGGTGAACGCGAGCACCGCGCCTTCGCGCCGGCAGGCTTGCGCGATGCCAT
>DATBOK010000178.1:0-13322 GCA_036553845.1 Casimicrobiaceae bacterium
GCGTCGTCGTCGCGCGCAATCGCCTGCTCGAGGAGGTCTGGCCGCGACGCATGGTCAGCGACGAAGTGCTGTCGCGCACGATCGCCGAGTTGCGCACAGTGCTCGGCGACGACCCGCGTCATCCGTCCTACATCGAGACGATTCCCACCGTCGGCTACCGTTTGGTGGCGACCGTCGAGGATGCGCCGTCGCTGCCCGCGCATGCCGTCGCGCGCGCGGCGGGCACCGACAACGGACACGAGGCGCGCATGCCGGTCGCCGCGGAACCCGACGCCGGGCACATCGCGGTCGCGAACGGCAATGCCGGCACCGGCTCCGACCACGGCGGCACGCAGGCGATGGTTGCCACGAATCGCGCGCGCGGGCCGCTGCCGGGAATCGCGGTCGACGCCTTCGCAGCGGACCGCAGTGCCGGCGCCGGCACTGCAACCGGCGTCGCGACCGGGCACCCCACAGACCCAGCACCGGATGCGGCCGTGGCAGCGCCTTCCGGCGTGGCATCGGATGATGGCGCGCGTCTGCCGGTGGCGACGCGGCGCGACACGCGCCGGCGCGTGCTGGGTGCGGCAGCGCTCTCGATCGCCGTCGCCGCCGCTGCCGCGCTGGCGCTGCATCTGCGCGACGGCGGCGACAGCGCCGCTGCGCCACTGGCCGCGCGCATCGCCAACGCCACGCCCTATCTGTCCGATCCGGGCCTCGAGATGGAGCCGCGCTTCGCCCCCGACGGCGCGCGCATCGCGTTCTCGTCCAGCACCGAGTTCGCCTCGCGCGCGCATCTCGTCGTGCTCGACCTCGGCGCGTCGGACGCGCGGCACCTGATCGGCGCCGACGACGACGGCGCGAGCTATCGTTCGCCGGTGTTCGTCGGCGGACACCGCCAGCTCGCCTACGCCCGCTGCACGGACATGCATTGCCGGATCGTGCTGCGCGACATCGACGGCGACGCGCAGAAGGTGCTGGTCGCCGAGGACCGCGCGCCGACGCCCAACTTCGACGTTTCCGCCGACGGCCGCTGGCTCGTCTACGCCAACGCCCACCGGCCGCTGTTTCCGCAGGGTCTTTCCCTCCTCGACCTCGCCACCGGCGCCACGCGCGACCTGACGCTGCCTGCCGCCAACGCGGGCGAGGACGCGATGCCGCGCTTCGCGCCGGACGGCAGGACGATCGCGTTTTTCCGCAACGTCGCCGGCATGGGCGAGCTGTGGACGATCGACGCCGATGGCAGCCACGCCAGCGCGGCCGCCAACGCGCGCGGCGCGGTGTATGGCGCGGCATGGCGCGACGCGCGGCACATCCTCGTCGCCGCCGACTGGTTCGGCTTCCGCTCGCTCAACGACGTCGACCTCGTCACGCACACGGCGAGCTTCGTCGGCGGTCGCGGCGCGCGCTTTCCGGACATCGCGCCGACCGGCGAGATCGTCTACGAGAATGCGCAGTTCCGCACCGACCTGTGGACGTTCGATGTCGCCAGCGGCACGCCCGCGAGCACGCCGTCATGGCCATCGACGCGCTTCACGATGAAGCCCGAGTATTCGCCGGACGGCAAGCGCGTGGTGTTCGTCTCCAACCGCGAGGGCGCCGAGGCCGCGTTCATCGCCACGGCCGGCGCGCCGCCCGTGCGCGTGAAGCTGCCGGACGGCTTCCGCTACGTCAACGCGCACTGGTCGTCCGACGGCCGCGCACTTTATGCGGTGCGCCTCGACGCCAATCCGCCGCACGCGCTGTCCGCCGTGCGCTTCGACATCGCCGGCGGCGCGACCACGTTGCTTTCCGCGCTCGGCACGCAGATCGACGAGGTCTACGCCGACGCGCGCGGCCGCGACCTGTATTTCGCGGTGCTCGACGGGCAGGCGATGCGCCTGCTGCGTGCGCCGCTCGCCAACCTCGCCGCGCAGGAGCCGCTGCCGTTTCCGCTGGTCGGGACGTTCGCCGTCGACGCGACGCACATCGCGTTCACCCAGCCGCAGATCCGCGGACTGACGCTGTGCACGCTGGCCGATCTCGCGTGCGAGGCGCTGCCGCTGCCGATCAGCGACTCGACCTATGGCGCCTGGACGCTGGGCGGCGGCGGTGTCTGGTACCTCGACAATTCCAGCGCCCCTCCGACGCTCGCGCGCTACGACCTGGCCGAGCGCCGCGTGACGCTGCGCGCCCGCTTCCCGCCGATGGCGTTCGGCCGCTCGATTGCGGTGTCGCCCGACGGCCGCGAGGTGCTGGTCGCGCGTGAAGCGCCGACCCTGATCGACCTGATGGTCGCGCGCTGAGCGCCGCCGCGGCGGGGCCGCGGCGGCGTCACTTGCGAATGCCGGCACGCGCAGTGCAAACTCGCGCCTTCGTCCAGCGCGAAGGGCCTGCCATGAGCGGAGTCAAGCACGTTCCCGTGATCGTCGCCGCGGTGATCTTCTTCGCGCTCGGCGCGGCGTGGTACACCGCGCTCAGCGCGCAATGGCTCGCCGGCATCGGCAAGACGATGGCCGACGTCCAGCGTGACACCGGCGGCGGTGCGATGCCCTACATCGTCGGCTTCCTGGCCGTGCTCGTGATGTGCTACACGCTGGCATGGGCGATCGTGCGCTTCGACAAGCGCAGCGCCGGCGAAGGCGCGGCCGTCGGCGTGGCGATGGCGATCGGCTTCGTCGCCGCGTCGCTCGCCCTCAACTACGGCTTCGAGGGCCGCGGCATCGCGCTGTGGGCGATCAACGCCGGCTATGCGACGGTCGGCCTCGCCATCGCCGGCGCGATCATCGGGCGCTACGCGCGGCCCGCGGCACCGTGAACGCGGCACCGTCGCTGGTCGAGCGCCTCGCGCGCTGCTATTCCGGCGCGGTGCACGACGTGCTGCGCGCGATGGGCCACGACGCCATCGTGCTGCCGCAGGCGATCAAGCCGCTCGACCCCACGCATCGCCTCGCCGGTCCGGTGTGGACGGTGTCGGGCCACATCGACCGATCGCAGACGCGCGACGCCACGCTGCGCGCCTGGTGCACGCTGCTGGCGAAGGCGCCGCCCGGCCACGTCGTCGTCTGCCAGCCGCACAACCACGAGATCGCGCTGATGGGCGAGCTGTCGGCGCAAACTCTTGCCGCGCGCGGCGTGCTTGGCTACGTCGTCGACGGCGGCACCCGCGACACCGAGCTCGTGCTGCGGCAGGGATTCCCGGTGTGGTGCCGCTTCGCCACGCCGGCGGATATCGTCGGGCGATGGCTGCCGGACGCTTACGGCGCACCGGTCGACATCGGTGGCGTGACGATCCGCAGCGGCGACTGGCTGGTCGCCGATCGCGACGGCGTGGTGATCATTCCGCAGCCCATCGTCGACGAGGTGGTGACGCGCACCGAGGAAGTGGTTGCCACCGAGAGTGAAATGCGCCGCGCGCTGGTCGGCGGGATGGATCCCGTCGCCGCGTACGACCGCTATGGCAAGTTCTGACGTCGTGATCGCGCGCGAAACCCCGCGCGCGGCCGACGTCGTCGCGCTGATCCGCGACCTCGACGCATACCAGAGCGCGCTTTATCCGGCGGAAAGCAACCATTTCCTCGACATCGACGCGCTTGCCGGCCCCGACGTGCGCTTCGTCGTGGCGCGCCGCGACGGCGTCGCGGTCGGCTGCGGCGCGTTGCGCGTCTGCGAGGGCTACGGCGAGCTGAAGCGGATGTACGTCGCGCCCGGCGCCCGCGGCAGCGGCATCGGCGTGCAGATCCTCGCCGCGCTGGAAGCGCTCGCACGCGTCGAAGGGCTGCCGGTCGTGCGGCTCGAGACCGGCATCGCGCAACCGGAAGCGCTGTCGCTCTATGCCGCCGCGGGCTATTCGAATTGCGCGCCGTTCGGCGAGTACGAGCCGGACGTGCTGTCGCGCTTCATGCAGAAGCGCATCGGTCCGGCGTAGCGTTCGCCAGGCGCGCCGCACGCTCAGCGCGGCGCGGCGCCCACACCCTCGGCGGGCACGATGTCGGCACGGGTCGTCCGCCACGCGATCGCCGCCGCCGCCAGCAGAAAGGCCGATGCCAGCAGGAACGGCGCGCCGGGAAATTCGAAGCCGCGCGAGGGCGCGATCGACCATGCGAACACCGCGCTGAAGACGCCGGGCCCGATCAGGCCCGCGAGCGCCATGATCGAGCCGTTCGCCCCTTGCAGCTGGCCCTGCTTGTTGGGCCCGACGTGCCGCGTCATCAGCCCCTGCAGCGAAGGTCCGAAGAGGCCGATGAAGGCGAACACCGGAATGGCCGCGCAGAACCAGAGCGGCGTGGTCGCCGTCGCGTAGACGAGGAAGCCGGCGGCGCCCGCGAGCGCCCCGGCGAGCAGCGCACGCCGCTCGCCCAGCGCGCGCACGATGGGCTTCACGAGCAGGCCCTGCACGACCACGTTGGCGACGCCGACTGCGGCAAACGCAAGGCCGACCGTTCGCGTCGACCATTGATAGCGCAGGCCGACGTAGAGCACGAACACCGTCGGCAGCACGTGGTGCGCGATCCAGAACAGCAGGTTGACGCAGGCGAGTCCGAGCATCTCGCGATGCGAGCGCAGCAGGCGCAGGCTGCCGAGCGGGTTCGCGCGCCGCCATGAGAATGCCGTGCGGCGCGCCGCGGGCAGCGATTCGGGCAGCACGAAGTACCCGTAGGCGGCATTGGCCAGCGCCAGCACGGCCGCAAACACGAACGGCAGGCGCGGATTGACGTCGCCGAGCACGCCGCCGATGGCGGGGCCGAGGATGAAGCCGAGTCCCCACGCGGCGCCGATCATGCCGTACGCGCCGGCACGCTTCTCGGCCGGCGTCACGTCGGCGATGTACGCGGTCGCCGTGGCGAAGCTCGCGGTGAGCACGCCGGCGAACGAGCGGCCCAGGAGCAGCCAGCCGACGCCTGGCGCGAGGCTCATCACGATGTAGTCGATGCCGAGCCCGAGGCACGACAGGAGCACCACCGGCCGGCGGCCGAAGCGATCGGACACCGAGCCCAGGATCGGCGCGCAGAAGAACTGCAGCACGGCGAACAGCGTGCCGAACACGCCGACCCAAACCGCGGCCTTCTCGGTGCTGCCCGTGAACGCCTCGATGAGGCGCGGCAACACGGGAATGATGACGCCGATCGCCAGCACGTCGAGCACGATCGTGACGAATATGAATGCAAGCGCGGCCTTGCGCGGCGGCGACGTCGGGACGTGAGGGGGCGGAGCGGGCAAGCGGCCGATGTTACCGCAACGCCCCGACGCGGGCGGTTGCGGTGCCGCGCGGGGCGAACGGGCACCCGCGCGTGCGAGCGCCGCGCCACAATGCGCGCCACGATCATCTTCAGCGAGGACCGGCAATGCGTGACGCCGTCGCGACGCATCTGATGGCCTGCACGATGGGCATTGCGATGCTTGCGGCGTGCGCGGCAGGCGCGCAATCCGCGGCACCTGCCGCACCCGCTGCACCCGGTGCGCCCGCCGCACCCGCCGCACCCGCCGCACCCGCCGTCGCTACGGGGGTCGCCGCACCCACGGCGCCGGTATGCCGCGCAGCCGAGCACCGGCAGTTCGATTTCTGGCTCGGCGACTGGACCGTCAGCGACGCCAATGGTCGCGCGCTCGGCACCAATCGCATCGAATCCCTCGAGGACGGCTGCGTGATGCAGGAGCATTGGGCATCCGCGCGCGGCGGCATCACCGGCACGAGCCTCACCGCGTTCGACGTCGACCTGCGCCGCTGGCACCAGACGTGGATGGATTCCGGCGGCAACGTCGCGCTGCTCGACGGCGGCTCGATCGACGGGCGCATCGTGCTCTTCGGCGACACCTTCGGCAGCAACGGCCATCTGCACCACCGCAACCGCATCAGCTGGATTCCGCTCGCCGATGGCCGCGTGCGCCAGTGGTGGGAGCAGTCGACCGACGACGGCAAGACCTGGTCCACCGTGTTCGACGGCTACTACGCGCGCAAGCGCTGAGCGCGGCTTGCGGCTTGCGGCGCGTCGCGCACCGCGTCGCAGCGCATCGCGCGGGGCGCGCGGTGCCGCTGGCCACGGTCCAATGACGAAGGGCGCCCGCGGGCGCCCTTCGCACGTGCCGCTGCGCGCGGCCCTAGGCGCGCTTGACGAGGCTGACGACGAACAGCAGGACCACCGCGCCGATGACGGCGGTGACGATCGTGCCGAGCACCGAGCCCGCGGCAAATATTCCCATCGCACCGAGCAGCCACCCGCCGATGAACGCACCCACGATGCCGACGATGATGTTGCCGACGACGCCGAACCCGCGTCCCTTCATGATCATGCCCGCGATCCACCCTGCGATCGCGCCGATGACAAGCCAGATGATCAGTCCTTGAACATCCATGAGGAGCCCTCCGATGGCGATGTATAGGATTCTTGTGTTCGGCCCGGCGTTTCCGTCGCGCCAAGGGCATCCTACTCGTACTCGGGGTCCGGCGAAACCGCGGGCGGGGGCGTGCCACGAGGCGCCTGACGCTTCCCTGACACCGGCAAATACCGGGTTGCGGCGCGTCAGTGGCTCTCGCGGCCGACCCGTGCGCCCGACTTGCCCACCAGGAAATCGAGGTCCGCGCCCTTGTCAGCCTGTTGCACGGTCGCGCAATAGAGCTTGACCCAGCCCCGCTCGGCGTGGGGCGGCAGCGGCTTCCAGCGCGTGCGCCGCCGGGCGAGCTCCGCCGCGCTCACATGCAGCTCGAGCTTGCGCTTCTCAACGTCGAGCGTGATCGTGTCGCCGCTCCTGACGAGCGCCAGCGGACCCCCCGCCGCGGCTTCGGGTGCGGTGTGCAGCACGACGGTGCCGTATGCGGTGCCCGACATCCGTGCATCCGAGATGCGGATCATGTCGGTGATGCCCTGCTTGAGGATCTTCGCCGGCAGCGCGAAATTGCCGACCTCCGGAAATCCCGGGTAGCCCTTCGGTCCGCAATTGCGCAGCACGAGGATGTCGTCCGCGCGCACGTCGAGGCGCGGATCGTCGATGCGCGCATGGAGGTCGTCGATATCCTCGAACACCACGGCGCGCCCGGTGTGGCGCAGCAGGGCGGGCGTCGCCGCGGACGGCTTCAGCACCGCGCCATCGGGGGCGAGATTGCCACGCAGCACCGCGATGCCACCCTGCGGCTTGAACGGCGTCGCCAGCGGCGTCACCACCCTGGTGTCGTAATTGATCGCGTCCTTGCAGTTGTCCCACAGCGTGCGGCCGTTGACGGTCAGCGCCTTCTTGTGCAGGTACCTGCCGATCTCGCGCACGACCACCGGCAAGCCGCCGGCATAGTAGAAATCCTCCATCAGGAAGCGTCCCGACGGCATCAGGTCCACGAGGCACGGGATGTCGCGTCCGAGGCGGTCCCAATCGTCGAGCGAGAGATCGACGCCGATGCGTCCGGCGATCGCGATCAGGTGCACCACCGCGTTGGTCGAGCCGCCGATCGCGCCGTTGACCATGATCGCGTTCTCGAACGCGTGGCGCGTCAGGATCTTCGACATGCGCAGGTCCTCGCGCACCATGTCGACGATGCGCCGGCCGGAGAGCCGGCAGAGCACCTTGCGCCGCGAGTCGACGGCGGGGATCGCGGCGTTGGTGGGCAATCCCATGCCGAGCGACTCGACCATCGACGCCATCGTCGACGCCGTGCCCATCGTCATGCAGTGGCCGGCCGAGCGCGACATGCAAGCCTCCGCCTCCGTCAGGTCGGCGAGCTTCATCTCGCCGGTCTTCAGCATTTCGGTGAATTTCCAGACGTGGGTGCCCGAGCCGATGTCGTGGCCGCGGAACTTGCCGTTGAGCATCGGGCCGCCCGAGATGCCGATCGTCGGCAGGTCGCACGACGCGGCACCCATCAGCAGCGCAGGCGTGGTCTTGTCGCAGCCCATCATCAGCACGATGCCGTCGAATGGATTGGCGCGGATCGATTCCTCGACGTCCATCGCCACCTGGTTGCGGAACAGCATCGTCGTCGGCCGCATCACCGGCTCGCCGAGGCTCATCACCGGGAACTCGAGCGGAAAGCCGCCGGCCTCGAGCACGCCGGCCTTGACGTGCTCGGCGAGCTCGCGGAAATGCGCGTTGCACGGCGTCACTTCCGACCAGGTGTTGCAGATGCCGATCACCGGACGTCCGTCGAAGAGATCGTGCGGGAAGCCCTGGTTCTTCATCCACGAGCGATGCACCAGCGCGTCGCGGTCGTGGCGGCCGAACCATTCGGTCGAGCGGAGCTTGCGTGTGGGATGCTTTTTCGGGCGTGATGGCATGGTGGCGACGGGGACGACGATCAGGGGCGCCGTAAGGGGATCGCGCGTGCGGCGCGGCGCGCGCCGGGCAGCTGCCGTTGCCTGCCAACGCCTACGTGCAGGTCGCGGCGCGCACGCAAGGCCGTGGGCTCACTCCAGGCGCCGCCCGCTCGCGGCATCGAACACATGCACGGTGGCCGGATCGAGCGTGAGGCCGATCCGATCGCCGGGACGCACCGACGTGCGCCCGTGCGTGACGAGCACGATCGGCGCATCGCCCGCCTTCACCAGCAATTCGGTTTCGGCGCCGGTGGGCTCGACGACCGTGACTTCGGCGGGTACGGCCGCGGCGGCGCCGCCCTCCGCCAGCGCGAGATGCTCGGGACGGATGCCATAAGCGACCGCCTGGCCATCGGCCGCCGGCGTTGCGCCGAGCGGCCAGCGCACGCCGTCGGCCGCTTCCACGTGCGCGCCGCCGCCGGTGCGCCGCACCGTGCCGCGCACGATGTTCATCGCCGGCGAGCCGATGAACTGCGCGACGAACAGGTTGTCCGGATGGTCGTACAGCTCGAGCGGCGTGCCGATCTGCTCGATCACGCCGTCGTGCATGACGACGATGCGGTCGGCCATCGTCATCGCCTCGATCTGGTCATGCGTGACGTACACCGTGGTGGTCTTGAGCCGCTGGTGCAGCGCCTTGATCTCGGCGCGCATGGCGACGCGCAGCTTGGCGTCGAGGTTCGACAGCGGCTCGTCGAACAGGAACACCTTGGGATCGCGCACGATGGCGCGGCCCATCGCCACGCGCTGCCGCTGGCCGCCGGAAAGCTCGCGCGGGTAACGGTCGAGGTAGGGCTCGAGGTTGAGGATCTGCGCCGCGCGCGCGACGCGCTCGGTGGTCAGCTTGGCGTCGGCCTTGCGCAGCTTGAGGCTGAAGCCCATGTTGTCGCGCACGCTCATGTGCGGGTAGAGCGCGTAGCTCTGGAACACCATCGCGATGTCGCGGTCCTTGGAATCGACGTCGTTGACGGTCTTGCCGTCGATCGCGACCACACCGCCGCTGATTTCCTCGAGTCCCGCCAGCATCCGCAGCAGCGTCGACTTGCCGCATCCCGACGGTCCCACCAGCACGAGGAACTCGCCGTCGGCGATGTCGAACGAGATGCCGTGGATGACCTTGACGGCGCCGAAGTTCTTCTCGACGGCGTTGAACGATACGGATGCCATGGTCGGGTCTCGAAGGTGGGATGGAATGCCGGGGCGTCGCGCACGGCCGCGAACGTCGCCAGGCGACTCGCGACACCGATGCTATCAAATCGGGCTCCGCCCGTGTGCGCGTTCTGGCCTCCGCGGCATCATTGTGCGCAGCCGGCGAAACGACTAGATTGCGGCGACCCGGAGAGGCGACATGACCATGGCACTGCCCGCGCGCCCGCTGGGCCGCACCGGCATCGACGTTTCAGCCCTCGGCTTCGGCTGCGCGCCGCTCGGCGAGCTCTACGCGCGCATCGACGAGGGCACCGCGCAGGCGACGCTGCGCGCGGCATTCGATGCCGGGATCACGCTGTTCGACGTCGCGCCGCTGTACGGCCACGGCCTCGCCGAGCACCGGCTCGGCGCCGCGATGCGCGGCTTCGGCCGCGAGCGCGTCGTGGTGTCGACGAAGGTCGGCCGCGTCATGGATCCGCGCGCGGCGCGCGACGGCGGTTCTGGCTACGCCGGCGGGCTGCCGCATCGCGCGGCGTTCGACTACTCGTACCATGGCACGCTGCGCGCGATCGAGCAGTCGCTGCTGCGCCTGGCGACCGGACGCATCGACATCGCGCTGATCCACGATGTCGACGTGCACACGCACGGCCGCGAGGGCGTCGATGCACGCTTCGCCGAGGCGATGGACGGCGCCTACCGCGCGCTCGTCGATCTCAAGCACGATGGCACCGTGCGCGCGATCGGTGTCGGCGTCAACGAGGCGGACGTCGCGGCGCGATTCGCGCGCGCCGGCGCGTTCGACTGCATGCTGCTCGCCGGCCGCTACACGCTGCTCGAGCAAGGCGCGCTCGACGACTTCCTGCCGCTCGCCGCAGCGCAAGGCATCGGGGTGATGCTGGGCGGCATCTTCAACTCGGGCATCCTCGCCAGTGGCGCGGTGCCCGGGGCGAAGTACAACTATCGCGACGCGCCCCCCGACGTGCTTGCGCGGGTGCGACGCATTTCCGAGGTGTGCACGGCGCACGGTGTCGCGCTGCCGGTCGCCTCCGTCCGCTTCGCGCAGGCGCATCCGGCGGTGTCGACACTGGTCCTTGGCGCGGTGACGCCCGACGAGGTCGTGCGCAACGTACGCGCACTGTCCCAGCCGGTGCCGGCGGCGTTGTGGTCCGATCTTCTCGCCGACGGCCTCGTACGTGCCGACGCGCCGTTGCCTGCGTGATCGATGCCGAACGCGATTCTCGCGCGGGCGCGCAGCCCGGCGCGGAGGCGCCGTCGCCCGTCATCGACGCGCACCAGCACTTCTGGCGCGTCGCGCGCGGCGATTATGGCTGGCTGACGCCGGCGCTCGCCCCGCTCTGGCGCGACTTCATGCCGGCCGATCTCGCGCCGACGCTCGCGCGCCACGCCATCCAGCGCACGATCCTCGTGCAGGCAGCGCCCACCGTTGCCGAAACGGACTTCCTGCTGGCGATCGCGGATGCCACGCCCTGGGTCGCCGGCGTGGTGGGATGGCTCGACTTCGCTGCGCGCGACGCCGTGGATGCCATCGCACGCCTGGCGACGCATCCGCGCCTCGTCGGCGTGCGGCCGATGGTGCAGGACATCGCCGACGACGACTGGCTGCTCGACCCGGCGTTCGCGCCGGTATTCCGCGCGCTGGCCGACCACCGGCTGGTGTTCGACGCGCTCGTGCTGCCGCGCCACCTGCCGCGCGTCGCGCGCATCGTCGAGCGTCATCCGCACCTCGCCGTCGTGATCGACCACGCTGGCAAGCCGCCAATCCGCGATGGCATCCGCGGCCTCGATCCCTGGCGGCACGATCTCGCCGTGCTCGCCGGTGCGCCGAACGTGACGTGCAAATTGTCCGGGCTCGTCACCGAAGCCGCATCCGCGTGGACGCCGGACCACCTGTCGCCGTATGTCGGGCGCGTGTTGGAAGCGTTTGCGCCGCGGGCGATCGTCTGGGGCAGCGACTGGCCGGTCGTCGAGATCGGCGGCGGCTACGATCGCTGGCGGGAGGCGACGCTCGCGCTCCTCGCCGGCGTCGCCGCGCAAGATCGCGCGGCGATCCTCGGCGGCAACGCGGCGCGCGTCTATCTCGCACGCAACGCGGTGATCAGGCCTTGACCGCGCCCGCGGTGAGGCCGCTCACCATGTAGCGCTTGAACGCGTAGTACATCGCCGCCGGCGGCAGCGAATAGAGGAGTCCCGCCGTCATCAGCAGCTCCCACGGCGAATCGTCCGCCGACAGGAAGTGGCCGAGCGCCACCGGCAGCGTGATGTCCTTGTCGTTCGACAGCAGCAGGAACGCGTAGAGATACTCGTTCCAGGCGAGCAGCACCGCATAGGCGCCGACCGCGACCAGCGACGGCGCGATCAGCGGCAGGTACACGAGCCGGAACAGCTGCAGCGGCGACGCGCCGTCGATGCGTGCCGCCTCGTCGAGCTCGAACGGCAGCTTGTCCGACGCCTGCTTCAGCACCCAGATCGCATAGGGCGCGGCGATCGTCACCATCGCCAGGATCAGCGCCGACTGGTGATTGAGGAGCCCGTACAGGCCCATCGCCTTGTACATTGGCACGGCGAGGAACGCCGCGGGAATGAAATAGGTGAACAGCGCGGCGTTGAGCACCGTGCGCCCGCCGCGCGCCTTGAGGCGGCTGATCGAGAACGCCGCGAATGTCGCCACGAACAATGTCAATGCGCCCACTGCCGCGGCGATCACCACCGAGTTGAGGAACTGGCCCCAGAAGTGATTGAGGAAGTAGTTCTCCTGGTGGAAAACGGTGGAGAAATTCCTGAGGGTCGGATGCTCGGGCCAGATGTGGCCGGAGAATGCTTCGTCCTTGGTGGAAAACGCAAACAAGGCCATGTGGTAGATCGGCAACAGCGTCCAGATCAGCACGGGGATGCCGATCAGGATCAGGCGTGCCTCGGTGAGCGCCTTGCGCGGGCTCATTTGGACAATCGCTTCATCATGAAATATACGAGCGGCAGCACCAGCGGCAGCGCGCAGACGATCGTCGCCATCGCCAGGTCGACCTGGTCGAGTCGCAGGTACCGGATACCGAGCGTGGCGAGGATGTGCGTCAGGTCCGCCGGTCCGCCACCGGTCAACAGGTAAACGCTGTTGAAGTCGCCCAGCGTCCAGATCATCGACAGGATCGTCGACGTGAGATACAGCGTCGCCACCGATGGCCACGTGACGAACTTGAACTTCTGCCAGGCAGTCGCGCCGTCGACGCTCGAGGCCTCGTACAGCTCGTGCGGAATCGCCAGGCGCGCCGCGATCAGGATCATCGTCCAGAATGGCAGGCTCTTCCACACATGCACCGTCATCGCCATCGACAGCGCGAGCCAGCGGTCGTTGAGCCAGTTCGGGCCATCCTCGGCGGTGAGCCTGAAGATCACCTGGTTGATCACGCCCCACTCGGGATTGAGCATGAAGCGGATCGACAGGATCGTCGGGATCGACGGCACCGCCCACGGCAGGATGAACAGCACCGACAGCCACTTGATCCATGGCCGCGCGGTGACGAAGAAGCCGGAGAGGAACAGCGCGAGCAGCATCTTGATGTTGATCGCGACCACGAGGAACACGAGGGTGTTGACGACAGACGTGAAGAACACCGGGTCGTCGACAAGCTGCACGTAGCTTTGCGGATGCCGCGCGAGCCACAGGCCGTAGCTCACCGGGTAGACGACGAACACGAGGAATACGACGACGTACGGCGCCAGCATCAGCCAGCCCCAAAGCTGCCAGGGCGACATGCGCCTGCCCGGAGGGCCGGCTGAAACCGGTCCCTCGCGGGGAAGCGCGAGCGTGGACATGGGCGGGTTGCCTGTGACCGGCCGGTTGCCGCGGCGCGACGCGCGGCGGCAACCGGACCCGCGACGCTACTTGGTGACGTCCTT
>DATBOK010000180.1:0-36660 GCA_036553845.1 Casimicrobiaceae bacterium
GCGCCCTGGACGGTATAGACCGCACGACTCCTCGAGAAAGACGCGCATGCTGGAAGTCAAGGTTCCCGACATCGGCGATTTCAAGGACGTGCCGGTGATCGAAGTGCTGGTCAAGCCCGGCGACGCGGTCAGCGCCGAGCAATCGCTGGTGACGCTCGAATCGGACAAGGCGACGCTCGAGGTGCCGTCACCGTCGTCGGGGGTCGTGCAATCGGTGGCGGTGAAAGTCGGCGACAAGGTGAGCGAAGGCTCGGTGCTTCTCGCGCTCGACGCGAAGTCGCCCGCCAAGGCGGCCGGCACATCCGCCAAGCCGTCCGCGGCATCGGCTGCCGCACCTGTCGCTACACCGGCCGCGCCGCGCGAAGCGCCTCCCGCAGCCGGCAAGCCGGCCAGCGCGCGCAACGGCAACGGCTTGGCGCGGCATGACGCCGTGAATCTCGGCGACGCGCGCGGACGCGGCGATCTCGCCGGCGAAGGGCCATCCGGCAACCCGCCGCCGGTCAGCAGCACGGAAATCCGCGTGCCGGACATCGGCGACTTCGACAGCGTGCCGGTGATCGAGGTGTTCGTGAAGCCGGGCGACATCCTCAAGGTCGACGACCCGATCGTGACGCTCGAATCCAACAAGGCGACGATGGACGTGCCGAGCCCGATCGCCGGCGTCGTGCAGGGCGTGCGCGTGGCGGTGGGCGACAAGGTGCGCGAAGGCACCGTGCTGTGCACGATGTCGGCGGTCGACACGGCGATCGGCGCGCCGCCTGCGGCGCGGGCACCCGCACCCGGCTCCCGCGCGCCTGATGCGGCAGCCCCCGCGACCGCGAACAAGACCGCCGCCGCTCCGTTGGCGCCGACCGCGAACGCATCGGCCGCGCCGGCGGCAGCCGCGCCTGCACCGGCCGCCACGTCGGCCGCATCCGCAACGCCCGCCGCAGCAGTCGACTCCGCGGCCTTCCGGCGCGCGCACGCATCGCCGTCGGTGCGCCTTTTCGCGCGCGAGCTCGGCGTCGACCTGGGCAAGGTCAGGGGCACGGGTCCGCACGACCGGATCCTGCGCGAGGACGTGCAGGCATTCGTCAAGACCACGCTCGCAGCACCTGCGCCCACGGCTGCGCCGGCGGCGCGTACCGGCGGCCTCGAGGTCCTGCCCTGGCCGCAGATCGATTTCTCCAAGTTCGGCGCGATCGAATCGAAGCCGCTGTCGCGCATCAAGAAGATCGCCGGCGCCAACCTGGCACGCAACTGGGTGATGATCCCGCACGTCACGCAGTTCGACGACGCGGACATCACCGACCTCGAGGCATTGCGCGTGGCGCTCAACAAGGAGTACGAGAAGAGCGGCCCGAAGGTGACGATGCTGGCGTTCCTGATCAAGGCATCGGTGGCGGCGCTCGCGCGCTTTTCCGACTTCAACGCGTCGCTGGTGTCCAAGACCGGCGGCGACGAGCTCGTGCTGAAGAAGTACTTCAACATCGGCTTCGCCGCCGACACGCCCAACGGGCTCGTCGTGCCGGTGATCCGCAACGCCGACCAGAAAGGCGTGCTGGCAATCGCCAAGGAGATGGGCGAGCTGTCGGTCAAGGCGCGCGAAGGCAAGCTCACCCCCGGCGAGATGCAGGGCGGATGCTTCTCGATCAGCTCGCTCGGCGGCATCGGCGGCACGGCGTTCACCCCGATCATCAACGCGCCCGAGGTGGCGATCCTGGGCGTGTCGAAGAGCGTGATGAAGCCTGTATGGGACGGCAAGGCGTTCGCGCCGCGTCTCACGCTGCCGCTGTCGCTGTCGTACGATCACCGCGTGATCGACGGCGCTGCCGCCGCGCGCTTCACGAGCTACCTCGCGTCCCTGCTCGGCGACATGCGCCGCTCCCTGCTGTGACGCGCGCGCTCGCCGTCGCCGCGCTGCTGCTGGCGATGGCGGCGACGTTCGCCGCCGGCGCGGCGCAAGCGCGCGAGAGCGTCGTCACCATTCCCACGCGCGACGACGTGACGGTGAGCTACATCCTCGATGCGCCCGACGACGCGCCGAAGAAGGCGGTCGCCATCTCCTTCATCGGCGGCTTCGGCCAGATGCATCTCGACACGCACGAGTTGCCGCTCATGTTCCCCAAGGTGATGAACGCGCTGCTGCGCATCCGCCATCAGCTCGCCGGCCCCGACATCGCCGACGTGATCGTCGACGCGCCTTCGGATCACCAGCTGGGCGGGACGGAGGATTACTTCCGCGGCAGCGCCGACCACGCCGCCGACATCCGCGCAGTGGTCGCCGACGTGAAGAAGCGCTTCCCGGACGCAAGGTTCTTCCTGATCTGCACGAGTCGCGGCACGATCTCGGCGGCCAATCTCGGCGTGTCGCTGCACGATCTCGTCGCCGGCACGATCCTCACGTCGACGGTGACGCACTGGGACAAGATGGGCACCGCGCTGTCGCGCTTCGATTTCGATACGCTCAAGGTTCCCACCTTGTTCATCCACCATGTCAACGACGGCTGCGCGACCAGTCCGTATGCCGGCGTGCAGGCGCTCGCCGGCAAGTTCCCGGTGGTGTCGGCGAGCGGTGGCGATCCGCCGGAATCGGGTCCCTGCGATCCACTCGCACCCCATGGCTTCTGGGGCCTCGACGCCCAGGTGGTCGCGGTGATGCAGGACTTCATGCTCAGCAAGCCCTACCCGCGTTCGATCCCGTAAGCGCACAGGAAAGTCCATTGAGCGCACAGCCCATCCTCGTCCCGGACATCGGTGATTTCGCCGACGTGCCGGTCATCGAAGTGTTCGTCAAGCCCGGCGACCGCGTCGCCGTCGAGGACCCGCTCGTCACGCTCGAGTCCGACAAGGCGACGATGGACGTGCCGTCTCCGCTGGCCGGGGTCATCGTCGCCGTCAGCGTCAAGGTCGGCGATCGCGTCAAGCAGGGCACGCCGATCGCCACGATCGACGCCGAAGGCGCGCGTGCCGCGGCTGCGCCGCCCGCCGCGAGCGGCGCTGCGGCGGCATCGAGTGCGGGTGGCGCCGCTCCGCGCGACGCGCCCACGGCGGCGAACACGAACGCGACCGCAGCGAGCGCACCCGCGCCGGCTGCGAAATCGCCCGCCAACGCCACGGCGGCGTCCGCCTCGACTCCGGCCGCTGCGGACGGTGACGGCGAATTCGATTGCGACGTCCTCGTGCTGGGCTCGGGCCCGGGCGGCTACAGCGCGGCCTTTCGCGCGGCCGACCTCGGCCTGAAGACCGTGCTGGTCGAGCGCTATGCGGCGCTCGGCGGGGTCTGCCTCAACGTCGGCTGCATCCCGTCGAAGGCGCTGCTCCACGTCGCCGCGATCACCGACGAGGCGCGCGCGCTCGCCGCGCATGGCGTCGATTTCGGCGCGCCGACGTTCGACCTCGCGAAGCTGCGAGCATGGCGCGACAAGGTGGTGGGCAAGCTCTCCGGCGGCGTGGCCGGGATGGCCAGGTCGCGCAACGTGCGCGTGATGCGCGGGGTGGGCAGCTTCATCGATTCGCACAAGCTCGCGGTCGCGACGACGGCGGGCGACGGCAAGGACGCGACCGGCGCCACCAGCGCCGTGCGCTTCCGCCAGGCGATCATCGCCGCAGGCTCGCAGGCGATCCGCCTGCCGTTTGCGCCGCAGGACCCGCGCATCGTCGATTCCACCGGTGCCCTCGCGCTGGCGTCGATTCCGAAGCGCATGCTGATCGTCGGCGGCGGCATCATCGGCCTCGAGATGGGCACCGTGTATTCGACGCTGGGCGCGCGACTCGACGTGGTGGAGATGCTCGACGGCCTGATGCCGGGCGCCGATCGCGACCTCGTGCGCGTATGGGAGAAGGTCAACAAGCCGCGCTTCGACCGCATCATGCTGAAGACGAAGACCACGGCGATCGAGGCACGCAAGGACGCGGTGCACGTGACGTTCGAGGGCGAGAACGCGCCGCAGGGGCCGCAGCCGTACGACCTCGTGCTGCTCGCGGTCGGCCGTGCGCCCAACGGTCGCGCGATCGGCGCGCAGAACGCGGGTGTCGCCGTGAATCCGCGCGGCTTCATCGAGGTCGACGCGCAGATGCGCACCAACGTGGCGCACATCTATGCGATCGGCGACATCGTCGGCCAGCCGATGCTCGCGCACAAGGCGACGCACGAAGGCCATGTCGCCGCGGAAGCGGCGGCGGGCATGAAGTCGTTCTTCGATGCCCGCGTCATTCCGTCGGTCGCGTACACCGATCCCGAGATCGCGTGGGTCGGGTTGACCGAGGACGAGGCGAAGGCGCAGGGCGTCGCGGTGAACCGGGCGCAATTCCCGTGGGCCGCCTCGGGACGCGCGATCGCCAACGGCCGGGACGAGGGTTTCGCCAAGCTGCTGTTCGACGCATCGACGCACCGCATCGTCGGCGGCGGCATCGTCGGCACGCATGCCGGCGACCTGATCGCCGAAATCGCGCTCGCGGTCGAGATGGGCGCGGACGCCGTCGACATCGGCCGCACGATCCACCCGCATCCAACGCTGTCGGAATCGATCGGCCTCGCCGCCGAGGTCGCCGAGGGCGTGTGCACCGACCTGCCGCCACCGCGCAAGAAAAGTTGATGGTGTTCCGTCTGCGGAGAGCAACCCGGGTCATAACCGCCCTCGTCCCATACTGCGAGTGGACTAAAGCCCAATGATGTGACGCTCGAGCCTGCCTCGAGGCGCGCGATCAGGCGAAGAATGCCGGATTCACGGACTCCAGTGAACATGCGACGCACGACCCAAAGAGAACGATCGCCCTCGATGGCCGATAAAATCAGGCACGAGCCAGACCAGGATGCGTACTTCAGAGTTTGGTCCGAGATGTACGAGCGCTCGAACTACGACGAGGGGCTCGCCGGCCACTTCTTGAAGAAGAGTCATTTGTGGGCCGAGCGTCCGTACGGTCCCGACGTTGAGTTTTCCAGCGTACTGGAAGTCGGCGCGGGTCCCGGCATCCACGCCCGATATGTGCGACATGCCTTCGACCACTATTGGATTACGGACACGAAGCCGCCGTTGCTCGATCGAATCTCCGTCAACAACCGATCGGGCAAGCGGGGATTGGTACATGTTCAGGAAGAAAATGCGACCGCGCTCTCCTTTGCCGACTGTACGTTCGATCGCCTGATCGCAGCGCATGTGCTCGAGCATCTGATTCATCCCCATCTTATCCTTCGGGAGTGGGCAAGAGTCCTGAAATCCGGGGGAGAGTTGACGATCGTGCTTCCCTGCGATCCAGGCTGCGCGTGGCGCGTCGGTCGCGCTTTGGGCTCGCGCCAGAAGTTCATCAAGGCCGGAATCGACTACGACTATTGGATGGCCAGAGAGCATGTGAACGCTATCAACAACCTTGTTTCGCTCGTGCGATATTATTTTCGCAACGTCAGCGAGGAATGGCTGCCGTTCAGGATCCCGTCGATGGACCTCAATCTGTTCTACGTCGCGCACATTCGTGTATGAAAGACCGATACGCATCGACCCAGATCCCAATTTTCGGAATGCATCCATGACGCAGGAAGAGCAGAAGCAGGCGGTCGCGCGCGAGGCGATCCGCTACGTCGTCGACGACGCCTGGATCGGCGTCGGCTCGGGCTCGACCGCAAACTTCTTCATCGACGAGCTGGCGAAGATCAAGGGGCGCATCAAGGGCGGCGTCGCCAGCTCGGTGAAGACCGCCGAGCGCATGAAGGCACACGGCATCCCGCTGGAGGAGCTCAACGACACCGGCGATCTGGCCGTCTACATCGACGGCGCCGACGAGGTCACGCGGTTCGGCGCGATGATCAAGGGGGGCGGCGGCGCGCTGACGCGCGAGAAGATCGTCGCTGCGGCGTCACGCAAATTCGTGTGCATCGTCGATGTCACCAAGCAGGTCGACGTGCTCGGCCGCTTTCCGCTGCCGGTCGAGGTCATCCCCATGGCCCGCAGCTACGTCGCGCGCGAACTCGTCAAGCTCGGCGGCCATCCGGCATGGCGCCAGGGGTTCGTCACGGACAACGGCAACGTGGTGCTCGACGTGGCCGGCCTCGCGATCGTCGACCCGGTCGCGCTCGAGGCGACGATCAACGCGATCGCCGGCGTGGTCACCGTCGGGCTCTTCGCGCGCCGTGGCGCCGACGTGATCCTCGTCGGCAGCGAGCGCGGCGTCGACACCATCACGGCACGCGACTGAACATTCGCGCCCCGGGCGCCGTCGCGGTCGACGGTACAATGCGCCGATGAACGAGCTCGCGACCACGGCGGATGCGGCCATCGGCGAGGTCGCGCGTTACGCACGCGACGTGGGCACCGCCGCGCGTGCGGCGGCGCGCGAAGTCGCGCGCGCCCCGACGGCGGCGCGCGACGGCGCGCTGCGCGCGATGGCCGCGGCACTGCGCGACGGCGCAGCCGCGATCATCGCCGCCAATCGCGGCGACGTCGCCCGTGCCGCCGCGGAGGGCCGCGACGCCGCGTTCATCGACCGCCTCGCGCTCGACGATGTGGCAGTGGCGGCAATGGCGGACGGCGTCGACTCGATCGCCGCGCTGCCCGACCCGATCGGCGCGATCAGCGAGCTCAAGTCGATGCCGAACGGCATCGAAGTCGGCCGCATGCGCGTGCCGCTGGGCGTGATCGGCATCATCTACGAATCGCGGCCCGACGTCACCGCCGACGCCGCGGCGCTGTGCCTGAAGGCGGGCAACGCCGCGATCCTGCGCGGCGGCTCGGAAGCGATCGACACCAATCGCGCCATCGCCGCCTGCCTCGCGCGCGGCCTTGCTGCCGCCGGCTTCGCGCGCGACGCCGTGCAGGTGGTCGCGCTCGCCGACCGTGCGGTGGTCGGCCATCTCCTCGCCGACGACGCGCACATCGACGTCATCGTGCCGCGCGGCGGCAGGAGCCTCATCGAGCGCGTCGCCCGCGAGGCGCGGATGCCGGTGATCAAGCACCTCGACGGCGTGTGCCACGTCTATATCGACGATGCCGCCGATCCCGACATGGCGATCCGCGTCGCCGACAACGCCAAGACGCAGCGGTACTCGACCTGCAACACGATGGAGACGCTGCTGCTGCACGTCGCGATCGCACCGCGGGTGCTGCCTCCGCTCGCCGCCGTGTACGCCGCGAAGGGCGTCGAGCTGCGGGGCTGCGCGCGATCGCGTGCGCTGGTGCCGGCGATGCGCGCCGCCACCGAGGACGACTGGTACGCTGAATACCTCGCGCCCATTCTCGCCGTGCGGATCGTCGACACGCTGGATGCCGCGATCGCGCACATCGCGCGCTACGGCTCGCAGCACACCGACGCCATCGTCACCGACGGCCACGCCGCGGCGATGCGGTTCCTGCGCGAGGTCGACTCGGCGACGGTGATGGTCAACGCCAGCACGCGCCTCGCCGACGGCTACGAATTCGGTCTCGGCGCGGAGATCGGCATCTCCACCAGCAAGCTCCATGCGCGCGGCCCGGTGGGTCTCGAAGGCCTCACCAGCCAGAAGTGGGTCGTGCTCGGCAGCGGCCAGCTGCGCGAGCGCTGAGGACGGGCGCCACGCCATGTCCTCGTCGGTCAGCATCTCGATCGCGACGAACACCGTCATCGCGCTGTCCAAGGGCTTCGGCTTCGCCGTCACCGGCTCGCCGACGCTGTTCGCCGAAACGGTGCACTCGCTGGCCGACGTCGGCAACCAGGCGCTGCTCAAGGTCGGCGAGGTGCGCTCGCGCAGCGGGCCCGACCACCGGCATCCGTTCGGTCACGCCCAGGAGAAGTACTTCTGGGCGCTGGTGTCGGCCGTCAGCGTGTTCTTCGTCGGCTGCGGCATCAACCTGTACCACGGCGTGCACTCGCTGATGAATCCGCTGCACATCGAGCCGTTTTCGCCACTGGTGATCGGTCTCCTGGTGTTCGCGCTGGCGCTCGAGGCGTACACGTTCGCCGTCGCGCTGCGCGAGCTCGGCGGGCTGCGTGGCCTGCGCGGCAACCTGCACGACACGACGGTGCTCGCGGTGCTGCTGGAGGACACGGTGGCGCTCGTCGGCATCGTGCTCACGCTGGTCGTCGCCGGCGCCGGCTGGGTGTGGGGTCCCGACCCGCGATTCGACGCCGGCGTGGCAATCGTGGTCGCCGCGCTGCTCGGCGTGATGGCGATCTTCCTCGCCGCGATCAACCGCTCGGTGCTGATCGACACTTCGGATGGCGTGCTCGACGCCGCAGTGGAGCGCGAGCTCGCGCAGCACGGCATCGCCGCGAGCGTACGCTCGCTGGTGCTCGACCAGGATCGCGCCGTGGTTTTCGTGCGCGCGACGCACGAGATCGCCGATTCGCACGCGATCGGCGAAGCGCTGACGACGCGGATGGCCGAAGGCCATGCGAAGACGATCGACGCCGTCTACTGGCAGTTCGGCGCCGCCGCCCCGGCGCCGGGCGCGTCCGCTTCCGGCACGTGATGTCCCGCGCGGCGGGTGCGCATGACTGACCGGGAGTTGCCGCCTGCGTCGGCGCGCACCGTCGACGCATTGCGCGAGGCGATCCCCGCGTTCTGGTTCGGGCCGCCACCCCACGCCGAGCGCCGCGAGTGGTTTCGCAAGGATCCGGCCTTCGACGCCGGGATCCGATCGCGCTTCGGCGACGCGCTCGAAATGGCGCTGGCAGGCGCTTTCGGCGAGTGGTGCGCGCGTGCCCAGGGTGCGCTCGCGCGGGTGCTGCTGCTCGACCAGTTCACGCGCAATGCCTTTCGCGATTCGGCGAAGGCGTTCGCCGGCGATGCGCGCGCGCTGGCGACGAGCGAGGACGCGATCGCGCGCGGCCTCGACGCCGCGCTCGACCGCTACGAGCGGTGGTTCCTCTACATGCCATTGCAGCACAGCGAGGATCGCGCGACGCAGGCGCGCGCGCTCGAGCTGTTCGCGGCGCTGGCGCGCGACACCGGGCTCGACACGCCGCTGCCCTATGCGCGGCGCCACGCGCAGATCGTCGAGCGCTTCGGCCGCTTTCCGCATCGCAACGCCGTCCTCGGCCGGGCGTCGACGGCCGAGGAGCTCGCGTTCCTGCGGGCACCGGGATCGGCGTTTTGAGCCTGTCACCGCCGCCGCTGGCGATGCTCGGCGGCACGTTCGACCCCGTGCACTACGGCCATCTGCACGCCGCCGAGGATGTGCGCACGGCGCTCGCGCTGCCCTGCGTCGAGCTCGTGCCTTCCGCCGATCCACCGCATCGCTCGCCACCGGGCGCCGGGGCGGCGGATCGCGTGGCGATGCTCGAGCGCGCGATCGCCGGTTTTCCCGGGCTGGGCCTCGACCTGCGCGAGATCGCACGCGGCGGCAAGAGCTACACCGTCGACACGTTGCGCGACATGCGCGCGCAATGGCCCGCACGTTCGCTGGCGTGGATCGTCGGCAGCGACGCGTTCCTCGGCCTGCCGACGTGGCACCGGCATCACGAGATTCTCGAGCTTGCGCACCTGGTGGTCATCGCCCGCCCCGGGCTCGACCTTCGCGCACGGCTCGACGGCGAATTGGCCAAACTGTGGGCGACGCGCGCGACGACGGATGCCGGCGCGCTGCTGCGCAGCCCCGCCGGCGCCATCGTCACCGTCACCACGGTGCCGAACGCGGTGTCGGCGACCGCGATCCGCGCCGCGCTGGCGCGCTCGCCGCTGGATCGCGCGGCGCTGCTGCAATTGCTGCCGGCCGCGGTTTTGGCCTATATTGAAAACCATCATCTCTACGGAGTTCCTGCGGATGCGCGTTGACAAGCTGGTGCAGGTGGCCACCGCCGCCCTCGAGGACATCAAGGCGCACGACATCCGTGCGTTCGACGTACGCAAGATCACCAGCCTGTACGACACGCTGATCATCGCCAGCGCCGATTCCAGCCGCCAGGTGCGCGCGCTCGCACGCCACGTGCGCGACGCGCTCGCCGCCGCCGGCGCCGGCATCCTCGGCGTCGAGGGCGAGGAAGGCGGCGAATGGGTGCTGGTGGACGCCGGCAGCCTCGTCGTGCACGTGATGCAGCCGGCGATCCGCAGCTACTACAACCTCGAGGAACTGTGGGCGCCTGCCGCGACGCGGCGCGCACGCAGCGCGGCCTGAGGCGGTCCCGGGAAGCGCGCGCTGAAGATCCGCATCGTCGCGATGGGCCAGCGCATGCCCGCGTGGGTGGACGCCGCCTGCGACGACTATGCGCGGCGCCTGCCGCGCGATTTCGCGATCGACCTGCGCGAACTCAAGCCCGCGCCGCGTGGCCGGCCACCGGCGGAGATCCTCGCGCAGGAGGCGACGCGCATCGCCGCCGCCTGCGGCGAGTCGCTGGTCGTGGCGCTGGACGAGCACGGCGCGGCATGGCCGAGCGCCGAGTTCGCGCAAAGGTTGGGCCAATGGCGCGACGCAGGTGCGGCAGTCGCGTTCGTGATCGGCAGCGCGGACGGCCTCGATCCCGCGCTCAAGGCGCGCGCCCATGCGCGACTCGCGCTCTCGGCGATGACGCTGCCACACGCGCTCGCGCGGGTGCTGCTCTGCGAGCAGGTCTTCCGCGCCTGGTCGCTGTTGCATGGCCACCCCTACCATCGCGCATAGATCGTACAATCGGCCATTGCCGACCGGGTAAAGGACGACGTGGGCACCAGCCGCATCCATCTCGCGTCGAGAAGCGCGCGCCGCCAGGCCCTGCTGCGCCAGCTTCGCGTCGAGTTCGACGTGCTGCTGCTGCGCACGGCGCCCGGACGCGCGCCCGACGTGGTCGAGGCGGCGCGCGATGGCGAACCGCCGCGCCACTACGTCGAGCGCATCGCGCGCACCAAGGCGGCCGCGGGCTGGGATGCGGTCGGCCGCCGCAAGCTCGAGCCCGATCCCGTGCTCGGCGCCGATACCGAGGTGGTGATCGACGACATGGTGCTCGGCAAGCCGCGCGATGCCGCGCATGCCGCCGAGATGCTCGCACGCCTCGCCGGTCGCACGCACGAAGTGGTGACCGGCGTCGCGGTGCGCCACCACGACGACGTGGTCTTCGCGCTGACGGTGTCGCGCGTCAAGCTGCTGCCGCTCGTGCCCGCGCAGATCGAGCGCTACGTACAGACGGGCGAGCCGCTCGACAAGGCCGGCGGCTACGCCATCCAGGGACTCGCCGCCGCGTTCGTCGAGCGCATCGAGGGCAGTTACTCGGGCATCGTCGGCCTGCCACTGGCGGAGACAGCATCGCTGCTGGCGCGGGTCGGCCGTGCCGTCCTTTGACGGGGGTGCCATGAAGGGCGTGCCGGCGGTGCCGATTTACGCCGCCGACGCGCGCCTCGACATGCCGAGCGAGATCCTCATCAACGTCACGCCGCAGGAAACGCGCGTCGCCGTGCTCGAGCAGGGCGTCGTGCAGGAGCTGCACGTCGAACGCTCGAGTGCGCGCGGCCTCGTCGGCAACATCTACCTCGGCCGCGTCGCGCGCGTGCTGCCCGGCATGCAGAGCGCGTTCGTCGAGATCGGCCTCGAGCGCGCCGCGTTCCTGCACATCGCCGACATCTGGGAGCACCGCCAGAACGGCCACGGCGGCGACCAGCGGCCGATAGAGCGCATCCTGCACGAGGGACAGTCGCTGCTGGTGCAGGTGATCAAGGATCCGATCGGCACCAAGGGCGCGCGGCTGTCGACGCAGGTGAGCCTCGCCGGCCGCCTGCTGGTGTACCTGCCGCAGGACTCGCACATCGGCATCTCGCAACGCATCGAGGACGAAGCCGAGCGCGAGCAGCTGCGCGGCCGGCTGACCGCCCTGCTGCCCGAAGGGGCCGCGGGCGGCTTCATCATCCGCACGATGGCGGAGGCGGCCTCCGAGCGCGAGATGCGCACCGACATCGACTACCTGACCAAGCTCTGGCGCGACCTGACCGAGCGCGCCGGCACGGTGCCGGCACCGGCGCTCCTGTACCAGGACCTGTATCTCGCGCAGCGCGTGTTGCGCGACATGGTCAACGAGGAGACGACGCGCATCCAGGTCGACTCGCGCGAAACGTACGCACGCATGCGCATCTTCGCCGAGCAGTACACGCCGGCGATCGCCGGGCGCATCGTCCACTACGCGGGCGAGCGTCCGCTGTTCGACCTCGCCTCGGTGGAAGACGAGATCGAGAAGGCGCTGGCGCGCCGCGTCGAGCTCAAGTCGGGTGGCTACCTGATCGTCGACCAGACCGAGGCGCTCACCACGATCGACGTCAACACCGGCGGCTTCGTCGGCGGACGCAGCTTCGACGACACGATCTTCAAGACCAACCTCGAGGCGGCGCAGGTGATCGCACGCCAGCTGCGCCTGCGCAACCTGGGCGGCATCATCATCATCGACTTCATCGACATGGAGAATGCCGATCACCGTGCCGCGGTGCTCGCCGAGCTCAACCGCGCGCTGGAGCGCGACCGCACACGGCTCACCGTCAACGGCTTCACGCAGCTCGGCCTGGTGGAAATGACGCGCAAGCGCACGCGCGAGTCGCTGGCGCACGTGCTGTGCGAGCCGTGCCCCACGTGTCACGGCCGCGGCGAGCTGAAGACGGCGCAGACGATCTGCTACGAGGTGCTGCGCGAGATCCTGCGCGAGGCCAAGCAGTTCAATGCCGGCGAGTTTCGCATCCTCGCCTCGCAATCGGTGATCGACATGTTCCTCGACGAGGAGTCGCAGAGCCTCGCCCAGCTCGGCGATTTCATCGGCAAGCCGATCTCGCTGCAGGTGGAAACCATGTATTCGCAGGAACAGTACGACATCGTGCTGATCTAACGCTGGCGCCGGTCCGCGGCGCGCAAGCGTGATCCCCGACATGGCTTCGTTATTGACCCGCATGCTGGCGGCGCTCGGCCGCTTCGTCGGCTGGCCCCTCCGCCACGGCCGCTGGGTGTCCGGCACCGCATCGGACGCCCGCGGCATCCTCGCCATCGCGCCATTCGTCGCCCCGCGGCGACAGTTCCTGCTTTACGTGCCGCGCGGCTACACGCGCTGGCGCAAGAACGCGCTCATCGTGCTCTGCCACGGCTGCCAGCAGACGCCCGAGGATTTCGCGCAGGGCACCGGAATAGCCGCGTTCGCCGACGCCCGGCGCGCGCTCGTGCTGATGCCCCGCCAGCGCACCACCGCCAATGCGTGGAGCTGCTGGAACTGGTTCGACCCGGCCTCTGCGGCGGGCGAAGGCGAGGCGGCGATCATCGCCGCGATGACCTGCAAGGTGGCGCGACGCCATCCGGTCGACGCGCGGCGCGTGGTCGCGGCCGGCATGTCCGCCGGCGGCGCATTGGCGGCGATCCTCGGGCTGCGCTACGCGTCGCTCTATCGCGCCGTCGTCGCGCATTCGGGAATCGCCTGCGGCGCCGCCGCCACGCCTTTGGGCGCGAAGCACGTGTTGGCCGAGGGGCCGCAGACCGATGTCGCGGCGATCGGGCGCGATGCGCGCGACGCTTCGACGCGCGTGCCGCTGCTCGCCATCCAGGGCCTGGCCGACGACGTCGTGGCGCCGCGCAATGCGCAGGCGCTGATCGCGCAATACCTGGCGCGTGCGGGGGTGGCCGCCGACGGCGAAGCGTTGCCCGCGGCGAGCGTCGACCAGCGTGTCGGCGACGAGGCGCATCACATGCGCATTCGCGATTGGCGCGATGCCGGCGGCCTCGTCGCGCGCCTGGTCGAGATCGACGGTCTCGGCCACGCCTGGAGCGGCGGCAACGCCACGCTGCGGTTCAACGATGCGCAGGCACCCGATGCGCTGGCGATGGTCGGCGAGTTCCTGCGCGACATCCGCCGGCCTTCTGCGACAATGCGGTTTTGGCGGCGGAGCGCGCAATGAGCGTCAGCGGCATGAACCACTTCACGATCCTCACCGACGACGTCGAGCGTACGGTGGCGTTCTATGGCGACGTGATGGGATTACGCGCCGGCCCGCGGCCGCCGCTGGATTTTCCCGGCGCGTGGCTCTACGCCGGCGGCGCGCCGATCCTGCACGTCGTCGGCAACCGCCCGCGCGACGCGCTCAAGCCGGGCGTCATCGACCACATGGCTTTCACCGCACAGGGTCTCGGCGACACGCTCGCCCTGCTGACAGCGCGCGGCATCCAGCACGCCTGTCGGCGGCAGGCCGAGTCGGGTGTGTGGCAGGTGTTCTTCTTCGATCCCAACGGCGCGCGTGTCGAGCTCGACTTCGCGGCCAGCGAAGACGGGCCGCCGGACGCGCGATGATCGTCGCGCCCGATCACCTGATCGTCGGCTGCGCGACACTCGACGCGGGCATCGAGCATATCGAGCGACTCACCGGCGCGATGCCGCTCGCCGGCGGGCGCCATTCGATGATGGGTACGCACAATGCGTTGATCAAATTGGGACCGAAGCTCTACCTCGAGCTGATCGCGATCGATCCCGATTCCCCGGCGCCGCCGCGTCCGCGCTGGTTCGAGCTCGACCAGCCGGCGATGCGCGCGGCGCTCGCCGAGCGGCCACATTTGATCGCCTGGGCGGCGCGCACCGACGACCTCGACGACGCGCTGATGCGCGCGACAATCGCGCCGGGCGTCGCCACGGCGATGACACGCGGCGACCTCGCGTGGCGCATCACCGTTCCCGACGACGGCATGCGCGCGGCCGGTGGCGTGCTGCCGGTGCTGATCCAATGGACGGGCGACGCGCACCCGGTGCAGCGCCTCCCCGAAAGCGGCGTCACGCTGGCGCAACTCGCGGCCTCGCACCCGTCGCCCGCCATGGTTCGCGAAGCGCTCGCGGCATGGAAACTCGCCGATGCGATGACCGTGACGCATGCGGCGACGCCGCGCGTGGCGGCGATGCTGCGCACGCCCCGCGGCCTCGTCGCGATCTAGCGCCGCGCGGCGACAATCCCGCGCGGCCGCGCTCTCGTCAGCCGATCGTGCCGCGCACGACGGGCCACACCGCCTCGACGCGATCGCCGCGCATGCCGACGAGCCAGTCGTAGAGGTTGACCGTGGGGTCGCAATGGCCCGGCACGAGACGCACGCGTTCGCCCCACAGCGTCGCTGCGGCGTCGGCACCCACATCCAGCACCCCATGCTCGTCCGACGCCTTGACGTAGGTCAGGCCGTCGCGGCCGGCGACCTGCGGCAATCCCGAATCGAACGCGAACGCCTTGAGGCCGGCGTCGCAGATCGCGCGCGACGGCGCCGGCGTGCTCATCACCGTCGACAGCACGTACAGGCTCTGCGCGAAGCGCATCGCGCCCGGCGCGTGGGCATTGCGCGCGTAGTCGGCGTCCATGAACGGATACGAGCCCGGCTGCAGCTCGGTCCACGTGCCGCTCGCGATCTCGAACTCGAAGGTGCCGGTGCCGGCACCGGTGATCGTGTCGACGGCCAGGCCGCGCGCCGTGCACGCGTCGCGCGCGACGATCGCGGCGCGCGCCGCGGCATCGATCGCGGCGCGCCGCTCCGCCGGCGCGCGCAGGTGCTGCGCCGCGCCCTGGTAGCAATGCAGGCCCGCGAAGCGCAGGCCTTTGGCGTCGGCGATGCGCCGCGCGAGCTCGCCGACGGCGGTACCCGGCGCCACGCCGCAGCGATGGCCGCCAACGTCCACTTCGACGTAGATGTCGATCACGGCGCCCGCCGCCGTGGCAGCTTCGGCGATCGCCGCCACCGCGCGCGCGTCGTCGCACAGCACGCCGATCCGCGCCCGCCGCGCCAGCGCCGCGAGGCGTGCGAGCTTGGGCCGCACGATCACTTCGTTGGTGACAAGGACGTCGCCGATGCCGGCCTCGACAAAGGCCGTCGCTTCATCCGTCTTCTGGCAGCACACGCCGACCGCGCCGCGCGCGATCTGCATCGCCGCGATCGCCGGACACTTGTGGGCCTTGGCGTGCGGCCGCAAACGGATGCCGGCCGCACGCGCTGCCTGCGCCATCGCGTCGAGGTTGGCTTCGAGCGCGTCGAGGTCGACGACGAGCGCGGGCGTGTCGACCGTCGCCCCGCCGTCGCCGACGCTGGCCGGGACGCGCTGCATCAGCGCGCCGTCCTGGACGGCGCCGGCGTCGCGACGTGGGTCATGGCTGCGCGCCCTGGGTCTTGACGTCGAGCGCGGCGGAATCGGCCACCGCCGGCAAGCCGCCGTGGGCGTCGAACACCACGGCGCGGTCGCGCAAACTCGTCAGAAGCTCGCGCAGGCAGAATGCATTCGGCACGATGCGCCGCGCGAGCATCGCGGCGATCGCCGCGGTGTGACCGATCGGACGGAAATAGCTCGGGCGGGCGGCCGGATCGTAAATCGTGTCGATCGGCACGCTGACCGTGTCGAAGCCCGCGGCGGCGGCGTCGATCAGGATCTCGCTTTCGAGCGTGAATCCGTCCGCTGCGAGGCGATGCACGTCCAGCACGTCGAACAGCATCGCCGGATACAGCCGCTGTCCCGATTGCGAATCGACGATGCGGCGGCCGGTGGCCCAGGACACGCCGAAATCGGCGAGGCGATTGGCGATGCGCCGCCGCCGCGGCGCATGGTGGCGGTTGCGCAGGCGCGAGCCGAGGATGATCGAGCGCGGATAGCGCTCGGCGGCGCGCACGAGGCGCGGGATGTCGGCGGCGCGATGCTGGCCGTCGGCATCCATGGTCACGATGTTGCGGGCGCCGAGCGCGAGCGCGTGCGCGAATCCGTCGATGAGGCTCGCCGACTTGCCGAGGTTGCGCGCATGCCTCAGGACGTCGACCGGCAAGCCGGTGAGCGCATCCGGCGTGCCGTCGGTCGAGCCGTCGTCGATGACGACGACGCGGCCGGCATGCGGCAGCGTGGAGCGAATCACCTCGGCGATCGTGCGCGCCTCGTTGTACGCCGGTACAAGCAGGATCGTTTCCATCATCGATACAGCCCGCCGTTCACGGAGACCACCTCGCCGCAGATGTAGCCCGCGGCGTCCGACGCGAGAAACGCCACGACGGCCGCCACATCGTCCGCGGTTCCCGCGCGCGCGGCCGGCACCAGGGCACGCACCTTCTCGGGCGGGAACGCAGCGTCTGCCATGGGCGACGCGATGATACCCGGCGCCACGGCGTTCACTGTCACGCCGCGCTTCGCCACTTCGATGGCAAGTGCCTTGGTCGCCCCGATCAGGCCTGCCTTGGCTGCGGCGTAGTTCACCTGGCCGGCATTGCCGGCGAGGCCGGCGACCGACGCCATGTTGACGATGCGTCCCCAGCGCGTCGCCAGCATGTCGAGCAGCAGCGGTCGCGTGACGTTGAAGAAGCCGTCGAGCGTCACCGCCAGCACCCGGTGCCATTGCGCGGCCGACATGCCGGCGAACGGCACGTCGTCATGCACGCCGGCGTTGTTGACGAGCACCTGGATGGGTCCGTTCGCGAGCAAGCTCGCGACCGCATGCGCGCAGGCCTCGCCGTCGGTGACGTCGAACGTCACGGACTCGGCGCTGCCGCCGGCCGCGGTGATCGCGCCGACCACCGCGGCCGCACGCTCGGGATTGCGCATCGCATGCACGATCACATGCAAGCCCTGTGCCGACAGCACGCGCGCGATGGCGCCGCCGATAGCCCCGCTGCCGCCCGTGACCAATGCGCGCTTCATGCCGGATCCTCATCGCCCATCACGACGGTCGCGCGCCCTGCCAGCAGTGCGGTTCCGTCCGCCGTTATCCTAAACCCGTAACCGCGCGCGTCGCCGCTCGTCCCTTCGAGCACGCATTCGATCGTCAACGGTGAAGCGAAAGGGTCGAGGGCGGGATGATGCACGTCGACGTCGCGGATCGCCGCCAGGCGGCCGAAGCGCAATGCGCGCGGCGGATCGCGCGACAACGCGCCATGCAGCGCCATGGCCTGCGCCGCGATCTCGATGCCGCACAGCGCCGGGAGGCGCCCGTCCACTCGCAGGGGATTGCGCGGATCGCGGTGGCATGCACTCTCGCAGACGATGCGTCGCGCATCGCAGTCGACGATGGCGTCGACGAGCACCATCGCGCCGGCATGCGGCAGCAGCGTCGCGACCGACGGCCACCGCGCGCTCATGGCGCGTAGCGCAGCGAGTACGCCATCCCCGCGCTCCCCACGAGCGGCAGCAGGATCGCCGATCGGCGCGCGATCGCCGCGAGGAGCGGCAACGCGGCCGCGACCGTGTGTGAACCGAAGAATGCCTCCACTGGCGACACCGGGGAAACCGTCGTCGCCATCGCCGCTGCCCCGTGATCGGCGGGCGCACCAGCCGCAAGCGACCACGTGCCAAGCAGCGCCTGCGCGCCCTCGTCGGCATGGCCGAGCAACATCGCGCAAGCGAACGACGGGCTTGACGCGCGCAGGCTCGCGAGCGACGCGGGAAACGCCGTATCGACGAGCACCAGCAGCACGCGCCGCGCGCCGGCATCCAGCTGGTCGTGGGACTCGACGATCGCCGTCGCGAACGTCGATTCGGCCGCGCACAACGTCGTCGACGGCCCGGTGAGGCGGTGCGCGATCGACACGTAGCCTGCCGGCGCGTTGAACACCGAGTTGTGGAAAAGCGTCGGCGACAGCACCGGCGCCGGCGCCGACAGCGCGGCGAGGGATTGTCCCAGCGTCTCGCCGTCGCCGTCCGCGGTGGCGAACACGCTGGCAATGTCGCCGCGTTCATCATCCGCGACGCCATCGAGGGCCTCGCTCGCGACCGCCAGCGCCCAGGCCGAATTGGCGTTGAGCCGCCGGCGCTCGGCCGCGCCGAGCCGCAGCGAAGGTTGCGGCCGCACGTCGTGCGCGTCGAAAGCGACCTCGCCGCCAAGCACCCGGCGGGCCTCGTCCCATCCGCCGAGTCCGGGAGCCAGAAGGCCGAGCGCGCGAATGCCGACGCGCATCATGTCCGGGCGAAGACCAGCGTGCAGTTGCTGCCGCCGAAACCGAACGAGTTGCTGAGCACGTGCGACAGGCGCGCCGGCGTCGGCGCGCAGGCGATGGCGAGACCGAGTCGCGGGTCCGGGGATGGCGTGCCGACATTGGCAGGCACGCACCCGGCACGCAATGCGTGGATCGACACCAGCGCCTCGAGCGTGCCCGCGGCGCCGAGTGCATGGCCGGTCGCACCCTTGGTCGAGCTCGCCAGCGGCGGTGAAGCGAACACGGCACGGATCGCCGCCGCTTCGGCGGCGTCGTTCGCGGGCGTGCCGGTGCCGTGCAGATTGATGTAGTCGATCGACGAAGGCGCGAGGCCGGCGTCGGCCAGCGCGGCTGCCATTGCACGGCGCGCGCCGTTGCCGTCGGCCGGGGGCGTCGACATGTGATGGGCATCCGAGCTCTCGCCCGCGCCAGTCAGCGCGACGTCGGTGGGTTCGCTGCCGACGAGCGCGATCGCGGCGGCCTCGCCGATCGAAATGCCGTCACGGTCGGCCGCACAGGGCCGGCACGGCGACGCCGACAACAGCTGCAGCGCGTGGAAGCCGTACAGCGTCGACAGCGCAAGGCTGTCGACGCCGGCGACGATCGCGGCCTCGCACCGCCCGGCGCGGATCGCGCGGCGCGCAGCGACGAAGACCTTGGCGCTCGACGAGCACGCGGTGGACACGGTCATCGCGGGCCCTCGCAACCCGAACCACGCCATGAGGAAGCGCGTGGTGGCGAACAGGCTGTGACATCCCGCATAGCGCCGTGATTCGAACGCCGGCGGCTCGCCGCGCAGCGCCGCATGGCGCGCAACGAGCTCGGTGTCGAGAATGCCCGACGTGCTCGTGCCGACGAAGACGCCGACACGCGCGGCGCCCACGCGGGCGACCGTGCGCCGTACCGCGGCGTCGAGGCCGTCGTGGCCGAGCGCGCGCCACGCAAGGCGGTTGTTGCGGCAGTCGTAATCGGCGAATGTCGACGGCAGCGGCGCATCGTCGGCGGTGGCGACGCGTCCGACCCAGGTGTCGAGGGCGGAAGCCGGCGGGAAAGCGCCGCGCGCGAGCCCGCTCGCCGCGGCGGCCAGCGCGCGCGCATGCGCCAGCCATCCTTCGCCGAGGCACGACACCCATGACGACGCGCCGACGAAAAGGGGCTCGGTCATGATTCCCCCCGTAGCGAGCTTCGCTCGCTTTCCCCGCAGGGGGCAGCGCCTTGGGGCGGCCCGTCGGCGCTCATGCGCCGGCTGCCTTGCGGTCACCGGCGAAGGCGAGCGCGCAGACGACGAGCGTCGACACCGTCCCGGCGAGCACGGTGAGGCCGACCGCGCGCAGCACCGGTATCGACGACACCGCGAGTACGCCGAACGCGAAGCAGGTCGTCGCGCTCACCACCGCGAGCGTGCGTACGAGCCCGATTCGCGGCACGCCGCGCGCGTGCGCCGACTGCGCGAACAGCGCGTAGTTGACGCCGATGCCCACGACCAGCAGCAGCGCGATCAGGTGGAAGATCGACAGGCCGCCCGCGAACGCCGTCACGAAGAGCGCCGCCCATAGCGCGCCGACGAGCGCCGGCGCGATCGTGACGGCGGCACGCCACGGCGCGCGCAGTCCGGCCGCAAGCAATGCGTACACCGCGACGAGTCCGGCGCAGACAACGGTCAGCGTACGCGCGCGCAGGTCGCCGAAGAGCGCGGTGGAGGCCCGATGCAGGTCCACAAGGGTGACGCCGTCGCCCAGGGCCGCGACCCGCGATGCCAGTGCGGCGTCGCGCCGCACGCCGCGCAGCGGCACGATCGACCACGCGCCGGCGTCGTCGCGACCCACGAGCGCATCGATGCGTGCGCCGAGCGCCGTGCCGGCATAGGCCCGGGCATCGAGCGGCGGCGCCGCGCGCGCGGCGGCGACATCGCGCAGGAACGGCGCAAAGGTCTCGATGCGAAACGGCATGCCGCGAACAGCCAGGGCGAGATTCGCCGCGAGCGTCGGCGCGTCGGGGAGCGCCGCGCGTCGCGCGCGCTGCGTCGCCACGCTCGGCAGCCACGTGGTGACGGCCTCGTACCCGTCGATCTCGCCGGCACTGCGGGCTGGGTCGAGCGTGGCCGCCAGTCTCTCCGTCATCGTCAGCACGGCGTCGATGTCGGCGCCTCGTACCAGCACGAAGCGGCCGACATCCGGCGCGCCGATTGCCGCGCGCAATGACTGGTCGAGATCGATCGCGGCCGGGGGAACCGGGCTCATGCGCGCGAGATCGTCGTTCCACAGCGGATGTCCGCGCGCGGCCGCAAGGAGCGCGAGCGAGACCACGACCGCGACGGCGACGCGGGCGCGCATGGACATCCACCACGGCGCGCCGGCCGCGCGACCGGGGGCTCGCACGCCGCGTCCGTCCGTGGGCCGTGCCGCGCCGAAGCGCCAGTCCGGCGCGATCACCCGCGGCACGAACCACCACGCGAGCGCCCCTGACGCAAGGATCCCAACGGTCGTCAGCACGCCGACCTCCACGAGACCCTGCACGCCCGACGCGAGGAACGCGAGTGCGCCGCACGCCGTGGTCAGCACCGCCAGCGCGAACGGACGCCGCAGTCCGTCGCGCACCGACGGCCAGCTGGCCCCCGGGGTCAACGCGGTGAGGACGTAACTGGGGTAGTCGACCGCCTCGCCGACGAGGGTCGTGCCGAATGCGAGCGTCAGCGCATGCACGCTGCCGAAGCCGAGACTCACGGCGCATACGCCGGCGACGAGGCCGCCCAGCGCGGGCAGCGCGCACAGCAGCACGACCGGCAGCGAACGGTACGCGAAGGCGAGGATCGCGACGATGCCGATCGTCGCCACCGTCGACAGGCGCTCCACGTCGCGGGCGATGGACGCTTCGCTGCGCGCCGCGAGGAATGCGGCGCTCGAATACTCGAGCGTCACGGCGGCCGGCGCGTGCACGCCCGCAAAATCCGCCTCGAGCGCATGCATCGCCGCCTGCTGGCGCGCCGGGTCGGAGGACGGCGCCGCCGTGCCGGCGACGAGCAGCGCGGCGTCGCCTCGCGCATCGAACCACACGCCGGCGTCGCGCCGCACGGTCTGCGCGCCCGCGAGCGAGCCCAGGAGCGCGAGCGTCTCGTTGGTCGGATCGTCAGCGAGCCAGCGCTTGGCGAGGAATCCCGCGCTGCCCGACAGCGCGTCGAGGTCATGGCGCAAGGCGGCGGCGAGCCCCTCTGCGCTCATTCGCGTCGCGGCGTCGGCGCTGAGCACGTAGCGTTCGGCGTGCACCACGGGCACCTCACGCTCGCCGGAGGCGAGGCTGCCATTGCCGGCAAACGCGAAGGCCGGGTCGGCGGCGAGGGCTGCACGCAGGCCCTCGCTGGCCGTGGCAAGGGTGGCGCGATCGGCGCCGCGCAAGCGAATGAGCACGATCCTGGCAGCCGCGCTGTCGCGCAACTGCGCGGCGACGAAGCGCTGCGTCGCATCGCCGCCGCGCGGCAGGAACGCCGCGAACTCGCGATCGACGTGCAGGCGCGCCGCCAACAGGGCCAGCGCCACCACGAGCCCCGCAGCGAGCAGCGCCCAGGCGCGATGCGCCACGGTCACGGCCGGCTCGCGCCTTCTGTCGCGTCGATGTCCATCACCGAATCGTCACCGCCCCGCTCGCGCACGCGGACGCGGCGCACGCTCGCACCTTCGCCGGCGATGTCGATGGCAGCGATCTGCGAGGCCAGCGCCGGGTCGCGCGGCACGAGGGCGAGCGTCCACGCGACTGCGGTGCCCGACAGCTGGACATCGAAGTGCCGCGATAGCGCGGCGACATCACCCGCGAGCGTCGCGCGCAGGCTTTCGGTCCACGCAAGCAGCGCCGGCTCGCTGTCGAGCACCAGCGTGCGCTCGCCGCTGGCATTCGTGATGGTCAGTCGCCCGCGATCGATGACGAGCCGCTCGGGCGCCGGTGCCTCGACGTTCATTTCGAGGTGATCAGGGCGGCGATAGGCGAGCGTCCCGCTGCGCTGGAGCGGCGCCGTAAGCGCCGCGAGGTGGCGGATCTCGCGGAATCGCGCGTGGTCCTGCTGCACGCCGGCGCGCAGCGCTGCGAGGTCGTCGAGGCTGAATGCGGGCGATGCCTGGGCCATCGCCATGCTCGCGCTGGCGGCAACGGCGAGAACGGCGGCCACGAAATCGCGCATGCTCAGACGCCCTCGCGCGCGGCGCGGCGCGTGTCGGCCGGCCAGAAGTCGTAGAAGTTGAACCAGTTGCACGGCGCGTCGCGGCAGGCATGTTCCAGCCAGCGCGCGTACGCCGCGACCGCGTCGTCGATGGCGGCCCGCGATGGCGCCGGCGCGCGCTCGAAGCGCACCGCGTAGCGGCAGCCGCCGCGCCACACCGAGCGGAAATACAGCACGGGCGAGCCGAGCGCCGCCGCGAGCTTGAACGGCCCGCGCGCAAAATCGGCGTCCGCGCCGAGGAAGCGGCAGCGAACGAGGTCCTCGTCGCGCAGCGAGCGGTCGGCGAGCAGGCCCACCATGTGGCCGGCAGCGAGGGCGTCGCGCACGCGCAGCATCGTGTCGGGGCCGCCGAGCACGATGACGTGGCGCTCGAGCGCGGGGTCGACGCCGCGCATCACCGCAGTGAACTTGCGCGCGTTGTCGGGCTGCATCAGCACGTCGACGTCGAGACGCGGGATCGCGCGCGCGACGACCTGCGCGAGCTCGAAGCTGCCGAAATGCGCGCCCATCATCAGGCAGCCGCGGCCCTCGCCCAGCGCCGCGTGCACGATGTCGACGCCGTCGAAGCCGATGTCGTAGCCGGCGACGCCTTCGGTGCGCCAGAACACGCGGTCGAGCAGCGTCGTGGCGAAGGCGTGAAAGTGCCGGTAGACATCGGCAAACCGGGGGGCGCGGCCCAGCGCGCGCGCGAGGTAGCGGCGCGACGCGCGGCGGGCAGCGGGCGACGCGGCGATGAAATAGAGGCAGATGGGCGGCAATAGCGATCCGGCGGCACGGCGCCCGAACAGGCGCGCGAAGCGCGCGATGGCGCGCATCAGCACCGGCGAGCCGCGCTCGGCCTGGCGGCGCCAAAGCGGCAGGTCGCGGGTGCTCATGCGATGGGCGGCGCCGGCCCGGCGCAGCGCATCACGCCGCGCACGCACGTCGTGGCGCCCGCGAGGATCTCGAATGTCACGTGCGCCGGGTCGGTGGCGTTCGCGAACAGCGTGCATCGCTCGTCGGGCGCAACCGGCCGCAGGAATTTGGCGGTTTCGCATGCGAGCACCGGATAGCCTTGCGCGTGCAGCCAATTGGCGACCTCGGCGACGAGGCGCGCACCGGGCACCATGGGATGACCGGGAAAATGCCCGGCAAACATCGGCATCGCCGCAGGATACGTACAGGACATTTCGAGCGCCACCGGCCGCGGGGGCGCAGGATTGCCGGCCGGCGTTGCCGCCGACATCGCGCGCAGTTCGGCGAGCGCGAGCTTCCCCTGCGGGTCGCGCGGCAGGTGCGCCACCAGCATCAGGGGACGCGGAAGGAACGCGGGGTCGACGACCTGCGAGAGCGCGAGGCGCAACGTCACGACCGTATGCCGCGGCGCCACGGCGACGGCGGCGACGCGCGCGGCGCCGTCGTCCGCGATATAGAACGCGCCATCCTCGACGCCCTCGATCGTGCGCAGATGGCGGCTCAGCGCCGACAGCGATGCGCGCTTGCCCGCGACCTTGACGAGATCGGACTCGCGACCGAGCCATTCGAACGTGCCGTCCGCGTTCGCGCGCACGCGGTCGTCGATCCATGTCGGCGCATCGGCCAGGCGCGCCACCCGTGCACGCTCGCCGTCACCGAACTCGAAGCGAACGCCGGGCGCCGGCCGGAACGACGTTTCGCGAGCGGGCCGGCGCGTCGCCATGACGCCGCACTCGGTGTTGCCGTAGACCTCGTCGACGCGGGTTCCCCAGTCGCGCTCGACCGCCTGCGCGAGTCCTGGCTCGATCGGCATCGTCGCCACGATCACCCGCTCGATGCCGGCGATGCGGGCGCCGAGCGCGCGATGAAACACCGACAGCTGCAGCGGCGTGGTCACCAGCCACAACGGTCCCAGCCCGGACGCGCCGTGCGCGACGACGAGATCGACGAGGTCCGCGGGCAGTTGCGGACGCTCGGTGACGAGCGGCCATCCGCACGCCAGCGACGCCATCAGGTTGGCCTCGAGACCGAACATGTGATGACAGTCGACGGTGCCGGCGAGACAGGGTGCGCGCGACAGCGGCGCGAAGGCGCCGCGAAACGTGGCCGCGCCGCGCAGCAGCGCGTCGAACGTCTTGGCGTGCGCAGCCGGCTCGCCGGTGGAACCCGAGGTGAACAGCACTACGGCGGTGTCGACTTCCTGCACCTGCAGGATGGGGGCGCCGGCAGGCGCCGCGGCGACGAATGACCGCAACACTTCGGCAGCGTGAGTTGCCGGCGAATCGGGCGCGGCCCATCCTGCGAGTGCCGCAGGATCCTGGACATAGGACGCCGGAAACCGCCGGCGCAGCGCGTCGACGTCGGCGGCGAGCCGCGTGCTCGGCATCACGACGGCCTGCCTCGCGTGCCACGCGGCGAGCGTGCCGAGCACCAGATCGGACGTGTCGCCGCAGCACTGGATCGCGTAGGGCATCCGCGGCAACCGCGCACCCAGCGCCGCGGCCGCGCCCATGCAGCGCGCGGCGCCGATGGCAACGAGCACGCCGTCGCGGCGCTCGACAAGCATCGGCCCGCCCTCGGCGAACGCAGCGCCGAGCGCGACGCTCATCGCCCCCATCCGCGCATGACGGTGGCGACATGCACGAGCATTTCGCGGGGCGATGCGTGCACATACTGTGCGAACCGGCGCCGGCGGTATGCCCACTCGCCAATGAAGAGCGCCGCCATGCCGGCGTAGTTGGCAAAGAGCGCGAACGCTTCGAGCGCGCCATCGCGCCGGTCGAGCCAGAGCGCGGCCATCAGCGCGGCTGCCGCCAGGAAATACGTCACCCACACCCGCGTGAGGCGGCGCGTGTAGCGCGCGAGGTCGGGTTCGAGCACGCCGCGTTCGGCGCGTGCGAAGCGCGCGATCATCGGCTCCGCGCCTTTGCGCAGCGTGCTGGCGAACACCGCGGCGAGGCCCATGTCGATCGCGATGGGCACCGCGCGCGCGATCTGCGGCGCCACCACGCGCAGCAGCAAGGGAAGCGCCACGAGCCCCGCCAGCGCGAGCATCACTCGCATGGCGGGCTTCACCATCGGCATTGGCCGGGAGTCAGGTGACGCGATGCTCGGCAACGTGCGCGGCCAGCGTGCGCAGCGTCGCGAAGATCCGCGGGTTGGCGGCGTCGTCCGCGCGGATCTCGACGCCGTAGCGGCGCGACAGCGCCAGCGCGATCTCGAGCACGTCGATCGAATCGAGGCCGAGCTCGCCGCCGAACAGGGGAGCCGTGGGCGGAAACTCGTCGACGCCGAGGGGCAGCCGCAACGACTCGATGATGAGCGCCGCGATTTCGCGCTCGAACGCGCTCGCATGCGCGAGTTCGGCAGGATCGGTCATGCACGACGAAGGCGCGCCCGGCGCGCGCCGCGATCAGAGACGCAGCAGATTGGCGCGAATCTCGCGTTCGAGATTCTGGATCCAACCGTTGTAGTTCTTGTGAATGGTGCCATTCGCGTAATCCAGGTTGACGCTGTCCTTGTATTGGATGCTGAACGTCTTCGTGTCGTAGGCGACGTCCACCGCGGCCACGTGCGTGCGCAGCGCCAGGCGCCCGGTCACGAGACCGGGACGCACCGGGGTCATCACCCAGCCGAGACCCGTGCCCGCGCGCACGATCGCCCCTTCCACGTCCTGCATCGACGGCGCGCGGCTCGACGTCACGACGGCCTGGTGGTCGATGTTGAGAATGGGCTGGCTCGTGCAGCCTCCCAGCGCGAGTCCCAGCAGCAGCAGCAGCACGACGACGATCGGCTTCATGTCCGTTCCTCCCTGCACGCGTCCCGGGTGGGCGCTGGCGTGCCGGGGAGTGTAGCGCGAAAGGCGCGCAGGGCGTTGCAGGGGCGTTCGCGCTGCCGCGCCGGGCGGGCGGCGCGCAATCGGCGCGCGCCGGGTCTAGCGGGTGGGCGTGGATTGCGGAGCGTTGGCGATCTGGCCGTAGGCCACGCGCGCGACCGCGAGCAGCTGGCGGCGATCGAGCGCGCCGGACAGCGCGTACGCGCAGGCGTCGTCGATCCAGTAGAACACGCCGACGCCGTTCTCCACCGCATAACGGAACTGGGTTTCCTCGGTGCCCGGCGCGAGCTTGCGCCATTGCAGCGTCAACCGCTGCTTCGCCGCGTTCTCGTACATCAGCAGCGCCGTCGGCTTCTCGTTGCCGGCGATGAGCCGGCCGCCGACGAGCTCGTAGCCCACGCTCGTGAGGTCAGGCGCATGCGCGGTCTGGCCGACGCGGCGCGTGAGCCACGTGACGAGGCTTTGCGCGTCGCTCGCCGAAACCTCGACGGGGCGCCGCGCGTCGGCCGAATAGATGGCATGGGCGAATGCCGCTTCGCGCGCGAACGTGGTGGGAATCCCCTCTTTGGCGAGCGTGAGGTCGCGTCCCGACCAGCCGACCACCACGCCGAGGACGGCCATCACCGCGCTCGCCGCCCACGGCATCCAGCGCTGCGTACGCGGGCGCCTGCGAGCGCCGTCGATCAGACGCGCCGGCACCGGCTCGTGCAGCCAGGCGTCGGTGCCCTCGCGCAGCAGCGCGTTCTGCGAGCGGTAGGCGGCGGCGCGCGCCGCGAGCTCGGGATCGCGCGCGATCGCCGACTCGACTTCGGCGCGGCGCGCAGCGGGAAGCTGGCCGTCGACCCAGGCGTTGAGCGCGTCGTCGTCCATCGGCAGTGGATTCATGGTCACTTCACCATCTTGAGCTGCAGCGGCGCGTCACCGTGGGCGCGCCGCAGTTTTTCGCGGGCACGCGACAGCCGCGACATCACCGTGCCCACCGGAATCGCCATCACCGCCGCGATCTCGTCGTAGCGCATCTCCTCGATCGCCGCCAGCACGAGCACCTCGCGCTGCTCGACCGGGAGTCGCGCGAGGCTTTGCATCGTCTCCATGAGCTCGACGCGCGTGAACTGCATCGCCGGCACCGGCAGCTGCCATGCCGCGTCGGCGTCGTCGAGCGAGACGTTTCGCGCATCGCGCCGCGCCAGTGCCCGCTGGTTGACGAACACGTTGTGCATGATCGTGAACAGCCACGCGCGCAAATCCGTTCCGGCAAGCCACAACGCGCGCTTTTCCCAGGCGCGCGCCAACGTGTCCTGTACAAGATCGTCGGCGCGGGTCGCCTCGCCGGTCAGCACGCGCGCGTAGCGGCGCAGGCGCGGGATGGCGGCGACGAGGTCGGGGTGCGGAAGCGTGGCTGCCATCGTCATCCGGTCGGTGGGTGGTGCGAGTCGCGGCGCAGGCGCGGCCGTGGCAGGCGAGCCACGCCGCGGCGGCCGCCACGACCGGCCCTGCCCGCCGCGGTCAACGCGCGACGTGCCAGACGTTGTTGAAATTGTCGCCGGACTTGTCGCCGGCCTTGGCGTCCTTCGACCAGCGGTAGAGCGGCTTGCCCTCGTACGTCCATTGCTTCTTGCCGTCGTCGCGCGTGATCACCTTCCACTCGCCATAGTCGCGTGCATCGGCGGCGGCCTCCAACGGGGGCCAGTTCGCGGCGCAGGGGCCATTGCAGGCGCTCTTGCCGCCGGCGTCCTTGTCGAAAGTATAGAGCGTCATGCCCTTGGCGTCCGTCAGCGTGCCGTCGGCGGCCTTCATGGCCGGCATTGTTTGCGCGGCGACAGGCAGCGCGGCGAGGGCAAGCCACGTGCCGAAGAATATCGAGCGAATCATCGTTTGCATCCCTTGTGATGGTGGACCCACTCGCGAAAACAAGCGCCCGCCGCCGTTTATTCCGCCTCCCCTGCCGTTCGTCGCCCGCGCGGCGCGGCGGATCACCGGCGCGCCCCATGGGCCACAGCAGTCGCTACATGAGGAACAGCGTGGCGAGGCCGAGAAAGATGAAAAAGCCGCCGGAGTCGGTCACGGCGGTGATCATCACCGACGAGCCCACCGCCGGGTCGCGCCCCATGCGCATCATCGTCATCGGGATCAGCACGCCCATCAGCGCCGCCAGCATCAGGTTGAGCGTCATCGCCAGCACCATCACCAGGCCGAGCGTGAAATCGCGATAGAGCATCGTCGCCACCACGCCCATGACGCCACCCCACACGAGGCCATTGAGCAGCGACACCAGCATCTCCTTGCGGATCAGCGCGCGCGACTCGCCGCGCGTCACCTGGCCGAGCGCGGCCGCGCGCACGATCATCGTGATCGTCTGGTTGCCGGAGTTGCCGCCGATGCCGGCGACGATCGGCATCAGCGCCGCGAGCGCGACCAGCTTGGCGATCGTCCCCTCGAAGGCGCCGATCACGCGCGACGCGAAGAATGCCGTGCACAAGTTGACGGCGAGCCACGACCAGCGGTTGCGGAACGATTTCCAGACCGAGGCGAATACATCCTCCTCCTCGCGCAGGCCGCCCTGGGCCAGCGCCTCGTCCTCGGCGCGCGCGCGGACGAAATCGAGGATCTCGTCGACGGTGACGCGGCCGACGAGGCGGTCGTTGGTGTCGACCACCGGCGCCGAGACGAGGTCGTAGCGCTCGAACGCGCTGGCCGCCCCTGCCGCCTTCTCGTGCTGCAACAGCTTGACCGGCGCCGGCTGCATCAGCTCGGCGACCGCGCGCTCCGGGTCGTTGACGATGAGCGTGTTGAGCGGCAGCACGCCGAGCAGGTGCTCGCCACGGTCGACCACGAACAGCTGATCCGTCTGCGAAGGCAGCTCCTCGAAACGGCGCAGGTAGCGCAGCACGACCTCCAGCGTCACGTCCGGGCGCACCTGCACGTCGTCGAAATCCATCAGGGCGCCCACCATGTCCTCGTCGAACGACATCGCCGCGCGCAGCCGCTCGCGCTCCTCGAGCGGCAGGCTCTGGAACACGTCGTCCATCACCTCCTGCGGCAGGTCGGGGGCGAGCGCCGCGATCTCGTCCGCTTCGAGCGACTCGGCGGCAGCGACGAGCTCGTCGGTGTCCATCGACGAGATCAGCGATTCGCGCACGGCGTCCGAGACCTCGAGCAGGATCTCGCCGTCGCGGTCCGCCTTGACGAGGTCCCAGATGTACAGCCGTTCGTCGAGCGGCAGTGCGTCGAGGATGTAGGCGATGTCCGCCGGATGCAGGATCTCGAGCCGGCGCTGCAGGATGGCGCGGTTCTGGCGCGTCACCGCGCTGTGCGCGAGCTCCGCGCGCCCGGCCGCCGCGGCATCGCTCGCCTGCTCGCTGACGAGGCCCTCGACGAGGCGATTGCGGCGCAGCAGCGCGACGATCTCGACGTACGCATCCTGCACGCGTTCCGGTGCGTCGAGTCGCTCCCTGGCCTCGGTATCCGCCGTCTCCCCCATGCACGGCATTCTACGGCGCGGCGGTGCCCGCCATGCGTGCCATGATCGTCGCCGTGCGGCCGGTCAGGTAAGCGGAATGCGGATTGCGTTCGAAGCGCTGCGGGCTCGGCGCCATCGCCGCCAGGCGCGCCGCCTGCGCCGCCGAAAGCTGCGCCGCCGGAATGCCGTAGTAATGCCGCGCGGCGGCCTCCGCGCCGAAAACGCCGCTGCCCCACTCGATGACGTTGAGGTAGAGCTCGAGGATGCGCCGCTTGTCGAGAATCGTCTCCAGCATCACCGCGACGATCGCCTCCTCGCCCTTGCGCAGGTAGCTCTTCGACGGCGACAGGAACAGGTTCTTGGCGAGCTGCTGCGTGATCGTCGAGCCGCCGGCGACGATGTGCCCGCGCCGGCGGTTCTTGTGCATGGCGAGCTCGATGCCGTCCCAGTCGAAGCCGTCGTGCTCGAGGAACTTCGCGTCCTCGGCGGCGATGATCGCGCGCTTCAGGTTGGCCGAAATCCGTGCGTAGGGCACGAAGCGATAGTCGAGCTCCGCGCGCGGGTTGGCCTTGCGCAGCTCGGCCAGGCGCTCGGCCATGAACGCGGTCTCGCGCGGTGGCTCGAAGCGGTACCAGACGATCGTCGCCGCGAACCATGCCTGCACCAGCAGGAACGCCGCCAGCACGAGGAGGATCGCGCGCGCGATCCACCAGCCGGCCGAGTGGCCTTCCCGCGGCACCGGCGCTAGACGCGCCGCGGGCGCAGCAGCTCGAAGACGGGCGCCGTATCGGGACGCACGCCGCGCCAGAGCAGGAAGCCTTCCGCCGCCTGCTCGATCAGCATGCCGAGCCCGTCGGCCATGCGTTCGACGCCGGCGGCGCGCGCGAATCGCAGGAACACCGTCGGCGCGTCGCCATACACGATGTCGTAGGCGAACGCATCCGCGGCGAACATCGTCGACGGCCACGGCAGCAGGGTGTCGCCCGTCATGCCGGCGCTGGTGGTGTTGATCACGACGTCGAATCGCCGCTCGGCGAGCGCGGCGAGCGGCACGACCTCGATCGTCGCCAGCGGGGCCATGTCGCGCGCGAGCGCGTGCGCCTTGGCCTCGGTGCGGTTGGCCACCGCCAGCGTGCGCGGCGCGGTGCCGGCGAGCGGCAACACGATGCCGCGCGCGGCGCCGCCGGCCCCGAGCAGCAGCACGTCGCGGCCCGCGAGCACCACATGCTCGTTCGCCGTGATGTCGCGCAGGACGCCGGTGCCGTCGGTGTTGTCGCCGTACCAGCCATCGCCGTCGCGCTTCAGCGTGTTGCAGGCGCCGGCGGCGAGCGCACGCTCGCTCTTCGTCCCGGCGAGCGCGAACGCCTGCAGCTTGAACGGCATGGTGACGTTGAGCCCGCGCCCGCCTTCCGTGGCGAAGCGCGCCACGGCGGCTTCGAAGCCGTCGACCGGCGCCTCGATGCGGCCGTATTCCATCGCCTGATGCATCGCACGCGCGAAGGCGGCCTGGATCACGGGCGACTTCGAATGCGCGACGGGATTGCCGATGACGGCGTAGCGGTCGATCACTGGCTCACCAGTGCATCGCTCTTGGTGAACGTCCAGGTGCGCGTGATGTAGAGGATGTCGGTGTCGCGGCGGATGTCGGGCGGGAACGCCGCGAACGGCCCCGACATCGTCACGATCTTCTGCGCCGCGGCGTCGAGGATGCGGTGTCCCGACGGTCGGTTGACCTCGATGCTCTCGACCGTGCCGTCGGCGCGAATCCCGACGGTGAGGATCAGGCTGCCGTACAGCTTCTGGTCGCGCGCCGCCGCCGGATAGTTGAGGTTGCCGACACGCTCGATCTTGAGCCGCCAGTCCTCGACGTAGCGCGCAAAGCGGTATTCCTGGGCGCGCGAGCCGACGAACTGCCGCTTCGGCCGCTTCTGGTACGAGTCCATGTCCTTGGCGATTTGCGCCTCGAGGCGCATCGCCTCGAGCGTCTTCTGCATCATCTCGTTGGCGGTCGGCGATTCGGTCGGTTCCTGCTGGTCGGTGGGCGCGGGCCGCGGCGCCGCCACCGGGCTGCTGCGCAATTGCGTCAGCAGCTCCTTGGTCTGCTGCTCGAGAGCCTCGACGCGTTCGGTGGCGACGGTGATCTCGTTGCGCTGCGTGTCCTTCGGCAGCACGGGCAGCGGCGATTTCGCGCGACGGTTCTGGTCGGTGTTGCCGCCGCCGTCGAGGTTCGCCTGCGCCAGGATGTCGGCCTTGGTCGGCGCGGCCTTCGTCTTGGCGTTGACGAGCGCGACTTCGAGCGGCGCGTCGCTCGACTTCGGCGTGACATCCGGCATCGAGAAATGCATCGCCAGGATGAGCCCATGCACCAGCACCGAAGCGGCGATGGCGATCGTTACCAGCCGGTTGTGGCTGGGCGTCGCCAGCGCCTCGGGTGGAATGTAAGCCGGCGGCAGCGCGCCGGCAGGCGTCAATCGGGCTGTCGGTCGCGGCGGCGGCGCTGGCGGAGCCACGGCGATCGCGGGACCGACGGGCTGGGCCGTGGTCGGTACCGCGGAAAGTGGCGTCCCCACCGCCTTGGGTTTGCGCGGGGCCGGCTTGCGCTCGGGCGCAAAGCGCGGAATGGCCAGCGGGGCCGGCTTTGGCGCCGCCGGCGCAGGCTTGGCGGCTCCCGTCGTGGCGGCGCGCGTGGCGGCCGGCCTGCGCGTCGCCGAGGCGGATGCACCCGGCGCTGCGTGCGGCTGCGCCGCGACGCCCGCACGCGCAGTGCGAGGGCTAACCGGCGCGGCAGCTGCCTTGGGGCTGGCACCGGCGGGCGCAGCCGGGTTCACCCGCGTCGGCAGCGCCGCCTTGGCAGTCGTACCCGCAGGGCGCGGCCGCCCCGCCGCCGGCGGGTTCGCCGAGCCCAGCGCGGCTGCCGGCGGCGCCGGCACTGCGGCCGCAGCCGGTGGCGTCGCGACGGGCAAATCGAGCGGCAAAGTTCGCGGTGAGCTGCGGCGAGGCACCTTGCGTGGCCGGGTTACTGGAAAAGATGCATTGTATGCAAACGTCATGGCGGAGTCATGGCGTTCGCGTCGCCAGGAGTACTACGCCGTGCCCAGAAAACGACACTCCAGGGTGGCGGCGATGAGGTCGACCCGCACGATTCCGACGCGAACCCGGGTTTCCGGCGCCAGCGCCGGCAGGTCAGCGAGCCGCAGCCACAGCGGCAGGTGTTCGAAGCGCACGAGGTTGTCGCGCACCACGACCGCGGTGGTCTCGGCGACGTTTTCCTGCAGCAGCCAGCGCAGGCACCAGTAGTGCTCCATCCGGTCCTGCAGCTCGGCATACTGGCTATAGGTAGCCTCGAAATCGGCGAGTGCCGCGAACAGCTCGGCGTCGTTGGCCGCGTACGGCGGCGCGACACCGTCGACCACCGCGAGCAGCTGCCGCTGGTTGACGAGATCGCTGTAGCGCCGCAGCGGCGAGCTGGCCCACAGGTAATGCGCGAGGCCCAGGCCCTGGTGCTCGCCCGGCCGCACGCTCATCTTCACCTTGCCGGCGGACTGCACGCGGTAGAAGCCCGCGACCTCTCCCTGCGCGAGCAGGCGCCCCCAGGTGTCGTTGACATGGATCATCAGCTCCGAAACGAGCTTGTCCAGCGGGGAGCCGCGCGGGCGCGGCACGATCGAAACCCGCCCATCGGGCACGCGCCAGTCGACGTCGAAGTTGTAGTCGATGCGCGCGACATCCGGCCGCGCGCGTTTCGCCGCGAGACGCTGCGCGAGTTGCCACAACGCGCGCAGCTCGCCGGTGCGCGCCGGCTCACCCGGGCGCGGCGGTGCGGCGAAGGCCTCGTCGATGGCATCGAGGCGCAGGTTGTCGACGACGGGCACGCGTTCCACTGCCGTGCGTTCGCCCACGGGCACGCCGTCGCCGTCGACTTCGACGTACAGCGACAGCGCGGGGCGCGCACCGCCCGCGGCGAGCGTGAACGCGCCGATCACGGCGTCGGGCAGCATCGTGATCTTGCGCCCCGGCATGTAGACGGTCGACAGCCGCGCGCGCGCGATCGCGTCGAGCGCGCTGCCGCGCGCAATCGAGAGCGCGGGCGCCGCGATATGGATGCCGATCTCGTGATGGCCGTTGCCGAGCGGGCGCACGGAGAACGCGTCGTCGATCTCGGTGGTCGTCGCATCGTCGATCGAGAAGGCGGCAACGGACGCTTGCGGCAGCTCGCGTGCCGGCGGCAGCGGCGGATAGGGGGGAAAGTCGAGTCCCTGCGGAAACGCCGCCAGGCGGAAGGCATCGAAATGGTAGTCGTGCGTCGACGTGATCGCGCCGCAGGCGGCCAGCAGCGCGAGCGGATTGGTGCGTGCGGCCTCGCTCGCGGCGGCGAGCGCCTTCCACTCGAGCGCATTCTTGTCCGGCCGGTAGAGCAGCATCTCGCGCCTCGCCGCCAGCGCATCGGGCAGCTTGCCGGCGACGAGCGCGTCGCGCCACGCCTCGACCTGCCCGGCTTCGCGCGCCTTGCGCTCGACCGAGGCCAGCGCCGCCTTCAGCGCGTCCGGTGGAGCCTTGCGGTAGCGACCGCGCCCCTTCTTGTAGAAATACATCGGCGACGCGTGCAGCAGGCGCGCCACCGCCGCCTGCTCGGCGACGCTCGCGCCCGCGCCGAAGTAGTCGCGCGCGAGCATCGCGAAGTCGAACTCGCCGTCGTCGCTCGCCTGCCACAGGAAGTCGACGTCGAGCGTGGCGGCGAGCGCCTGCGACTGCTCGAGCGCGTCGTGCGCCGACGGCGACGCAAAGCGCAGCAGCACGCTCGTCGCCTTGATCTTGGAGCGCTTGCCGCTCGCGGCTTCCACCTGCAGCGTGGCGTCGTGGTCGGCGAGGACGGCGCCGGCCTTGAGCTGGCCGTCGTCCTCGTACAGGACATTCATCGATGGGATCCGATTGGCGCGACGGCGGCGGGCGGCGGTCAGGCTCGCCGCGACGGCGAGCATGCGGGGAACCGTTGCGGGGAGGCGAATTATAGCCGCGTAGAATGCCCGCAGGCTTTGACGGAGGATCGGCATGGACTACCAGCGGCTCGGCGACAGTGGCATCGAGGTGTCGCCGCTGTGCCTCGGCACGATGAACTTCGGCGATCGCACCGACGCCGCCACGGCGCGGGCGATCGTCGCCGCGGCGCGCGATGCCGGCGTCAACTTCATCGATACCGCGGACGTCTACGTCAAGGGCGAGTCGGAGCGGATCACCGGTGCTGCGATCGCCGCCGACCGCGACCGCTGGGTGCTGGCAACCAAGGCCGGCAATGCGATGCAGGCGGGCGTGCCCAACAACGGCGGCCTGTCGCGGCGCTGGCTCCTCAAGGCCTGCGACGACTCGCTGACGCGACTCAAGACCGACTGGATCGACATCTACTACCTCCACTACGACGACGTGGTGACGCCGGTCGACGAGTTCGTCGACGCGGTCGGCGACCTGATCCGCTCCGGCAAGATTCGTTACTTCGGCGTGTCCAACTTCCGCGGCTGGCGCATCGGCGAAGTCGTCAGCGCCTGCGATGGCCTCGGCGTGCCGCGGCCCATCGTGTGCCAGCCGTACTACAACCTGCTCAATCGCATGCCCGAGGTGGAGATCCTGCCGGCCTGCGACTACCACGGCATCGGCGTCGCGACCTATTCGCCGATCGCGCGCGGCGTGCTCACCGGCAAGTACGCAGGCGGCAGCGTGCCCGCCGATTCGCGCGCGGCGATCAAGGACCGGCGGATGATGGAGACGGAATTCCGCGAAGCGTCATTCGCCATCGCCGAGCGATTGAAGTCGCATGCGGCGAAGACCGGGCGCACGCCCACCGCGTTCGCGCTGGCGTGGCTGTGGGCCAATCCGATCGTGTCGAGCGTGATCGCCGGACCGCGCACGCTCGAGCAGTGGCAGGATTACGCCACGGCGCTCGACACGGCGTGGAGCGACGACGACGAGGCACTGGTAGATTCGCTGGTGCCGCCCGGACACGCGTCGACGCCCGGCTACAACGACCCCAAGTATCCGTTCTACGGGCGCGTGCGTCGCGACTGACGCGAGCCGGCGACGCCGGCGCATGCGCCGACGCTCTGCCGTTCCGTCCCGCTACCAGACGCAAAGAGCGGTTCCGTCGTCGCCAAAGCCGCTGCGTTTCCAGCCCGCGGCGACGAGCGCATCGCGCACCGTCGCATCGGTCGTCAGGCGCGTGTCGAAGGCCGACAGCGGCGACGAAAGACGGTAGACGGGCGTGAGCGGAATGTCGCCGTCGATGAAGCCCGGCAGCGGTGCACAAGTTCCCGCCTCCCAGTCAGGCGACTCTGCGTAGAACGCCGCGGCCGTCTCGAGGACGGCGCCCGGCTCGCGGGCCGCGGCCGCGCACTCGTCCTGCGCGAGCGAATAGAAATAACCATTC
>DATBOK010000026.1:0-1789 GCA_036553845.1 Casimicrobiaceae bacterium
TTTCCGTACGCCGGGAGATGCTCGAAGAGGCGGTCGAGATCATCCGCGAGCTGTGGAGCGGCGAATTTACGCAGTACCAGGGCGAGTATTTCACGGTCGACGACGCGCGGATCTACACGCTGCCGGACCCGCTGCCGCACATCTACGTCGCCGCCGCCGGCGTCGAGTCCGCGGACCTCGCCGGGCGCATCGGCGACGGCTTCATCTCAACGGCGCCGAAGCGCGAGCTGGTGCAGGAGTTCGATGCCGGCGGCGCACCCAACCGCCCGCATTACGCGCAGATCACCGTCTGCTACGCGACGGATGAAGCGCAGGCGCGGAAGACGGCGCTCGAAGTCTGGCCGAACGCAGCGCTCCCGGGCGAACTGAGCGCCGAGCTACCGCTGCCGCGCCACTTCATGCAAGCGGCGAAGATCGTGACCGAAGACGAAGTCGGGAAGACCATCGTCTGCGGGCCCGACCCGGAGCGCCATCTGCAGATGATCCGGAAGTACGAAGCCGCCGGCTTCGAGCACATCTTCTTCCACCAGGTCGGTGACGACCAGGAAGGCTTCTTCCGCTTCTACGAGGCGCAGGTGCTGCCGCAAGCGCGCGGCAGCCAGACTCAACGGCGCGGGGCGGCTTAATGGCGGTCAGCGATCAGCGGTCAGCGGTCAGCCGCGTTGGCTCGCGCCTGTGGCGAACGCATCGGCCAATGCAGCTCGTGCTGCAGGGTCGGACGACCGATCCTACGGTCGATGAGCCGCCGCGTCACGACAGCCAACGCGCCCGCTGACGCGAACAGCGTCACGTACCATCCGGCGCCGGCGCCTACCCGCGGCAGCTGGTCGAAGAACGCGAGGAGCCGCATCGCCACCGGGTCGACGGAACCGACGGTGTGCCACCAGAACCAGAGCGCGGCGCCAAGCGCGGCGAGCGTGAGGCCGGCCGCAGCGGCCAAATAGCGTCTCTCATCGAGCTCGTCATCTGCACGGAGCGCGCTGACGAAGATCACAGCGACTCCGGCGATGAGCGCGACCTGCCCCGCGCCATAGCGAAAGCCGCGCTCGGACCAGTGCAGACCTGTGCCCCAAGCCAGCATCGTGCCGGCGACAATCAGCGTGCCGAGCGCGGAGGTGATGAGTGGCAGCGGGATGCGGCGGGGCAGGGTCGTCGTCCGTTCGAGCATCGGTTCGATTATACGCCGTCCATCAAGCGCCACCTGGACGATCGTTCGTTGTTTACAAGCGCGACGCGCGCCACTGTCATCCGCGCGCAACGCCGGCCGGCCTAGACTCATCCATCCGATGATTGGGGAGGGTTTATGCCACAACGAGGACACAAGGCGCAGCGCAGCGGCACGAACAGCAGCGGTCAGGCACGGCGTGGCGCGCGCGGCCGCGGCCACGGCACGACGACGGTACATCGCAATTCGGCGCGCGGCACGATGAGCACGGCCAACGCCCTCACCGGCGCGCGCGAAAGCGGCAGCACGCAGCAGCGCACCGCACCGAGCCGCACGACGAGCGGCGTCGGCACCGGCGCTGAGCAGCCGGGGCGACGCAACGCGAGCAGGCGTCGCGAGCCGAGCGCGCCGGCGAGTCGCGGACAGGCGGCGGGCCGCGCGAGCACCGGTGTCACGCGCACAGGACGGGCAGGCGAATCGCCCGTCCGCCGTGAGGTGCGGCGAACGCAGCACCAGCCGACGGGACCGATCGGCCCGAGCGGGCGGCCGGCGCGCGAGGATGGCCTGCTGCAGACGAACCAGGTCGACCGCGGCCGGGCGTCGCGCGGGAAGAGGAGCGCGGCG
>DATBOK010000127.1:0-4514 GCA_036553845.1 Casimicrobiaceae bacterium
GGCGCGAACTCGCGCTCGATGCGCGCCACGGTCTCGGCCACCCGCATGTCGTAGAAGTCGATGCGGTCGCGCGCGACGTGGCCGATGGCGAGCCAGTTGGCCGCCTCGAAATGGCGGCGCGCGGCGCGCGCGCACTCGCGGAACAGCGCGTAGTGGCGGTCGAAGCCTTCGACCAGCGCGCCGGCGATGGCGCGTGCCGCGCGATCGGAATCGAGCGGGGTGACGACGGCCGGGATCGCAGTCACGGCGATGCGCTGTCGCCGCCGCGATGCGGCCGGCCGCTCAGTCCTTGCTCTTCTCGATGGCTTCCTTGGCCTTGTTGGCCACGGCGTTGTATTCCTCGACGGCGTCGTTGCCGGCCTTCACGGCGGCATCGGCGATCGCCCGCTGGTCGGCGGCGAACTTCTTGATGCAGTTGCCGTACTCGTCCATCGATTTCTGCCATGCCTTGCGGCGCGTGTCGCTGGCGAGGCGGCCGGGATAGTCGTCGGGCCGGGCGCAGGTGTTCTTCGACGCGCCCTGCGCAAGCGCAGGCGACGCGGACAGCGCGAGGAGCACGGAGGCGAACAGGGAGGCGATGACGGTCGATTTCATTGGCGGTCCGTGGATGAAAAGGGCACGGCGCCATTGTAACCCGCACCAAAACCCTGCAACAAAGACGGGCTGCCGGCGTGAGGACGCCGAAAAATGGAAAAGACAGGGCACGCGCCGCCGCTTCTCGTGGAAATCGCGGCGCGAGGCCCCGGTATTGCGCCGGTTCAGCTATTGACGACGTGCAGCCTGACGGTCGGGCAGTTGTACCAGCGGACATCCGCCATCTGGTGGCGAGCCGCGCGTTCCACTTGATCCATTTGTTCGGTGTTGCAGACCACCTTGCCATCGACGTCGGCACGCGTAAGCGGTGCAGGCGCACATCCGGCGAGAACGAGGACCGACACCGCGCAAACCGACAACACGAGCGTTTTCATGGCGCTCCCTCCTTTCGATTTCATTATCGGCGGGGCGCCGCGGAAGTCAAGGAGGTTGCCGCGGCCCGGACGCCGGCCGGGCGGGCGTGGATTTTTGTGCAACAGCGTTGCCGGCGACGCGCGGTGCGCACGGGGAGGTCGCAATGGTCGCCGGGACGGTTGCGGAAGCGGATCGCTGCCAGGCGCCCTTCGGCGCGCGGCCGGAGCCTGCTCCTCGCGTTCGGGTTCGCCGGCCGGCTCAGCGCGCGCTGAACGTGTCGCAGTTGCGGATGTCGCCGCTGTCGAGACCGCGCTTGAACCACGTCATGCGCTGCTGCGACGATCCGTGGGTGAAGGACTCGGGCACCACCGTACCCTGCATCTGCTTCTGCAGGCGGTCGTCGCCGACGGCGGCCGCCGCCCTGAGGCCTTCGTCGGCGTCGCCAGGATCGAGCAGATTGCGCTTCGCCGCGTAGAAGCCCCAGACACCGGCGTAGCAGTCGGCCTGCAACTCGAGGCGCACCGACATGGCGTTGCGATCGCGATCCGACATCCGGCTCGTCTGCGCGTCGAACTTGGCCATCGTGCCGAGCAGGTTCTGCACGTGATGGCCCACCTCGTGCGCGATCACGTAGGCCTGCGCGAAATCGCCTGGAGCACCGAAGCGCTGCGCGAGCTCGCGGAAGAACGCGGTGTCGAGGTAGAGCTTGCGGTCTCCGGGGCAGTAGAACGGTCCCACGGCTGCCGTCGCCCGCCCGCACGCGGATTGCGTGATGCCGCTGAACAGCACCATCGTCGGCGGGGTGTACGTGCGGTTCTGGGTGCGGAACACCGCCGTCCAGACGTCCTCGGTATCGCCGAGGACGCCGCCGACCAGCCTGCGCTCGTCGGACATCGGCTGCGCCTGCGACTGCGCACCCGAGGGCGCGGACTGCGGGCCGTAGCCCGGGGGCGCGCGGTTCGGCGCGGATTGCGGGCCGGGTTGTGGGCCATAGCCCGGCGGCCCCTGGGTGGGCGCGGGTGCCGGCCCGGTGTCGCCGCCTTCCAGCATGCCGAGAAGCTGCAGCGGGTTGATGCCGAAGAGCACGCTGGCGATCAGCGCGATGATGATGCCGCCGAGGCCGAGCCGCATGCCGCCGCCGCCGAATCCGCCACCGGCGCCACGGTCCTCGATGTTGTCGCTCTGCCTGAAATCGCCCCAGCGCATCGTCGCACCTCGCGCCGCCCCGGGAAGGCGCGGCCGGCTCCGATTATAAGGCGGCGCTCACGCGCGAAGTGCACGGGTGAGGAACGGCAGGCTGACGTCCATCCGGTAGTCGATGGACGAGTGCGTGTCGTCGAATTCCTCGTAGACGTGCGCGATGCGGTGCTCGGCGAGCCGCTTCGACAGCAGGCGCGCGCCGTAGTGCAGGTGATACTGGTCGCGCCATCCGCAGTCGACGTAGATGCCGCGCATGCTGCGCAGGTTGGCGGCATAGCGGCCGACCAGCATCACGGGATCGTGCTCCAGCCAGCGCTTCCAGCGTTGCGGCAGGAGTTCGCCGGTCTCGAGATTGAACGGCAGGCGAAATCCATTCGGCGCGCGCGGGTCGGGATCGTAGCTCGCCGCCATCGCGATCTCCATGATCGCGTGCATCTCCGCGTCCGTCAGCTTTTCCTTCGACCACATCGCGTCGAGGAAGCGCGCGACGCGGCCGTCGTCGCGGCCGTCGGCCGCGAGCCTCGCATCGCGCGCGGCGTCGACGCGGCCGGCGCGGCGCCGGCGCGCGCGATAGTGGTCGAGCTCGTTGAGCGTGCGCGGCCAGTCGGTCAGGTAGCAGAGGTTGAAATTGGCGTCGCCCGAGTGGTCGGCGATCGCACCCCAGGATTCGGGATAGCGCATGGCGTGGATGATCGCGCCATAGCCGCCGGAGGACTTGCCGAAGCAGCCGCGATGGTCGCGCGACGCGAGCGTGCGGAACTCGCGGTCGACGAACGGGATGATCTCGCGCGTCAGGTAGTCGGCATAGCGGCCGACCGCCGAGGAATTGATGTACTGGTTGCCGCCGAGCGAGGTGAAGCAGTCTGGGAACACGACGATGGCGGGCGCCATGCGCCGCTCGTGGACGAGACGCGCGACGCGCTCGGGCACGTTCTCGTCGAAGGGCCGCCAGTTGAGGTGCGCGAGCCCCGAGCCGGTGAATCCGACGAGGTCGTAGAGCACCGGGAATCGCCGCCCGCGTCCGCGGCCCGCGGATTCGTCGTACTGCGGCGGCAGCCAGACGGCGAGCCGGCGCACATGGGGATCGCCGAGCGGATTGCCGGCCAGCACCTTCGACGTGTGCTCGACGACGACGAGCCTGCCTTGCGGATCCCGATGCTGCTTGCGTGCCATGAAAGAGCGCCCTGGATGAAGGAGGCGCCGATGTTACGACATCGCGCCCGCGCGGGCCCGGCGACCTGGTGACGAGGCCGCGCGATCGCGCACCGACGCGTGCCGGCGTCGCGGCGCGCGTCGGGCGCTAGGCCGCTGCCGGCAGGACGTCGCCGGCGACCGCGTCGCGGGTCGACAGGACCTGCGCCGCGGCCTGCACGACCGCGGCGATGCGGCCGACGTCGCGCAGCTGCTGCACCGTCAGCCCGGACTCGCGCAGCAGCTTGTAGTGCGAGCCGACGCAGAAGTGGCATTTGCCGACGATCGACGCGGCGAGTGCGTAGAGTTCGAAGCTGACGCGGTCGACGCCGCCGTGGTTCGCGTACGCATTCATCCGCAGCTCCGGACGCAGCGTCGCAAGCTCGGGGTCGCCGGCCATCTCGACGAACGGATACCACGTGTTGTTCATGCCCATCAGCGCCGCGGCGGCGAGCGCCGCGTCGGCATGCCCGCCAGCGAGCGCGGGTGCTGCGCGCAGCGCGGCGACGAGCGCGGGTGAGCGCGCCGCGAACGCCGCGGCCAGCGCCGCGCCGCTCGCGTGCGCCGCGTCGAGACTCGAGCGGGCGATGGCGGCATCGAGGTTGAGGCGGATGTCCTTCGCATAATCGGGGATCCGCGCCTTCAGGGTTTCGAGGTGTTGCATGTTGATCTCCTTGGCGATGCCGCCGGTTGCGCTGCCGCGCGGCGGCGCGGCAGAAGTCGTCTTGCGCCGTCGCGTGCGATCCCGCAGCCGACGGCGCCGCGGTCCGTCATGCCGCCAGCGCGAGCGTGTCGCCGCCGACCGCGCGGTTGCACGGACAGAGCTCGTCCGTCTGCAGGCCGTCAAGGATGCGCAGCACTTCCTCGGGATTGCGGCCGACGTTGAGGTTGTTCACCGACACGTGCTGGATGACATTGTCGGGGTCGACGATGAATGTCGCGCGCAGCGCCACGCCTTCGTGCGGATCGCGCACGCCGAGCTGGTCGACGAGCGAGCCCGCCGAATCGCCGAACTGCCACTGGTCGAGCTTGTTCAGGTCCTTGTGCTCGCGGCGCCAGCCGAGCTTGCTGAACTCGTTGTCCACCGAGCCGCCCAGCACCACCGCGTCACGCTCGGCGAACGCCTTCGACAGCCTGGCGAAACCGACGATCTCGGTGGGGCAGACGAATGTGAA
>DATBOK010000165.1:0-1877 GCA_036553845.1 Casimicrobiaceae bacterium
GAAGGGCCCGACGGGTTGCGGGAAGACGCGCTTCGTCGAATACATGGCGTGGAAGCTCGGCCGGCCGCTGACGATCGTCAAGGGCAGCAAGGACGGGAAGCCCGGCGCGCCCACGGAGGCGCTGCCGCTCGTCACCGTCGCCTGCCACGAGGACCTGACCGCGAGCGACCTCGTCGGGCGCTACCTGCTCGAAGGCGATTCCACGCGCTGGATCGATGGCCCGCTGACGCGCGCGGTGAAGGCCGGCGCCATCTGCTACCTCGACGAGGTCGTCGAGGCGCGCAAGGACACCACGGTACTCATCCACCCGCTGACGGACCACCGCCGCGTGCTGCCGATCGAGAAGCGCGGCCAGATCGTCGAGGCGCGCGAAGGCTTCCTGCTGGTGATTTCGTACAACCCGGGCTACCAGAGCGCGCTCAAGGACCTGAAGCACAGCACACGCCAGCGCTTCATCTCGCTGGAGTTCACGCATCCGCGCAAGGAGCTCGAGGCGAAGATCATCGCGCACGAGAGCGGCGTCAACGAAGAGACGGCTGCGGACCTCGCGAAGCTCGGCGAGAAGGTGCGCAACCTGCGCGAGCACGGCCTCAGCGAAGGCGTGTCGACGCGCCTGCTCGTGTATACGGGCAAGCTGATCCAGAAGGGCATTCCCCCGCGGCGCGCGTGCCAGGTCGGCGTCGTCTGGGCGCTGACCGACGACGCCGAAGTGCAGCGCAGCATCGAGGAAGTCGCAAGCTCGATTTTCGAGTAGCCGTTGGCGATTGGCTGTTAGCCGCGCGAGGGCGAGTCGACGAAGCCTCGCCGTTCATTGCAGGCAAACGTTTCGCACAGTACGGGCGCGACGCGCCAGTCGGCGCGGGGACACCTACGCCCCGCACTCTCGTGCGGCCGTGTCGCCCGCAAGGCGCCCAAAGACCGCGCCGGCCATCAGCCCCGAACCACCGGCGTAGTTGAAGTAGAACAACCCCCCGACGAGCTCGCCCGCGGCGTATAGCCCCGCGATCGGCCGCTCTTCGTTATCGAGCACGCGCGCCGACGTATCGACGCGCAGGCCGCCGAACGTGAACGTGATCCCGCACGTCACGGCATAGGCGACGAACGGCGGCGTGTCGATCTTCTGCGCCCAGTTCGACTTCGATGGTGTGACGCCGAGTGTGCGCTTGCCGTCGAGGCGTGCGGGATCGAACGCGCCGGGCTGCACGCCGGCGTTGTAGGCGTCGACCGTGTGGACGAGCGCTGCGACATCGATGCCAAGCTGCTCGGCGAGCGTCGCGATGTCGGCGGCTTCGGCCTTCGTGACCTGCGCGATGCGGTACTCATCGCGCAGCAGAGGCGCCGCTTTCGCGTCGAAGATCTGGTACGCGACGCGCTGCGGCTGACGCAGGATCTCGCGGCCGTATCGCGCGTAGGTGTAGTTCCGGAAGTCGGCGCCTTCATCGACGAATCGCTCGCCGAGCGCGTTGACCACGATACCGAACGGGTACGAGTGCTTCTGGTAGAGGTCGCCGATCGCGCGGTTGCCGAAGGGCGGCGCGTTGAGGTCCCAGGCGACGGCGTGGCAGCCGCTCCAGTGCCCGAACGGCATCGCGCCGGCGTCGAGCGCCATGCGAATGCCCTCGCCCATGTTGAAGCGCGTGCCGCGAACGCGCGCGAGCTCCCAGCCGGGGCCGAGGTAGCGCGCGCGCATCTCACCGTTCGCCTCGAAGCCGCCGCACGCGAGCACCACCGCGCTGCCGGCGATCTCTTCCGCGCCGCGGTCGCCGTGCACGACGACGCCGGTGACGCGCCCGGAAGCGTCGGTGCGCAGCCCGCGCGCCCGGCAGCCGTAGCGCACGTCGACGCCGGCGCGGACGGCGAGGGCGAAGAGCTCGTCG
>DATBOK010000244.1:0-5156 GCA_036553845.1 Casimicrobiaceae bacterium
GAATGCCGTCGGCCGCGATCGGTTCCGGCGCCTGATCGGCGAAGACCCCCGCGTGCCACCCGCCCCCCAGCGCCTGGATCAGCGCAATCGCCGCCGCCTGCCGGCTCGACATGAGCTGCGAGAGCGTCTGGCGCGCGCCAAGGGCGGTCACCTGGGCAGTCACCACCGTCGTATAGGGCACCTGGCCCTGCAGAAACTGGTTCAGCGTCAATTGCTCGGTGCGGTCGGCGTCGGTGGAGGCTGCGCGCCGCTGGCCTTCCTGCTCGGCGAGCGCGCGGATGGTCGATAGCTGGTCTTCGACGGCCTGGAATGCGGCGAGCACGGTCTGACGATAGTTCGCGATCGCCACATCGCGCGCGGCCTGCGCACCCTCGACCCGGGCCGCGGTCGCACCGGCGTCGAACAGCGTTTGCGCCACCGACAAGCCGAGCGACCAGGCGTTGTTCGACGCGAGGAATAGCGCCGGCAGCGTCGCGGCCGTCGCAGCGAGCGACCCCGACAATCCGAGGCTCGGGAAATACGCCGCGCGCTGGATGCCGATCTGGGCGTTCGCCGCCGCCACCGCGCGCTCGGCCGCGGCGATGTCGGGGCGGCGCTGCAACAACTCCGACGGCACTGAGAGCGGCACTGCGGGAACGCTGGCGTTCCACGGCGCGACGGGCACGCTGAACTTCGCCGGCGCCTTGCCGACCAGCAACGCGATCGCGTGCTCGAGCCGCTGGCGCTGGCCAACCATGGCGACGAGATTCGCCTGCGTCGTCTCGAGTTGCGTTTGCGCCTGCAGCACGTCGGTACGCTGCGCGATCGCCGCATCGTACTGGTTTTGCGTGATGCGCAGCGAGTGTGCGTACGCGTCGACGGCGCTGGTGAGGAGCGCGATTTCGTTGTCCGCCTCGCGCAGCGCGAAGTAGTCGATCGCCAACGCAGCCTGCTGCGACAGGCGCGCCGCGGCGAGATTTGCCGCACTCGCCTGCGCACTCGCCTGCGCACCGGTCACGCCGAGGCGCAGCTTGCCCCAGATGTCGGGCTCCCAGCTTGCCGAGAGGCCGAGCTGGAAGTTCGTGGACTTCGCCTGCGAGCCGCCTCCGGCACGCGAGTCCGAACCGCCGGAACGTGTCGCGCTGCCGTCGAGCGCCAGTGACGGAAAGAGCGCGGCGCGCTGCTGACTGACCAGTGCCTGCGCCTGCGCATACGCAGCCACCGCGGCCGCGACGTTCTGGTTTGACACGTCGACCTGCTCGAGCAGTGCGGAAAGCGTGGGATCGCTGAAAACTCCCCACCAGGGGCCGCGGTCGAGCTCATCGGCGGGAGCCGCCGGGAACCACGTCGAGCCGGCAGCCGGCGCCTCCTTGTACGCTGTCGGCGCGGGCGTGCTCGGGCGCTCGTACGCGGGGCCGAGCGTGCACGCCGACAGCGTCGCGAGCGCGACGCCAGGCAACCACACGGTCAGGCGGCGAATGGCGCTCACGTTCATCCCGCGCCCTGCAACATGTCTCCGCCTGCGCGGCTCAGGTGGCGCTCGTCGCGGCGCTTCCGGCGCAGCTTGTCGAGCAGCATGTAGACGACGGGTGTGGTCAGCAGCGTGAGCAGCTGGCTGGCGATGAGGCCGCCGATAATCGCGACGCCAAGCGGCTGGCGCAACTCGGCGCCTTCGCCGAAGCCGACCGCGAGAGGCAGCGCACCCAGCCCCGCCGCCAGCGTCGTCATCAGGATCGGCCGAAAGCGCAGCAAACAGGCCTCGCGGACAGCTTCGAGCGAACTCAGGCCCCGGGCGCGCTCGGCTTCGAGCGCGAAATCGATGATCAGGATCGCGTTCTTCTTCACGATGCCGATCAGCAGGAACACGCCGATCAGCGCGATCAATGTGAAGTCCATCCTGAACATCAGTAGCGCCAGCACCGCGCCGACGCCGGCCGACGGCAACGTCGATAACACGGTGATCGGATGCACCAGGCTTTCGTACAGCACGCCCAAGACGATGTAGATCACGATCAGCGCCGCGGCGATCAGCAATCCCTGCTGGCTCGCCGTCTGTTGCGCGAGCAGCGCCGTACCGGCGAACTCGCCGCGCACCGTCGTCGGCATGCCGATGTCAGCCTCGGCTTGCAGGATCGCCCCGCGCGCGTCGTCGAGCGTCGACCCGTCCGCGAGGTTGAACGAGATCGTCGTCGCGAGCTCGGTGTCCTGGTGGTTCACCGACGTCGCGGTCGCCTCCTCGACAAAGCGCGCGATGGCCGACAGCGGCACCATGTTCGTGGGCGTGTTGCTGAGCACGTTGCCGCTCGACGCGTTGCGCAGCGCCGGGTTCGGCGAGACCGGCACCGGCGCGGCAGGGGCATTGGCGCCGCCAGCGGCCGATGTCGTCGACGATGCCGCTGTCGCACTCTCGATCGCGACCACGTGTCCGCCGCTGTTCACGAGCGAGGTCCCCGGTACATACACGTCGGCGAGCGCGTTCGGGCTTTGCGTATAGGCCGGCGCCCATTCCATGACGACGTGGTACTGGTTCAGGTCGGTGTAGATCGTCGCGACCTGGCGCTGCCCGAACGCATCGTAGAGCGCTGCATCGACGGCGTTGGCCCTGATGCCAAGGCGGGCCGCCGCGTCCCGGTCGACCTTGACCGTGCTCTCCACGCCATGTTCCTGGGCGTCGCTGTTGAGATCGGTGAGCGCATCGTGCGTCTTCAGCGCATCGAGGAGCTTGCGCGACCACTCCTGCAGATCGGCGCTGTTGTCGCCCTTGAGCGTGTACTGGTAGGTCGCATTGCTCGAGCGTCCGCCGGAGCGCACGTCCTGCACCGGCGAAAGGAACGCCCGCAGGCCGGTGACGCGCTCGAGTTGCGGGCGCAGGCGCGCGATCACCGCGAGACCGTGCTCGGTGCGCTCGGACGCCGGCTTCAGTTCGACGAACATGAAGCCGCCGCCGGCGCGCGATCCGCCAATGAACCCGACCACCGACGCAACCGCCGGGTCGCGGCGCACGATGTCGATGACCTGGCGCAGCTTCTCGCCCATCGCATTGGTCGAGATGCTCTGGTCGGCGCTCAAGCCCCCCTGAAGCTGGCCGGTGTCCTGCTGCGGGAACAGGCTCTTCGGCACCACCGCGAACAGGTAGCCGTTCAACACCACCACCGCGAGCAGGATCAGCATGACGAGGCCCTTGCTCGCGAGCGCCCAATCCAGGCTTTGCGCATAGCGCGCGAGCACCCAGTCGTAGCCGCGCTCGGCCAGGCGCGGAAGCCTGCCTGGTCGGCGCTGCGCATCTCCAGGACCGCCGGGCGCAAGCAGCCACGCGCACATCATCGGCGTCGTGGTAAGCGAAATGACGAGCGAGATCAGGACGGCGGCCGACAGGGTCACCGCGAACTCGCGGAAGAGTCGCCCGGGCAGCCCCGCCATGAACAGCAATGGTATGAACACCGCGACCAGCGACAGGCTGATGGATACGACCGTGAATCCGACCTCGCGTGCGCCGAGCAGCGCCGCCCGCATGCGCGTCATGCCGGCCTCGATGTGGCGGCTCGTGTTTTCCAGGACGACGATTGCATCATCGACGACAAAGCCGGTGGCCACCGTCAGCGCCATCAGGCTCAGGTTGTCGAGGCTGTAGCCGAGCACGTACATCACGCCGAACGTGCCGAGCAACGCGGTGACCGTCGCCACCGCCGGCACCAGTGTGGCGCGCACGCTGCGCAGGAACAAGCTCACGACCAGCACCACCAGGATCACCGCAACGACCAGCGTGATCTCCACCTCGGAGAGCGAGGCGCGGATCGAATGGGTGCGGTCGGAGGCAACGTGCAATTCGACGTCGGCCGGCAACTCGGCGGAAAGGGCGGGCAGCAGCGCCCGCACCGAGTCGACCGTTTCGATCACGTTCGCCGCAGGCTGGCTGCGAATCAGCACGATGATCGCCTTCTCCCCGTTGTAGAGCCCGAGCGTGTGCGTGTCCTCGACGCCGTCGACGACGTCGGCGACGTCCTTCAGCCGCACCGCGGCGCCGTTGCGCCACGCGACCACCATCGGCGCGTAGTCGGCCGCGTGCAGACCGGGGGTCTGGGTGTAGATCTGCAGCCGCCTTCCGTCGCCCTGCACGATGCCCTTGGGCCGGTTGGCATTGCTCGCCTGGATCGCGGCGCGAACGTCCTCGGTGCTGATGCCGTACTTATTGAGCGCGAAGGGCGAAAGCTCGATGCGCACCGCTGGCAGCGAGCCGCCGCCGATCTGCACGTCGCCCACGCCGCTGACCTGCAGCAATTGCTGATTGAGAATGTTGGATGCCTCGTCGTAAATCTGTCCCGGCGTCTTGGTCTTCGAGGTCAGCGCCAGGATCATGACCGGCGCCGCGGACGGGTTCACTTTGCGATAGGTCGGGTTGGTGCGCAGCGTCGAGGGCAGGTCGACGCGCGCGGCGTTGATCGCCGCCTGGACGTCGCGCGCGGCGCCGTCGATGTCGCGGGAGAGATCGAACTGCAGCGTCACCCGGGTTGCTCCGACCGAGCTCGTCGACGTGATCTCGTTGACGCTGGGAATCGTGCCGAGGTGGCGCTCCAGCGGCGTCGCAACGCTGGTGGCCATCGTGTCGGGGCTCGCGCCGGGGATGCTGGCGTTGACCGAAATCACCGGCAGGTCGATCTGCGGCAGCGACGCGACCGGCAGCGCGAAAAAGGCGGCGATACCACCGAGTGCGATGCCCGCGGTCAGCAGCACCGTCCCGATCGGCCGGAGCACGAACGGGCGCGACAGGTTCATTGGACTACCTTCGTGGCGCGCGGGCTCATGCCGCGCTCTCCGCGGCGTCGTGCGACGGACCGTCCGTGTCGTCGGATATGCGGCGGTGCGTGCGGCCGCCGGCGAGACGGTCGAAGGCGAGGTAGATCACCGGCGTGGTGAACAGCGTCAGCATCTGGCTGACGATGAGGCCGCCGAAGATCGCAAGGCCGAGCGGCCGGCGCAATTCGGCGCCCACACCAAAGCTCAGCATCAGCGGCACCGCGGCGAACAGCGCCGCGAACGTCGTCATCAGGATCGGCCGCAGGCGCAGCAGTGCCGCCTGGTGAATCGCGTCGCGCGCGCTCATGCCCTCGTTGCGCTCGGCGTCGATGGCGAAGTCGATCATCATGATGGCATTCTTCTTGACGATGCCGATCAAGAGG
>DATBOK010000022.1:0-11108 GCA_036553845.1 Casimicrobiaceae bacterium
AAGGACTGAGCGGCCGGCCGCATCGCGGCGGCGACAGCGCATCGCCGTGACTGCGATCCCGGCCGTCCTCACGCCGCTCGATTCCGATCGCGCGGCGCGCGCCATCGCCGGCGCGCTGGTCGAAGGCTTCGACCGCCACTACGCGCTGTTCCGCGAGTGCGCGCGTGCCGCGCGTCGCCATTTCGAGGCCTGCAACTGGCTCGCCATCGGCCATGTCGCGCGCGACCGCATCGACTTCTACGACATGCGGGTGGCCGAGACCGTGGCGCGCATCGAGCGCGAGTTCGCGCCGGCGTCCTTGCCGGCCGCGGCGCTGGACGTGCTGTGGGCGGCGGTCAAGCAGCACTACATCGCGCGCCTCGTCGACCACAAGCAGCCCGAGTGCGCGGAGACGTTCTTCAACACCGTCACCTGCAAGATCCTGCATCGCAGCTACTTCAACAACCGCTTCATCTTCGTGCGCCCGGCGATCGCCACCGCGCACATCGAATCGGACCCGCCGTCGTACCGCAGCTACTATCCGCTGCAGCGCGGGTTGCGCCAGGCGCTGATCGACATCGTCCTCGACATCGGCCTGACGCCGCGCTTCGCCGATTTCCGCCGCGACATCGTCAATATCACCGGCCGCCTGCGCCGCGTGCTGCCGCGGCCGTTCAGGCTCGAGGCGAATCACCAGGTGCAGGTGCTGTCGTCGCCGTTCTTCCGCAACCGCACCGCGTACCTGCCGGGGCGCATCATCAACGGCAGCAGACGGTATCCGTTCGTCGCTGCGATCAAGCACGACGCGCGCGGACGGCTGTACATCGACGCGCTGCTCACCGACCCGCAGGAGCTCGCGCTGCTGTTCTCCGCCAACCGCGCGTACTTCCTGGTCGACATGGACGTGCCGTCGGCCTACGTCGAGTTCCTGCAGGATGTCTGCGCCGACAAGACGGCGTCCGAGCTCTACACGATGCTCGGACTCGCCAAGCATGGCAAGGCGCTGTTCTACCGCGACCTGCTGCATCACCTGCGGCATTCCACCGACCGCTTCGTGGTGGCGCCCGGCATCAGGGGCCTGGTGATGATGGTGTTCACGCTGCCGTCGTTCCCGTGGGTGTTCAAGATGATCCGCGACGACATTGCGGCGTCGAAGGACACCGACCGCGGGCGCGTCATGCACAAGTACCAGCTGGTCAAGCATCACGATCGCGCCGGCCGCATGACCGACGTCCTCGAGTACTCGAACGTGGCCTTCCCCCGCGAGCGCTTCGAACCCGCGCTGCTGGCCGAGCTCGCGCGCTCGGTGCCATCGATGCTGGAGGACGATGGCGACCGCATCGTCATCCGCCACCTTTACATCGAGCGCCGGCTGACGCCGCTCAACCTGTACCTCGCGGCGGCGACGGGCCTCGCGCGCGATCATGGCGTGCGCGAGTACGGCGACGCCATCCGCGAGCTCGCCGCGGTGGACATCTTCTGCGGCGACCTCCTGTTCAAGAATTTCGGCGTCACGCGCTACGGGCGGGTTGTGTTCTACGACTTCGACGAAATCGAATATCTCGGCGACTGCCGGTTCCGCCGCATACCGCCGCCGCCGCCCGGGCACGACGAGATGTCCGGCGAGATCTGGTACGACGTCGCCGCGCGCGACGTGTTTCCCGAGGAATTCGTCACGTTTCTGCTGACGGACGGCGCGATCCGCGAGGCGTTCCTGCGCTATCATCGCGACCTCATCGACGCCGGCTGGTGGCAATCCATGCAGGCGGCGGTGCGCGCGGATGCCGCGTTGCCGGAGGTCCTTTCCTACCCGGACGCGATCCGCTTCGCGCATTGAAGCGACGCTCGGGCCGCGGGCGACCGACTGGAGGGCTGCGCGCATGTACGTGAGCGTGTTCGAGGTGCTGCGCGCCGGCCCCGGGCCGTCGTCGGTGCAGACGTTCGGCCCGCTCGCCGCCGCACGGCGATTCGTGCACGCGCTGGAGGCCGACGGCATGGCGCGCGCCGCGGCGCGCATCGACGTCGAGCTGTATGGCGGTCTCGCCTGCGCCAGCCGCGACAGCGCCACCGCCGAAGCAATCGTCGCCGGTCTCGGCGGCGCATCGCCCGAGGACTGCGATGCCGCCTCGATGCGCGCGCGGTCGAAGGCAGTCAAGTCGAGCGGCACGCTGGCGCTCAACGGCCGCCAGCCGGTCGCTTTCGACGCCGAGCGCGACATCGCCTTTCGCGTCGACCGCGCAGTCCCCGGTGCCAGCAACGCGATGCGCTTCGTGGCGCGCGGCGCGCGCGGCGACGTGCTCGCCGAGCGCGACTACTACTCGATCGGCGACGGCGAGATCGTCGATCCCGCGCACCTGCGGCGCGTGCGCGAATCGCCGCGCGTGCCCTACCCGTTCGTCACTGCCGCGGCGCTCATCGACGCCGGCGAGGTCGTCGGCAAGAAGCTCGCCGCGATCGGCTTCGCCAACGAGACGGTGTTCAAGAGCCCCGGCGACGTCAAGACGACGCTGCTCGCGTACGGCGAGACGATGCGCGCGTCCGTGCATCGCGGGCTCGCCACCGACACGCCGCTGCCAGGCGGACGCACACGGCGCGCCGCGGCGCAGGCCATCGCGCTTCGCGCGAGCGACGGCACGCCGGCGCAGTGGTGCTCGGTGATGGCGCAGGCGGTGGCCGAAGAGAACGCCGCCGGAGGCCGTGTCGTCGCCGCACCCACCAGCGGCTCGGCGGGGCCGGTGGCGGCGCTGCTCGCGCACTGGCGCAAGGCCCGGCCGCTGGCCGAGGAAGTGGGCACGATCGAATTCCTGATGACCGCCGGGGTGGTCGGCGCATTGCTGCGCGGGATGGGCTTGCGCCAGGCAGGGTGTCAGGGCGTGATCGGCGTCGCCTCGGCGATGGCCGCCGCCGGCTATGCCGCCGTGCTGGGCGGCACCAACGCGCAGATGCTGCACGCCGCCGAACTGGCGCTCGCGCCGCACCTCGGACAGGCGTGCGACCCCGATGGGGGCCACATCCAGCAGCCCTGCATCGGACGCAACGCCGCCGGCGCCGCGCATGCGCACGCCTCGGCGCAGGCGGCGCTCGCGCGGCCGCAGCCGCCCAACGGACTCGACAGCGTCGTCAACGCGATGATCGAGTCGGGGCGCGCGATGGCAGGACGCTACAAGCAGGCGTCGCTCGGCGGCGCGGCGATCAACGTCACGGAGTGCTGAGGCGCGCGAACGCGCAGCCTCGCATGCTATCCTCGGGCCGATGACCGCCCGACCCCGCAAGCGCCTTACGCTGCCGCATCGCGGCGCCGCCGCGCTCGCCGCCCGCATCCTCCCCTGCATGGCCGTCATCACCCTCGCCGCGTGCGCGACGTCGAGTGGCGAGATGGAGATCTCGAAGGACACGTTCGCCTGCAAGCTCCAGGGCCAGCGCATCGTCGTGCGCTTCACCGAGCAGGAGGCGCGAATCCTGATGCCGCCCGACGAGCACCTCGTCACGCTTTACCAGGTGTCGACGCAGACCGGCGTGCGCTACACCAACGGCCTGATGGAGCTTCGCGGCAGCACCAGCGACCTCACGCTGATCCGCGAGAACGTCGCCGTCGGCCTGACGGACTGCGAGCCCCTCAAGGTGCCGAAGAAGTCGACCAACCCGTTCATGCTCAACTGACGCCGACCACGGCGCCTAGCGGTGCGGGTCGACCGCGACGTATTTCCACGTCTGCGTGCTGATCGGGTGCGGCACGTAGTCATGCACCCACGGCTGCGCCACCGGATCCTCGAGACGGTGGTACGTCATGCGGAACGGCGCGTAGGCGAGCACGAGGTCGGTCATCCGCGCGAACAGCGCGGTGCGCGCGTCGCCATCGGGCAGCGTGCGCGCCTCGTCGTAGAGTGCGTCGAACGCCGGCAGCTTGAAGCGCGAATCGTTGGCCTGGCCGATGTTGGGCCCGTACAGCACCTGCATGAAGTTCTCGGCGTCCGGATAGTCGGCGTTCCAGCCGTCGCTGCGCATCATGATCTTGCCCTGGCGCGCCATCTTGCGCAGCTCCGGCGTGCGGTCCTTGCGAAACTCGATGCGCAGGCCGATCGCGTCCATCCGCCGCTTCCACAACTCGTCGGACTGGCGAGTCAGCGAATTGGGCGACGACCAGTAGACAAGCGTCAGCGGCTTGCCGTCCGGCGTCTCGCGGTAGCCGTCGCCGTCGCGGTCCCTGTAGCCGAAGCGGTCGAGCAGCGCGCGTGATGCGGCAGGGTCATACACCTGCGCGATCGTCTTGCGCGCGGTATAGCCCTGGATGTCCGGCGGGATGATGCCCTGCGCAGGAATGGCGCGACCGTGCAGCACCACCCGGATGTACTCGTCGGCGTCCCACCCCATCGCGATCGCGCGCCGCAGCGCGATCTTCTCCTGCGTGTACCCGCCGACCAGCGGGTCCTCCATGTTGAAGTACGTCCACCAGACGTTCGGCCGCATGAACACCTGGTGCTGGATGCCACGCTTGGCGTAGATCGGCCGCAGCTCGCCGTCGACCAGCAGCTCGTCGATGAATTGGTTCGGGAAGATCTCGAGCAGGTCGAGCTCGCCGTTGAGGAACGCGAGCCATTCCGACTGCTCCTCCTCGATGACGCTGATCTCGACGCGCGCGTTGCGCGGAAGGCGCTTGCCGGCGAGCGATGCGGCCACCGGCTTCCACACGTCGGGGACCGGCCCCGCGGGCACGTAGGTGTCATCGCGATAGGCCGGATTGGCCTCGAGCACGATCCGCGAGCTCCGCTTGTACTCGCCGAGCCGGTACGGCCCGGTGCCGACGGGGTGCGCGCCGACGTCGCGCCCGTAGCGCTCGACGACCTCGCGCGCCAGCGCGCACATCGACGGGATGGCGATCTTGTACGGGAACCGGTAGTCGGGCGCGGTGAGATGCACGCGCAGCGTGTAGCGGTCGACCACTTCGAGGCCCGCCAGCGGCGCGTCGTAATCGAACTTGCCGGTCTTCCGCGCCGCCGCCTGTGCGGCGTCACCGCCTTCGAGCTTGCCTTCCAGCACGAACGACCACGGCGAATGTAGCACCGGATCGAGATGGCGCTCGAAGCTGTAGGCAAAGTCGGCCGCGATGAGTTCCCGCTTGCGGCCGCCGAATGCCGGATCGTCCTGGAAGTAGATGCCCTTGCGGATGCGGAAGGTGAACGTACGCCCGTTGTCGGTGATCTCCGCCAGCGACGCGGCATGCGGCACCAGCTTCACCGGTCGCGCCAGGTAGTCGTATTCGATCAGCGTGTCGAAGATCGCCTCGATCACGCTGCCGGACGCGGCGTCGTTGGCGGCCGCCGGGTCGAAGCTCGTCTCGCCGATGGGGAAGTCGACGCGCAGCGTGCCATTCGGCGCGTCGCCGGCCGCCGGTGCCGCGACCGGCCGCGCCAGCGCGAGCGCTGCGCAGGCGGCAACGACGATCGCGGGCATCAGGCGGCGCATGGGTGGGACAGATGTGGAAAATTCGCGGCAGCGCGGGCATCATACCGGGCGCAGGTGGTGCTGGCGGCATGCGCTTGCGCAAGGCCGGCATGGGCAGATCAGCGCGGGGCGACGGCCGACGCGACCGCCTGCCTGCACCCGAGAACGCGAGAACGGGCGCTGCGATGGAAATGAAGAAGCTCGCCGGCGGCAACCTGCGCGCCGCCGGCTACGACGAGAAAAGCCGCAAGCTCGTGGTCGAGCTCGCGGCCGGTACATTCGAATACGCCGGCGTGTCGCCGGAGATGTGGCGCCGTCTCGCCTCCTCGTCGTCGCCGTGGAGCTACTTCCGCGACAACATCGAGGAGGAGTTCAACCCGCGCCGCATCCGCTGATGCGCCTCGCGGCGCGCGGCCTTACTGCACCGTCAGCTTGCGTCCGGCGAGCTGCGCCTTCTTGGCGAGCTTGAGCTCGAGCACGCCGTTGTCGTAGCGGGCTTCGCTCGCGGCCTCGTCGATGTCGCTGGCGAAAGCGTAGCTGCGGAACGCCGAGCCCTCGTAGCGCTCGGTGCGCAGCGCGCGCTCGCCGTCGCGGATTTCGTTGCTGCGCTTCACCTCCGCGCCGATCGTGACGTCGCCGCCGTCGATCGTCACCTGGATGTCGTCCTTCTTCACGCCGGGGATCTCGGCGCGCACGATGTAGGCGTTGTCGGTCTCGCTGACGTCCGAGCGGATCGTCAGCGTCTGGCCATCCGTGCGTGCGGGGCTCAGGAAGTCGCGTACGATGTCGCCGAAAGCATCATGCAGCGCGGCGCGTCCGAACGGGTCGTATACTCGTAGATGGTGCATTGAAATCTCCTCGGTCTGGGTCGTGATTCCGGTTTTGGGGCAAGGCGCCCGGAGCCACTGCCCGCGGGTGCCTGTGCCCGACCACATACGGGTGACGCCGGCGATTTCAAGGACTTGAGATGGCCAAAAACATCCCCACTTCGCCCGATTTCCTCGCTGCCAAGGCCGAGCTGATCAAGCGCCGGCACGACTTGCGTGCCGAAATCCGCGAGCAATTCGCCGATCACGACGACCCCAAGGTGATGGCGTTGCGCAACAGGCTCGAGGACACCGACGACTGGGCCGTCGCCGACGAATGGGCCGCGCTCGACATCGCGCAGGTGTCGCGCGACGTGCGCGAACTGGCGGCAGTCGAGGTCGCGCTCACGCGCATCGCCGACGGCAGTTACGGCGTCTGTGTCGACTGCGGCCAGCCGATCGCGCCAGCGCGTCTCGCGGTCAGCCCTTCGGCCGCGCGCTGCATCGCCTGCCAGGAACGGTTAGAGCGGCGCGGCACGGCGCCTTCGACGCTCTAGCCGCGACGCGGCGCATCGCTTTCGATTCTTGAGCGGCGTCGCGGCACGGGCGCCATCGACGCTCCGGCCACGCCCGGGCGTGTCAGCGTCGCCGCGAGGCCCGCGCCACCGCGCCGCCTGCGGCCTCGCGCGCGAGCCACGCAAAGAATTCGCGATACCACAGACGCGAGTTTTGCGGCTTCAGAATCCAGTGGTTCTCGTCGGGAAAGTACACGAGGCGCGCTGCCACGCCCTTCGCCTTGAGCGTGTTGTAGTACTGCAGCGCCTGCGTTGCGGGCACCCGGTAATCGAGCTCGCCGTGCACGACGAGCGTCGGCGTCTTCGCGCGCCGCACGAAGTGATGCGGCGACTGCGACATCACCCGCGCCTCGTCGTTCCAGTGGAACGCGCCGAGCTCGCTGGCGAAGAAGCGATAACCGTCGGTGGCCATCATCGACACCCAGTCGTAGCAGCCGGCGTGGCACACGTAGCTGCGGTAACGGTCGGTATGGCCATTCATGTAGGCGACCATGTAACCGCCGTAGCTGCCGCCGGTGGCCGTCAGCCGCGCGCGGTCGATGTAGCCCTTCGCCAGCAGGAAATCGGTGGCGGCCTCGACGTCGGCGAATTCCTTCTTGCCGTACTGGCCGGTGATCGACTCGATGAAGCGCTGGCCGAAGCCCGACGACCCGTGGTAGTTGACCATGGCGACGACGTAGCCTTTGCCGGCGAACACGTGCGAATTCCAGCGGAAGTGCCAACCGTCGTGGTGCGCCGCGTGCGGACCACCATGGATCGAATGCATCAGCGGCCATTTGCGCGCCGGATCGAATCCGGGTGGATACGTGACCCACAGCTGCACCGGCTCGCCGCCGAATCCCTTGACCGTGTATTCGCGGGTCTCGCCGAGCGCATGTCGCGCCAGCAACGCCGAATTGAGCGATTCGATGGGGCGCTCTGCGCGGCCGTCGCCGGCGACCGCGAACAGTGCCGGCGGATGCGCGTAGCTCGCGCGGTCGAAGGCGATCACGCGGCCGTCACGCGATTGCGCGAAGCCGCCGATCGTGCCGCCGCGGGCGATCATCGACAGCACCTCCCCACGCAGCGCGACACGGCAGAGGTAGACGCGCCCGTGATGCTCGCTGGTGAAAAGGAGCGCGACGCCGTCGGGCGTGAATCGCAGATGCGCGACCTGGCGATCGAGGCGGGTCAGCAACTTCTTCACCGTGCCGGAGCGGCGGTCGACGAGGCGCAGGTGCCCCTGGTCGTTGAATGCGCGCTTCGTGTTGTACGCGATCTGCGCCAGCGTGCGGCCGTCGGGCGAATACACCGGCATGGCGTCGTCCATGCCGCTGTCGCCCGTCAGCACGCGCTTGCGCCGGGTGCGCGTATCGATGAGCACGATGTCGCGCCGGTTCATCATGCCGGGCTCGGCGGCGGGGTCGATGCTGGCCGCGATCTCGCCGCCATCCGGCGCGATGTCGTAGTCCGCCGCCGTCGGCTCCCACGGCGGCAGCGCGAGGCCGGTGCCGGCGAAGAGGTCCTCGCTGCGGCCGGTGGCGATCGTGCAGGCGAAGACGTGCGGCTCGCGACCGTCGGCGACCCAATGGTCCCAGTACCGGTATTCGGCACGCTCGGTCACGATCGCCTTGACCTTGTCTTCCTTGCGCTCCTTCAGGCGCTTCGCATGCTGAGCGTCTGAGGCCAGGTCGCGCCACACGCGGGAGATGAAGGCGATGCGCCGGCTGTCCGGGAACCACTTGAGTCCGGCGCAGCCGGTGCTGAGCGAAGTGAGGCGGCGCGCCTCGCCGCCGTCCACGGCGATCAGGTAGACCTGCGGCTCGACGTCGTCCTTGCGCTTGGCCGTGAACGCGATGTGCCGCCCGTCGGGCGACCACACGGGGTCGCTGTCCTTGTCGCCGGCCGTGAGCATGCGCGGCTTGCCGCGTCCGGCGCCGAATCCGGTGGCGAACAGCCACAGCTCGATGCGGCCTTCGTTGGTGTCCATGTCGAAGGACGTCACGGCGGCACACGCGGTGGTGCCATCGGGCGACAGCGCCGGCGTGCCGATGCGCTTGAGGCCCCACAGCGCTTCGACGTCGAGCGGCGGCTTGCGGCGTTGCGGCATGATGGAGTCGCTTCCGGTAAAATTGGACCGCGCATTCTAGCGCGCCGTCGAGCGCCGCCCGCAGCGCTCCGTCACCGGAAAACCGCCAATGACCCCCATGCCCTATCGCAGGCTCGGACGCTCCGGGCTCAAGGTGAGCGCCCTTTCGCTCGGCTCCTGGATCACCTATGGCAACCAGATGGGCGCGGACCTCGCGCGCGAATGCATGGCGGCGGCGCACGATGCCGGCGTCAACTTCTTCGACAACGCCGAGGTGTACGCCAACGGCCAGTCGGAATCGATCATGGGCGAGGTGCTGAAGAAGACCGGCTGGCGGCGGGCCTCCTACATCGTGTCCACCAAGTTCTTCTGGGGGCTCCACCCCGGGCCCAACGAGAAGAACACGCTCAATCGCAAGTACCTGATGCAGGCCATCGACGGTTCGCTCGCGCGTCTCGGCCTCGACTACGTCGACCTCGTGTTCTGCCACCGTCCCGACCCCGACACGCCACTCGAGGAGACCGTGCACGCGATGCACGACATCGTCACCGCCGGCAAGGCGATCTACTGGGGCACTTCGGAATGGTCGGCGGCGGAGATCTACGGCGCCTGGGAGATCGCCGACAGGCATCACCTGCACAAGCCGGTGATGGAGCAGCCGCAATACAACCTGCTGCATCGCGAGCGCGTCGAGGTCGAATATGCGCGCGTGTTCCGCGACCTCGGCATCGGCACCACCACGTGGAGCCCGCTCGCCTCGGGCCTGCTCACCGGCAAGTACAACGACGGCATTCCGCAGGATTCGCGCGGCGCGCTCAAGGGCTACGAATGGCTGAAGGAGCGCCTCTCCGACCGCGCGGCGATCGCCAGGGTCAAGGCCCTGAAGCCGGTCGCCGACGACCTCTCGTGCACGCTCGCGCAACTCTCCATCGCGTGGTGCCTCGCCAATCCTCATGTATCGACGGTGATCACCGGCGCATCACGCGTGGCGCAGGTCGCCGACAACCTGAAGGCGCTCGACGTCGTGGCCAGGCTCACGCCGCAGGTGATGCAACGTATCGACGGCATCGTCGGCGTGCCGCAGTGAGCATGATTGTCGCGAGCGCGCCGCCGGTGCCTCGACGATGAATCCGCTCGAATCCTGGCGCGAGGAGCAGCGCGCGGCGGTGCTCTACCGCGCCTGCGCCGACGCCGAGCGCGACAACGCGCGCGGTGAGCTCTTCGTGCGCCTCGCCGGCGAGGCGCTGGCGCAGGCGGCGATCTGGCAGGCGCAGCTGACGGCGCGCGGTTCCCCGGCCCCCGGCCCCTACGTCGCCGATCGCCGCACGCGCATCGTGGCAAGGCTCGTCGGCCTGGTAGGGCCGCGCCGCCTGCGACCCGTGCTGTCGGCGATGAAGGTGCGCGGCATGTCGATCTACTCGCAAGGTGCCGCGGGCGTCGACCCGGGCCACGCCGCGCCGGCTGCGGGCGGCGTCGAGCGCCGCCATCGCGGTCTTGCGGGCGGTGGCAACCTGCGCGCCGCAGTGTTCGGCGTCTCCGATGGGCTGGTGTCCAACGCCAGCCTCATCTTCGGCGTCGCCGGCGCCAGCGCGAGCGCGCCGCTGGTCGTGCTGTCCGGCGTGGCCGGGCTCGCCGCCGGCGCATTCGCCATGGCGGCCGGCGAATACGTCTCGGTGCGCTCGCAGCGCGAGTTCTTCGAATACCAGATTGGGCTCGAGCGCGACGAGCTCGCGCAATATCCCGACGCCGAGGCGCAGGAGCTCGCCCTCATCTACGCTGCAAAGGGCCTGCCGCGGCGCGAAGCCGAGCGGGTCGCGCAGAAAATCGTCGCCGATCCCGAGCACGCGCTCGACACGCTGGCACGCGAGGAGCTCGGCCTCAACCCGGACGAGCTGGGTTCGCCATTCGGCGCCGCGGCCACGTCGTGGTGCGCGTTCGCGCTCGGCGCCGCCATACCCCTGTTGCCGTTCGTGCTGCGCGCGACGCATGCGCTCGCGGCGTCGATCGCATCCACCGGCGCCGCGCTGTTCGCCGTGGGCGCCGTGCTGTCGCTGTTCACCGGACGCCACGCCTGGCGCTCGGGGCTGCGCCTGCTCGCGCTCGGCGCCGGCGCCGGCGCGCTGACATGGCTCATCGGGCACGCGCTCGGCGTGGCCACCGCGTGAACGGCGCCGCGGCGCGCGATCCGCGATGACTCCGCACCTGCCCGTCGCCGTGCTGAAGGCGGGGCGCGAGAAA
>DATBOK010000038.1:0-9052 GCA_036553845.1 Casimicrobiaceae bacterium
GAGACCCGTGAGCAGGATCGTGAAGAGCGTCGCCGCCACCAGCGCGGGATAGATGCGCAGGACGCGCGCCGCGACGAACGCGCCGAGGCCGCGGTGGGCGAGGAAGCTCTGCGTGACGAGGAAGCCCGACAGCGCGAAGAAGATCTGCACGCCGAGCGTGCCGAGCGTCGCGTCCGGCACCAGCCGGTGCAGCGGATCGGCGTCCGGGACCGCGGTGAGCGCGTAGCAATGGAACACGATCACCATCAGCGCCGCGACGTGGCGCAGCACGCGCACGTTGTTGTCGCGGCCTTCGACCACCTCGCCGAGGCGGATCATGGCCGCGCGAGGTTGGCCGCGAGCTCTTCGCGCGTGTTGATGTTGCGGAACGCCGCGGCCTCGTCGTCGAATGCGACTTCGCTGACGCGCAGCGTCGCGTACCACGCGTCGATCTTGCGTCCGCCGTTCTCGAGGAATCGCGCGAGATGCGGCAGCACGCCCACGGCCACCAGCGCGAACACGGGATGCGGCTGGTCGCCGGTGCGGGCGACGGCGAGTTGCGCGTCGTCGGCCGACATCGCGGCAGCGAGCCGCGCAGCGAGGTCGTCCGGCAGGAAAGGCGAATCGCAGGGGACGGTGACGACGTGCGAAGTTCTCGCGACGGTCAATCCTGCATGCAGTCCCGCCAGCGGGCCAGCGAAGCCGCCGACGGCGTCGGCGACCACCGGATGGCCGAATGCCGCATAGCGCTCGGCATTCTGGTTGGCGTTGATCACCAGCGTCGCGACTTGCGGCGCCAGCCGCGCGATCACGTGCGCGACCATCGGCCGGCCGTCGAATTCGACGAGTCCCTTGTCGACGCCGCCCATCCGCCGACCCTGGCCACCGGCGAGCACGAGCCCGGTGATGGCATCCCGGCTGATCAACATCTCTCCCCCCGAAGCGCACTGCGCGCGCCTCCCCCCTCAGGGGGGCACGCGCCTCGGGGCAGCCCTTCGGCGCTCATCCCTTCATCCGCGAAAGCGCTCGGCGCCGGTGAACAGCAGGTAGTGCTTGTTGGTGGCGCGACCGATCATCGTCATGCCGACCTTCTGTGCGATCTCGTAGCCCATTTGCGTCAGGCCCGAGCGAGACACGAGGAAGGGGATGCCCATCTGCGCGGCCTTGATCACCATCTCCGAGGTGAGGCGGCCGGTGGTGTAGAAGATCTTGTCGCCGCCATCGACGCCGTCGAGCCACATCTGCCCGGCGATCGCGTCCACCGCGTTGTGGCGCCCCACGTCCTCGACGAACATCAGGATCTCGCTGGCGTCGCCGACGTTGCTCGCCAGCGCGCAGCCGTGCACGGCGCCGGCCTGCTTGTAGATCGTCTCGTGCACGCGCACCCGATCGAGCAGCGCGTAGAGCGCGGCGCGGGTGAGCGTCGCACCCGGCGGCAGCCGCACGTCGTCGATCTCCGCCATCAGGTCGCCAAACACCGTGCCCTGGCCGCAGCCCGAGGTCTTGGTGCGCCTGGCCGTCTTCCCGGCGAGGTCGGCGAGCCCTGCGCGCGTCTTCACCGCCACCGAAGCGGTTTCCCAGTCGACCTGCACGGCGACGATGTCGCGGATGTCGTGCACCAGCCGCTGGTTGCGCAGGTAGCCGATCGCCAGCGCCTCGGGCGCCGCGCCGAGCGTCATCAGCGTCAGCAGCTCCTGCTTGTCGACGTAGATCGTCAACGGGTGCTCGCCGGCGATCGGCACCTGGTGCGCCGCGCCGTTCTCGTCGACGGCGGCGACGTCGAAAGTCGCCGGCCGCGCGTTCTGCGTGAGCATCGGCCGGTAATGGAGGTCGGGTGCGTTCACCTGGTTGACTTTCGCGCTAGGCGCTGCGGGGCCGATTCGCGCTTGGGGCGGCGCTCCGCGATGATTGGACTTCCCTGCGCGCTACGCGCTGCGGGGCTAATTCGCGCTTGGGGCGGCCCTGCGCGCTCATCCGCCGATGTAGCTCATCTCGACCTTGTCGAGCGTGCGCGTCGCCGCGCTGCGGAGCTCCGAGTAGCGGTCGGAACGCAACGACCAGATCGCGCGCACGACGGCGGCGATGTCGTCGTCGGACGCGCCGCTGCGCAACCGCGCGCGCAGGTCGTCGCCGCTGCGCGCGAAAAGGCATGTGTAGACCTTGCCGTCGGTCGACAGGCGCACGCGCGTGCAGTCGCTGCAGAATGCCTGCGTGACCGACGCGATCACGCCGACTTCACCGCTGCCGTCGCGATAGCGCCAGCGTTCCGCGACCTCGCCGACGTAGTTGGGCGCCGCCGGCTCGATCGGCATCGCGCGGTCGATCGCGGCGACGATGTCGCGCGCGGAAACCACGTCGTCCATGCGCCAGCCGTTGGTATGGCCGACGTCCATGTATTCGATGAACCGCATGATGTGGCCGCTGCCCTTGAAATGGCGCGCCAGCGGCACGATCGCGTGCTCGTTGCGGCCGCGCTTGATCACGGCGTTGATCTTGATGGGCGCGAGGCCGGCGGCCGCCGCGGCGTCGATGCCTGCGAGCACCTCGGAAACCGGGAAATCGACGTCGTTCATCGCCTTGAACGTCGGGTCGTCGAGCGCGTCGAGGCTGACGGTGACTCGAGTGAGGCCGGCGTCGCGCAGCGCGCGGGCCTTGCGCGCGAGCAGCACGCCGTTGGTGGTCAGCGTCAGCTCGACCGGCAGCTTCGCCAGCATCTCCACCAGGCGCTCGAGACGGCGACGCAGCAGCGGCTCGCCGCCCGTCAGGCGGATCTTGGTGACGCCCGCCGCGACGAACGCGCGTGCCACGCGCTCGATCTCTTCGAACGTCAGCAGCTTGTCCTGCGCGAGGAACTTGTAATCGCTGTCGAACACCGCCTTCGGCATGCAGTACACGCAGCGGAAGTTGCAGCGGTCGGTCACCGAGATGCGCAGGTCGTGCAGCGGCCGGCCGCGCATGTCGAGCGGCGGCGCGGACGCGTCGTCCCCGCGCAGCGCGTCGAGTCGCGCAGGGCGCCCGGTGTCGCGCTGGTCGACGAGTTGTATGACCTTGCGCATCGTGTTCATTGGAGTCCCCGGCGCCAAGCCCGGTTCCGGGAATGGTAGCAGAGTGAAACCGCGCGTTCGCGGCGGTTGCCAAATGGTGCGCGTCGCGTTACCGTCGGAATCGACGAACGGTGCGTGTGCGATTTCTTGCGCACGGCCGGTCGCAGGAGAGTCCACTGCCGATTCCACGATTTCCGGTCCATATCGTGATGCGCCGCACGCCGCTCGCGAGCCGCTGGGCGAGCGAGCAGTGGGCGCCATGGAGCGTCGAGGTGGCAGGCGTTCCGCGCGACGACCTCGAAGCCGGCCCGCTCGATCCGGTGTGCTTTCGCGACGATCCCGGCATGACGCTGTGGCGCTTCGCGGGATTCGCGCTCGACCTGCATCACAGCGAGGCTGAGGGCTACTATCTCAACCTGCGGGAGGATGCGCCGCAGGTATTCGTCATGTGGCGTCGCGACGACACGCGCACGCCGCCCGTGCACCCGGTGTACGCCACGATCAGCTACAACGAGGCGGCGCGCTCGATGGACGGCGGCGAAACGGTCGATCCGGTGCCGATGCCGGTGGAGATCATGGCCTGGGCGGATGCCTATGTCGCCGCGAATTACCAGCCAGAGTTCAAGGGCAAGCGTCGCCGCAACGATCCGTTCGTCGCCGGCGCATTCGTCAAGGACGACAAGTCGCAGAAGTCATGAGCGAACCGGACAAACCAGGCGGCGACGCGCGCTTTTCACTGGCGCGCTGGTCGAAGCGCAAGCGTGCGGCGGCGCGCGGCGAGCGCGCGGACGACGCGCCCGGCGCCGCGGCGCCGCCGGTCGTGCCGGCCGCGACCGTCGCATCACCGGCGCCACCCTCCGCGGCGCCGGATGGGGCGGGCGCGCCGGCTTCTGCCGTCGACGCACCGCCGCCTGCGCCGTTGCCGCCCGTCGAGTCGCTGACGTTCGATTCGGACTTCACCGCGTTCATGCAGGGTGGTGTCGACGCCGACGTCAGGCGCGCGGCGGTGCGCAAGCTTCTGCGCGATCCGCGCTTCAACGTGATGGATGGTCTCGACGTCTATATCGACGACTACAGCCAGCCCGACCCCATTGCGCCGGAGATGCTGGCGCGGCTCGCGCACAGCGTCGCCACGCTCAATCCGCAGGGCCCGGGTCTGGACGTGCACGGCGGCAAGGTCGGTCTGCCCGGTGGTGATGCCGACGCGCCGGGCGATGGTCGCGCCGGGCGGGCACCGGCATCCGGCACCGACGCGGCGACTCACGAAGCGGCCCATGCGACGGAGGCGTCCGCGGTAAACCCGCACGCGGCCGTGCTCGCACGCGCCGAGGACGCCGGCGCGGCGCCCGGCGTGATGACGCGCACGACGCCGTCCGCGGCTGCGGACGCAGGGCAGTCCGCCACGTCCGCCAGCGAGACCGTCGCGCAGATGCCGCGAGGCGGGGACAAGCGATGAGCGTCGCCGACAAGACGCTGTTCCTTTGCTCGTGCAACGGCACCCAGCCGCTGGACGCCGGCGCGCTGGCGACCGCGCTCGCGCTGCCCGCGGTGCCGACGGTACGCACGATGCTGTGCCACAAGGAACTCGCCGGATTCGCCGACGGCGCGCAAGGCGACGTGATGGTCGCGTGCACGCAGGAAGCGCGGCTCTTCGAGGACGTCGCCGATCGCGGCGGCCATGCGCAGACGATCCGCTTCGTCAACGTGCGCGAAACGGCAGGATGGTCGGCCGACGCGCGCGCGGCAACGCCCAAGATCGCCGCGCTGATCACCGCGGCGGCGTTGCCCGAACCGCCACCCATACCGAGCGTCGGCTATCGCTCGGAGGGACACGTGCTGATCGCCGGCCCGCTCGGCGCGGCGCTTGGCTGGGCGCGCGCGCTCGACGGCAAGGTCGCGGTCAGCGTGCTGGCGACGTCACCGACGCCCGGCGAGGAATTGCCGGCGGTGCGAACCTTTCCCGTGCAAAGCGGCGCGCTGTCGAGCGTGAGCGGATGGCTGGGCGCGTTCGACGTCGAATGGCGGCAGGAAAACCCGATCGACCTCGATGCCTGCACGCGCTGCAACGCCTGCATCAAGGCCTGTCCCGAGCACGCGATCGGCTTCGACTACCAGGTCAACCTGGACCGCTGTCGCGACCACCGCGAATGCGTCGCCGCGTGCGGCGCGGTGGGGGCGATCGACTTCGCGCGCGCCGACCGCGTGCGCGCCGAGCGTTTCGACGCGGTCGTCGACCTGCAGGCCTCGCCCGCGCTCGCCGGATTCGACACGCCCGAGGGCTACTTCGCGCCCGGTGACGACCCCGCCGCGCAGGCAAGCGTGCTGGCCGAGGTGGCGACGTTGCGCGGCGAATTCGAGAAGCCGCGCTACTTCGCCTACAAGGCTTCGATCTGTGCGCACGAGCGCTCGCGCATCGAAGGTTGCAGCGCGTGCATCGACGTGTGCTCGACGCGCGCGATCCGTGCCGATGGCGATCACGTGGCCGTCGAGCCGCACCTTTGCCTCGGCTGCGGCGCATGCGGCACCGTCTGCCCGAGCGGGGCAATGACGTATGCGTACCCGCCGGTGGCCGACCTCGCGCGCCGCGTGCGCACGCTGGTGGAGACCTATGCGCGTGCCGGAGGTCGCGATCCCGTGCTCCTTTTGCATGCCGCCGATGGCCGGGAGGCGATCGCGCGCGCGGCGCGCAAGGGGCGCGGGCTGCCGTCGCAGGTGATCCCGCTGGAGGTCCATCACGTCGCCGCGACGGGCCTCGACCTGTGGCTGGCGGCGCTCGCCTACGGCGCTGCGCGCGTTGGCGTGCTGGTCACCGGCAGCGAGGCGACGCAGTATCGAGCGGCGCTGGCGGCGCAGATGGAGGTCGGCGAGATCATCGCCGATGCGCTCGGCTACCAGGGGACGCATTACCGCCTGGTCGACGCCGACCCGGCGCGCTTCGAGGACGCGCTCTGGAACTGGCCACCCGCGCTTGCGCCGCGGATCGCCGCGACCTTCGCCGCCACCGCCGACAAGCGCACGACGCTCGCGCTCGCGATCGAGCACCTCGCCGCCCACGCGCCGACGCCGCAGACGCGCATTCCGCTGCCGGCGGGTGCGCCGTTCGGCGCGATCGCGGTGAACGTCGACGCCTGCACGATGTGCCTCGCCTGCGTCGGCAACTGCCCGGTCGGCGCGCTCGCCGACGCCCAGGACAAGCTCGAGCTGCGCTTCATCGAATCGCGCTGCGTGCAATGCGGCATCTGCGCGAAGACCTGTCCCGAGGACGCGATCACGCTGGTGCCGGGACTCGGGCTCGACGCCGGCGTCAAGGCACCGCGCGCGCTCAACACCGCCGCCATCGCCGGCTGCATCCGCTGCGGCAAGCCGCTCGGCGCGGCGAAGATGATCGACGGCATGCTGGCGCGGCTCGCCGGGCACTCGATGTTCGCCGCACCCGGCGCGCTCGACCGCCTGCGGATGTGCGCCGACTGCCGCGTCATCGACCTCTACAACACCGATCGCGGCGCCGACGTTCGTGAGCTCTGAGCCGCGCGCCACCGTCGCCGTGCATCCCAACCTCGCGCCGGAGGATCGCGCGCGCGGCGAGTTCTACGCGGTGCTGGCGCGGTTGTTCGCGCGCGCGCCCGACGCGGCGCTGCTGCGCCTCATCGCCGCGGCGCCGGCGCTCGAGCCGGGCGAGGGCGACGACTGCCTGCCGCGCGCGTGGAACCGCCTGCGCGACGCCAGCGGCGTGATGCAGGTGGAACCGGCCGACGACGAGTACACGGCGCTGTTTGTCGGCATAGGCAAGAGCCCGGTCGACCTGCATGCGTCGCATTGGATCGGCGCCGCCAAGTCGGAGCGGCCGCTGGTGGAGGTGCGTGCCGATCTCGTGCGCCTGGGGCTCGCACGCCTCGCGCGCGCCGACCTCTACGAAGACCACCTGGCAGCGCTGCTCGAGACGATGCGCGTGCTGGTGCTCGGCATTGCCGAGCGTCCGCCCGGACCGCTCGCCCAGCAAAAGGCGTTTTTCGACCGCCATCTCGGTCCTTGGGTCGATGATTGCTGCAACGCAATAAATAGGAACGCTGTTGCCAATTACTACCGGTGCGTAGCAGAATTGATGCAGGCACTGATGGCGATCGAACGCGACGCGTTCGCCATTGCCTGACAACCGTCGCGAGGTGGGTCTATTTGGAGAATGCCATGCACGATCGCAAGCATCGTGACCTGGGCGTGAAACCGTCTACGTCTACCCAACCCACCCAGCCAGCCGCATCCTTCGCCATCTCGTCCCGCCGCCGTTTCCTGTTCGCCCTCGGTGCCTCTAGTGCTGCCGCGGCGAGCGTCGGCACGCTGGCCGCCGCGTCGCCGGCACCCGCGACCGTTGCGGGCACGCCAGTCACGAGCCAGGGCTACCGCGAAACCGCGCACGTGCGCGACTACTACGCCAGCGCACGCCATTGATCGACGCATTCCGGGAGCCGCCATGCTGCTGACGCGCAAATCCGCCTCCGATTCCGTGGTGACGCCTCGCCTGCGCCGGGCCGCTGCGCACGCCGCGACCTACGATCGCCGCGCGTTCCTCAAGCGCTCGGGCCTCGTCGCCGGCGCCGGTGCGTTCGCGACGCAGCTGCCGCTCGGCACGGTGGGCAGCGCGAGCGCTGCAGACGATGCCAGCGCCGTGAAGCGCGAGGTGCACCGCACGGTGTGCACGCACTGCTCGGTCGGCTGCGCGATCGACGCCGTCGTCGAGAACGGCGTGTGGGTGCGCCAGGAGCCGGTGTTCGATTCGCCGATTTCGCTGGGCGGCCATTGCGCCAAGGGCGCCTCGGTGCGCGAGCACGGCATGCACGAGGACTCGCACCGGCTGAAGACGCCGATGAAGCTCGTCGGCGGCAAGTGGCAGCGGCTGTCCTGGGAGCAGGCGATCAACGAGGTCGGCGACAAGCTCCTCGCGATCCGCCAGGAGTCCGGCCCCGACGCCGTGTACTGGGTGGGCAGCTCCAAGCACAGCAACGAGGGCTCGTACCTGATGCGCAAGTTCGTGTCGTTCTTCGGCACCAACAACTGCGACCACCAGGCGCGCATCTGCCACTCGACCACCGTGTCCGGCGTCGCCAACACCTGGGGCTACGGGGCGATGACCAATTCGTACAACGACATGCAGAACACGAAATGCGCGTTGTACATCGGCAGCAACGCCGCCGAAGCGCACCCCGTGTCGATGGTGCACATGTTGCACGCCAAGGAAATCGGCGCGAAGATGATCGTCGTCGACCCGCGCTTCACGCGCACCGCCGCGCACGCCGACTACTACGTGCGCCTGCGCTCGGGTACCGACGTCGCGTTCCTGTTCGGCGTGCTGCGCCACATCTTCAAGAACGGCTGGGAAGACAAGAAATACCTGCACGACCGCGTCTACGGCATGGACAAGGTGCGTGACGAGGTGATGACGAAGTGGACGCCTGACAAGGTCGAGGAAGTGACCGGGGTGCCGGAGGCGCAGGTCTACCAGGTCGCCGAGATGATGGCGAAGAACCGGCCATCGACCCTCGTCTGGTGCATGGGGCAGACGCAGCACACGATCGGCAACGCCATGGTGCGTGCATCCTGCATCGTGCAGCTCGCACTGGGCAACATCGGCGTGTCGGGCGGCGGCGCCAACATCTTCCGCGGGCACGACAACGTTCAGGGCGCCACCGACATCGGTCCTAACCCCGACTCGCTGCCCGGCTATTACGGCGTCGCCGCCGGCGCGTGGAAGCATTTCGCCGCGGTGTGGGGCGTGCCGTACGACTGGATGCTCAAGCGCTTCGCGTCGCAGGCGATGATGGAGAAGCCGGGCATCACGGTGTCGCGCTGGATCGACGGCGTCACCGAGAAGAACGACCTGATCGACCAGGATTCCAACCTGCGTGCAGTCGTCTACTGGGGGCATGCCCCCAACAGCCAGACGCGCGGCAAGGAAATGGCCGAGGCGATGAAGAAGGTGGACGCCCTCGTAGTCATTGATCCGTATCCGTCGGCAACGGCGGCGATGGCGGCGA
>DATBOK010000043.1:0-1801 GCA_036553845.1 Casimicrobiaceae bacterium
CGCAGCCGCGCGGCGTGTCGATCGAGACGATGGCGCGCGTCACGGTCGACACGCTCGCCGCGCACCGCCCGTCGTACATCCGCCTGCCGATCGGCTGGCCCGGGCAGTTCTGCCGCTTCGACGATCCGCTCGACTACATCGGCTTCGACGGCGGCGGCGGGATCGGGTCCGGGCCGGGCATGGCGGTGGGCGCCGCACTCGCGTTGCAATCGAGCGGCCGCCTGCCGGTGGCGATTCTCGGCGACGGCGACTACCTGATGGGCGTCACCGCGCTGTGGACGGCCGTGCACTACGGCATCCCGCTGCTGGCGATCGTCGCCAACAACCACTCTTTCTTCAATGATGAACTGCACCAGGAACGCACGGCGCGCGTGCGGCAGCGTCCGGTCGAGAATCGCTGGATCGGCATGCGCATGAGCGACCCACCGCTCGATCTCGCCGCGCTCGCCGGCGGCCAGGGCGCGATCGGCCTCGGCCCCGTCGACACCGAAGCCGCCTATGCGGCGGCGCTCGCCGAGGCCGTCGCCCACGTCGCAGCGGGACACGTATGCGTGATCGACGTGCACGTCGCGCCGGAATATGCGCGTGCCGTGTCATCCGCCCTGCTGCGGCAGATTCCGCGCGAGCAGAATTGAGGACCCGAGCGTGAACGCACGCGATTCGACGAAGGCCCGATTCACGCTGCCGGCGAGGCGCGAGCATTACTACGGCGGCGCATGGCACCCGTCCCTGTCCGGTGCGGTGACTGCGGTGTCGTGCCCGGCCACCGGCGAGAACCTGGGCACCGCCAGCGACGGCGGCGCCGACGACGTGGCGCGCGCGGTGGCGGCCGCACGCGCCGCGTTTGCCGCATGGCGCGACACGCCGGCGCAGAAGCGTGCGCAGTGCATCCGCGAGGCGGCGGCGATCCTGCGCGCGCACGCCGACGAGCTGGCATGGCTGGATGCGCTCGATGCCGGCAATCCGCTGCAGGCGATGCGCTACGACGTCGACATCAGCGTCGCCTACATGGAGCACTTCGCCGGGCTGGTCACCGAGATCAAGGGCGCGACGATTCCGGTCGAGCCGGGGATCCTCAACTACACGCTGCGCGAGCCGCTCGGCGTCGTCGCGCGCATTGGCGCGTTCAACCATCCGCTCCTGTTCGTCGCCGGCAAATGCGGCGCGCCGCTCGCCGCCGGCAACACGCTGATCATCAAGCCGGCCGACCAGACGCCGCTGTCGGCGCTGCGCATCGCGGAGCTTTGGCACGACGTGTTCCCGCCCGGGGTTTTCAATGTCGTCACCGGCGGCCGCGATGCCGGCGCCGCGCTGGCGTCGCACCCGCAGGTGGCCAAGATCGGCTTCATCGGCAGCGTCAACGCCGGGCGCGCGGTGATGCAGGCCGCGAGCGCGACGCTGAAGGCGCTGACGCTGGAGCTCGGCGGCAAGAATGCGCTGATCGCCTGCGACGACACCTCGCCCGAGGAGATCGCCGACGGCGTCGTGCGCGGCATGAACTTCCGCTACGTCACCGGCCAGTCGTGCAACTCGACGAGCCGCGTCTACCTGCACGAGCGCATCCACGACGCCGCGCTGGACGCGATCGTGCGCAAGGTGGCGGCGCTCAGGATCGGCCTGCCCACCGACGCCGACGCCGAGGTCGGCTGCCTGTCGAGCGAGGCGCAGTTCGACAAGACGATGCGCTACATCGCGCTCGGCCGCGAGGAGGGCGCGCGGCTGATGATCGGCGGCAAGCGCCCGGCCGACCCGCGGCTCGCCAACGGCTATTTCGTCGAGCCGACGGTGTTCGCCGACGTCA
>DATBOK010000074.1:0-7651 GCA_036553845.1 Casimicrobiaceae bacterium
GGCCGCACGGGCGCAATACGTTCCCGGAAATCCGGTCGATCATTGCGACAGCGTCTGGACTATGATCCTCGTGTTCAGGGGCAGGTTCATGACACCACGACGTCCCGATCTGCGCGTTGTCCCCGCCGCTGCCGTGGGCGATGCGGCGCGCGCACCAACGATCGCCAGCCGCGCGGCCGGCGAAAGGGAGCTCCAGTGCCACGGCCTGCGCGGATTGCGTCGTGCCCTTGGCGATACTTCGCGGGTGACCGCGGTCAGCGGCTGGTCACACTTCTGGCGCGGCTATCTCCACCAGTTCGACGATCTCGCACTCGCCCGCACCGACTGGCTGGCCGCCGAGGCACGCTTCGCCGACGCAGGCGACACCGAAGGTCTCGAGCTGGCCGCGTGCGGCCTGATCCAGTGCACGCTGTTCGACACCCAGTCGCATGAAGGCTTCGACGTGCGCGCGCAGCGCGTCGCGCAGATGACGCGCCCATGCGACGATCGCTCGCCGCTGGCGCTCTTCGTGCTCGCCGCGCGCCTGATGCTCGCGGCCGAGCGGCGCGAGAGCGTCGACGGCGTCACCGACGACCTCGAGCGCGCTTTTGCCGCGCTGGGGACCGCCGTCGATCGCGAAATCGCGCTGCGCGCCGCCACGGCGGCGCTGCCGATGCTGGGCCTCACCCTCGATCGCGTGCGCAGCGAGGATTTCTTCCAGGCGGGCGCCGCCGTCGCCACATCGGTGGACGTCGGCCCTTACAGTCGCGCGCTGTGGCAATTGATGCTGATCGACGCGCTGTTCTACGACGCCACCTGGGCGCCGCGCCTGCAAGCGGAGCTCGACGCGATCGAAGGCCTCGCGCGAACCCACGACTTCCGCTCGCTGCTGGCGAGGTCGCACCTGATCCGCGCATCGATCGCGCTCGGCAAGGGCGACGCCGTGGCCGGCAAGCGCAGCCTCGACGCCGCGCACCCGCTGCTCAATCCCGCGCATCCGCCCGACTACTGGGAGTTCCACTACTACGCCTCGCGCCACGCGCTGCAGGTGGGCGGGCTGGAAGAGGCCTGGAGTCACGCGCAGGTGGCGCTGCGCAAGATGCACGACGCGGGAGTGACCGCGGCGCGCACCACGCCCGCGCTGATGCAGCAGGGTTTCGTGCTGGTGGCACTTGGCCGCTTCGAGGACGCGGCGGCGGCGTTCGCGCACGCGGCGGGGCTGTCGCAGGGCGCGCAGGCGACGCCGTGCCTCGTGCACGTCCACCTGACGCGCGCGCTCCAGCAATGGCGCGAGGGCGCGCGTGGCGAAGCGCGCGCGGAACTGGACGTGGGCTTCGCGCATGCCCGCCGCTTCGACCTGACGCATTTCTTCCGCGCGCTGCCGCAGGTGGCGGCCGAGCTGTGTGGCGTCGCACTCGAGCTGAACGCCGACCCGGCGTTCGCGCGCAAGGCGATCGCTGCGAGGATGCTCGCGTGTCCCGACATCGGCATCGCCGCGTGGCCGTGGCCGCTGCGCGTGCGCGCACTGGGCGGCTTCGCCATCGAGCGCGACGGCGTGCCGCTGAAGTTCGCGCGCAAGTCGCCCAAGCGCCTGCTCGACCTGCTGCGGCTCATCACCGCGCTCGGCGGGCGGCAGGTGGACACCGCGCGCGCGGCGGCGATGCTGTGGCCCGATGCCGCCGGCGACGACTCGCGCGACGCGCTGAAGACGATGCTGCATCGCGCGCGTTCGCTGCTGGGCGCCGACCTGCTGGTGGTGCGCGACGGCCAGATCGCGTTCGACGAGCGGCTGGCGTTCGTCGACACCTGGGCCTTCGAGCATGTGTGCGGCCGCATCGAATCGCTGCTCGGGACGCGCACGGCGGCGAGCCGCGTCGACGACGGCGAGCTGGAAACGCGGCGCGCGCAGCTGTTCGCGCTGTACCGCGGCCATCTCTTCGGCGAGGCGGAGCTGCCTTCGTGGGCGCTGGCGTCGCGCGACCGGCTGCGCGCGCGGTTCATCCGCGCGGTCGAGGCGCTGGGCCAGCGCCTCGAGCAATCGGGCCGCCCCGACGCCGCCATCGCCCTCTACCGCGCGGGCCTCGAGCAAGACAACCTCGCCGAGGAGCTCTACCAGCGCCTCATCGCCTGCCACCTGGCGCGCGGCGAGCACGCGCAGGCACTGAACGCCTACCGTCGCTGCCGCGAGCTTTTGTCGATCGTGCTCGGCGTGGCGCCGTCGGCGCGCACCGAGGCGCTGGTGGCGGCGCTCGGCGGCCGCTGAGGCGGTGCGCGAATCGGTTCCCTATCCGTTACCCCGCGACGGGTAGGGTGGCGGCATTGCCTCCCGGGGAGACGCGATGTCGACACGACGGCCTGGAGCGATGGCCTGGGTCATCGGTGCGCTGTGGTTGCCGCTGGCGATGGCGGCCGCCCCGCCTTCGGCGAACGGTCCGAACGCCTCGGGCGCGATGCCCGGCGACGATGCGCTGACCTGCGACGAGATCTACGCGCAGGGCATGGCGCAGTCGCAACAGGACCAGCAGGCGCGCAACCAGCACATCGAGCAAATGCGCCAGCAGAATCGGGCGTCGGCGGCGATGCTCACCGGCGCGATGCTGGCCGGCGGCATGGGCGGCACCGGACAGGCGGCGCAGGCGACGATGGAAGCCCAGGCGGACCGGTCGATGGCGATGCTCGGCCCTCCGCCGTCGAATCCGCGCATGGATCACTTGAAGCAGCTCTGGGCGCAGAAGCACTGCGTCAGGCACTAGCGTGGCTCGCGCCATGGCGAACGCGGGACGGCTCCTTGGGTTCGTCGTCGCCTGCGTCACGGGTGCGGCGATCGGCGCGTCACCCGCGCTCGCAGCCGACGCGTCGGCGATTCGCGACGGCGACGACGCGATGACGTGCGAAGCGATCGCCACCGAGCTCGCGCCGTACGCGCAGGCGATGGCGCCCAATCTGGGGGCATTCGGCGCGACGCAGCAACAGCAGGCCGCCACCGCGCATCAGCGGCTCGCGCAGAAGCAGGCGGAAGGCATGATGATGGAACCGCTGGCGACGGCGGCCGCGACCGACCCGACGGGCGCGTCGAAGGCCGTGTACGCGGCGGCGATGATGGCGCAGCAGGCGAAGGATCGCGCCGACTACGAAGCGATGGCGAATTCGCCGGCGACGAAACTGGCCAACGCGCAGGCGCATACGGTGGCGGCCCAGGGCCAGGCGATGCAGTCGAATGCGCGGCTGCAGCGCCTGATGCAGCTCGCGCGGCAGAAGCACTGCGGCATGCGCTGAACGGACGCGCAACGGCAGGCGCGAAGGTTTCTCGCGCCGAAGTGGACGAGGCCGGCGTTCCCACCCAGAATCGACGTTCCGGGAGGGCTCGTCATGCGCCGCGGCAAGATGTCGTGCTGAAGATACAGGCGATCGATTCGCACACCTGCGGCGAGCCGACGCGGGTGATCGTGGCGGGCGGACCCGAGCTCGGTTCCGGTTCGGTCGCCGCGCGCCGCGACCGCTTCCGCGACGAATTCGACCGCTATCGCGCGGCCGTCGTCGACGAGCCGCGCGGCTCGCATGCGGTCGTCGGCGCGATGCTCGTCGCGCCGCAGGACCCGGGCTGCGCCGCCGGGGTGTTCTTCTTCAACAATGCCGGCTATCTCGGGATGTGCGGCCACGGCACGATCGGCGTCGTCGTCTCCCTCGCGCATCTCGGGCGCATCGGGCCTGGCACACATCGCGTCGAGACGCCGGTCGGCGTCGTGACGGCGACGCTTTTAGCGAAGAACCAGGTCTCCATCGGCAACGTTGCCAGCTGGCGGGCCCATCGGCAGGTCAGCGTCGACGTCCCGGGCCTCGGAGCCGTCACGGGCGACGTGGCCTATGGCGGCAACTGGTTTTTCCTCGTCGACCGGCATCGTCAGGCCATGTCGCTTGGCGACGTCGCGACGCTCACCGCGCAATGCCGCGCGATTCGCGAGGCCGTCAATGCACAGGGCCATCCGGAAGTCGACCATGTCGAGCTGTTCGGACAACCGCAGGCGGGAGGAAACTCGCGCAACTTCGTGCTGTGTCCGGGTGACGCGTACGATCGCTCGCCTTGTGGCACCGGCACCAGCGCCAAGCTGGCCTGTCTCGCCGCCGATGGTTCCCTCGCCGAGGGCGCGACGTGGGTGCAGGAAAGCATCCTCGGCACCACGTTCACGGGCCGCTACGCGTGGCTCGACCGTGCGAGCGGGAGAATTGCGCCGCAGATCTCCGGCAGCGCGTTCGTCACCGCCGAGTCGACACTCGTCATCGACGAGCGCGACGCGCTCGGATGGGGCATCCGTTGAGCGAGCCGTGACGCCGCGACGGTTTGCATAACCGCGATTCGACGGGTCGCGGCGGCGAGCGCACCTCGCATCGGCCTGCGGGCCCGAGCGCGCGTTCCGGCCGCCCCGACCCGGGCCGCCGGTGCGATCAATGCGCAGCGATGCGCGCTACCACTCGAACGTCAGCCGCTCCGGCTTGTTGGCTGCGATCACGACATTGCGCGTCTTCGTCTGGCCGTTGTCCGTGGCGCTGACGGTGTACTTGCCCGAAGGCAGCCGGGCGAGCACGAACGGGCCAACGGAGTCGGCGGAAAGCGCGGTCTTGCCGTGGGCATCCTTGATCGTCAGGTCGACGCTCGCCAGGTGCTCGTCGGTGGGCTTGGCGCGCTTGACGAACTCGACGGACAGTGCGTACTGCCCTTCGGCGTTGCGCATGGCCATCTCTTGTTCATGGCCGACGCCGCCGCTTCGATACGTCACCGCGCCCTCGACATGTAGCGGCGGCAACGCCTCGGACGTCATGCTCATCGCGGGCGCTGCCGCGGCGAGTCCGGCAATGGCGACGGTCGCCATCGCTGCTGATAGTGTGCTTTTCATCTGGATATCCTTCATGAACTCGTGTTGGACACGCGCGGCGCCGCTTGCAGGGCGCCGGCCCGGTCGGTCGCGGCGCGCACCCGGCATCACCGGCGCCACTGCGGACAATGTCCGGCAACTTCGACACGCGCCTGGTCGCCGCAGCGGTGTGCGGCGATCGCTTGGCGATCGACACGACATCATCGTAGTCGTGTCAAATTAAGACAGACTTAAGGCACGCGGAGTTTCGCCACGACGCCCGCGCGGCGGAGCCCTTTTTGATGCGCATCGTCTTCGACCAGGCGGGATTTCCCGAGGAGGCGCGGCCGCATCTCGAAGGCGGCTGGGCGAAAATGTACCGGGAACCGCTGGCGCGCTACCTCGGATAGCGCGCCACCCTCAATTCGCCTTGAACCGCACGCGCAGGACTTTCTTGTCGTACTCGGCTTCGGTGGCCATGGTGATTTCGTCGCCGTTGGCGGCATAGACGCGACCGCCCGCGGCGCGGCACACGTTGCGCTCGTATTGGCACGGCCCCATTTCGGGGTCCTTCGCGCACAACGCGCCCACCTTCGGCGCGAACTCGATCGTCGTCTGCTTGCGCACGCCGCCGCGGTCGACGACGCACACGTACAGCGTGCCGGGCGGCACTTCGATCGCGGGCGGAGCGGGCACCGGCGGGGCGCCCGGCGTTTCGGCCGGCACCTTGGGTGGGACGGGAACGTCCGGCAGGCGCGTACGCTCCACGGCCGGAACGTCCGCCCGCTGGGGTTCCTGTTCGACATGCGTGCAAGCGACCGAGAGCAGCGCAGCTGCGGCGAAGCATGCCGCGCGGCGCATCGCGCCGGCCGGGTGAACGTCGGTCTTCGGATGGGGCATTTCGTGTCGGCGTCGCGGACGGTGCGGCGAGCATAAACTGTGGTGCGCCCCGCGCGAAATGCAGCGTACAAAATGGGACGCGCGCCGGCGACCGCTATGATGGCGGCCTGCGTGTTCCCGAGCATCGCCGCGTTCATGTCCCGTCCCATCCTCAAGATCGCCAAGCGAACGGCCCCGACGGGCGCGCCGAAGGCGATGACCTCGCGTGCGAAGCGCGCGTTGCACGGCAAGAAAGTGCGGCCGCCGCAAGGGGTCTTGGCGACCGCCGGGGCCGCCGACAATGCTGATGCCGCACCTGCACCGGGCGCGCTCGTGTCCGACGAGCGTGATGCTGCCTCCGGGGGCGATCGCGCTCGGGCCGCGCCAGTCACGCAAGCACCTGGCGCGAGCCCCGCGAAAACGCGTCGCCGCCGACGGACATCCGATGCGCCCGCACCGCGCGCGTCGTCGACTGCCGCCGCCGCATCCCGTGACCGATCGGCCGTGGCCGCCTCCGGCGGGACGCAACGCAGCGATGCGACGCCGGCATTCCAGCGTCCGCACGAACGCCGGCGCGGCGGAGCGCCCGGCATGCCGCGCGACGCAAACCCGGCGCCGGCGCCGCGCAAAGGGTCGTCAGCGCCGCGTGCGCGGTCGCCGACGAAGCGCGCAGGCGCAGCCGCCTCGACGCCACGCGTTCCCGCCGCAACGCCACGCGTTCCCGCCGTGACGTCACGCGGTGCCGCGCACGAGCGGCCCGATCATCCGCGCCTGTCCAAGCGCATGAGCGAGCTCGGCCTTTGCTCGCGTCGCGAGGCCGACGAATGGATCGAGAACGGCTGGGTGAAAGTCGACGGCGTCGTGATCGACACGCTCGGCACGCGCGTCGCGCCGCAGGCGCGCATCGACATCGATCGCGCGGCCGCCAAGCACCAGAGCGAGCAGGTGACCATCCTGCTCAACAAGCCGATCGGCTACGTATCCGGCCAGGCCGAGCACGGCTACGAGCCGGCATCGGTGCTCATCAGGCCGGAGAATCGCTGGCCGGACGATCCGTCGCCGATGCAGTTCAAGCCGAGCCACTTGCGTGGTCTCGCGCCCGCGGGCCGTCTCGACATCGATTCCACGGGGCTCCTCGTGTTCACGCAGGACGGCCGTGTCGCCAAGCGCCTCGTCGGGCGCGATTCCGACGTCGAGAAGGAATACCTGGTGCGCGTCGAGGGCGCGCTGTCGAAGGAAGACCTCGAACGCCTGCGGCACGGGCTCGAGCTGGATGGCGTCAAGCTCAGGCCCGCGAAGGTGTCGTGGCAGAACGAGGACCAGCTGCGCTTCGTGCTGCGCGAGGGTCGCAAGCGCCAGATCCGCCGCATGTGCGAGCTGGTGGGCCTCGCCGTCGTCGGCCTGAAGCGCGTGCGCAGCGGCGGCGTGCCGCTGGGTCCGCTGCCGGTGGGGCAATGGCGATATCTGCGGCGCAACGAATCGTTCTGACGTGACGCGCGAACCCATGAGCAATCACGATCTTCCTCGCGACCTGCAGGAATCCCGAGCGGATGCCGATGCCGGGCGTCAACCGCTGACGCTCGACGCGCTGCGCGACGCGTTGCGCGTGTTCGCGGGCGAGCGAGAATGGGGGATCTTCCATTCGCCGAAGAACCTGGCGATGGCGCTTTCGGCGGAAGCCGGCGAGCTCATCGAGGTGTTCCAGTGGCTGACCGAGGACGAGAGCCGCCATCTCGAGCCCGCCGCGCTCGACGCGGCGCGTGACGAGCTGGCCGACGTCCTGCTGTATCTCGTGCGGCTCGCCGACACGCTGGACGTCGACCTCATCGACGCCGCCCGTCGCAAGCTCGCGGCGAACGCCGTGAAGTATCCCGTGGACAAGGCGCGCGGCAGCCGCCGCAAGTACGACGAGCTGTAGCGGTGACGGCGACGCCGTTGCTGCA
>DATBOK010000102.1:0-4166 GCA_036553845.1 Casimicrobiaceae bacterium
GGCAGCCGCACCAGCGCTTCCGAGTAGTGGGACGCACCGTCGGCGGGCTCCATCGCCTCGCTGGAGAAGAAGACATCGATCGCGGCGTGCCCGGTCGTCACCGGATGCCCCCAGCCCGCGCACTGCAGCGGCGCCAGCCGCCGCGCAGCGAGCACGAACGTCGTGGCATCCATGCCGAGCTCGGGATAGACGAGGACGTCGGGCGCGTCGTCCTCGATGATGCGCGCGACCGCGCTCGGCAAGCTCGCCGGCAGCGCGCGGAAGGTGTCGACGCAGGCGCGCAGTTCGGTGACCAGCGCGTCCTCGGCGGGGCGCAGGTCGTAGATCGTCACTGCATAGCGCGTGCGGTCGATGCCGGTGATCCAGCTGGCGAAATAGCGGCCGACGGTGCCGTCGCGGAAGAACGCAGAGGCGAAGCCGATACGCGTGCGATCGCCGGCACCGCGCCGCGGGCGAGGCACGCGCGGTGGCGCTTCGGCGTCGAGCAGCGAACCCACGAGACGTGCATAGCGCTCCTGTAGCGGCCGATCGTTCTCCCCCTGGTACGCGAGCAGGAAATTGCTCCAGCGCAACGCATCGAGGCGATCGGGGGCATCGAGCGCCGCCGCCGCCGCAGGCAGCTCGCTCTCGAGCGCCGCGAGGCCCTCGGCATATTCGCTGCGCACGCGCCCGACGTCGCCGGCGTCGACGTAGATGCTGGGCAGCAGCAGTCGGGCGCCGATCCGCGCGCGCAGCAGTGCCGGGTTGCGACGCACGGCCTCGGCGTAGACGCGACGCGCGCCGGCCAGGTCGTCGGCATCGGTCATCGCGCGCGCCAGCAGCGCGCAGAGCTCCGCGTCCTGCGGCGCGGCGCGCACCGCGCGGGCGTAGAGGGCGATCGCGTCGGCGAGACGATCGCCGCGATGGCGCAGCGACGCGAGCTTGCCAAGCGCGGCGACATTGACGGGCTCGAGCTCGAGAGCGTGCTCCAGCGCGCGCGCGGCCGCGTCGTTGCGGCCGAGATCGCGCAGCGCCGAGCCGAGATTCACGAACGCGTGAGTGTAGCTCGGCGCGATGGCGGTGGCCGCCGTGAACGCTTCCACAGCCTCCGCGTGCGCCCCCGACGCCCACAGCGCGCTGCCGAGGTTGTTCCAGTTGCGCGCGTTGCCGCCGTCCAGCGCCAGCGATCGGCGCAGTGCGGCGATCGCGCTCGCCGGATCGCCGCCCACCGCATGCACGACGCCGAGATCGGCCCACGCTTTCGCGTCCTGCGGCGCCAGCCGCGCGACGAGTTCGAGGTCGGCCAGTGCCGCCGCAAGGTCGCGCAGCAACTCGGCAGCGCGCGCGCGCAGGCGCAGCGCCGCGACGCGTTGCGAGGGCGCCAGATCGGGCACGGCGAGCATTGCCGCGAGCCCCTGGCGTGCCGCGGCGGCATCACCGGCTTCGAGCGCCGCCGCAGCGGCGGCGAGGCCGTCAGGAATCGCCGCCATCGGCCGTCGCCGCCGTGCCATGCGCGGCCAGAGCCGCGTCATAGGCCGCCTCGAGATTTCGCGTGTAGACCGCAGCGTCGGCCAGGTTGGATTCGGCCATGCGCGCGCGCAGCGACTCGCGGATATCGCGCATGAACGCCGGATCGCTCGCGAGGCGCACGGCGATGTTGACGTACTCCTTGCCGCTGGTGGCGATGGTGCGCGTCTCGCCAAGATTGGAAAGGATGCTGAAGCCGGTGCGCTCGCCGTGCGTCTGGCCCACCAGCGTGACCACCGGCACGCCCATGTTGAGCGGCTCGATCGTGCCATTGACGTTGCCGAATGGCATCGGGTCGAGCACGAAGTCGACCAGCGCGTAGCGCGCCAGGCTCTCGGCTTCGCCGCGGCCCTGCGGCAGCATGATCGCGCGCGCGGGATCGATGCCCGCCGCCGCGAGGATTGCCGGATACGTGTCGCGCAGCCAGTCGGCGTTCGGCGAGAACGCGAGGCGCGCCCGCGGCAGGCGCTCGAGGATCTCGCGCCACAGCGCGGTGGTGCGACGCGACAGCTTCAAGGGCGTGACGAAGGCGCCGATGACGACGTCGTCGGCATGCAGCCCCAGTGCCGCGCGATGGTAGGGATGCTCCGCAGACGCCGTCATGCGCCGCACGGGGTACGCGCAGCCGGCCATCGGCAGCAGGGTCTCGACATAGTGGCGGTCGTTCTCCGGCAGGTCGGCGAAATGGTCGGTGAGCTTGAAATCGACTGCGCTGAGGCCGATCGCCCCCGCGCTCGCGACGTGCGTGATCGCGACGCGCGCCGGCTTGCGGGCGACGATGGCCGGCCGCGAGCCGCGCGTATGCGTGGAGAGGTCGACCAGGATGTCGAGGTCGTCGCCGCCGATCCGTGCCACCGCGTCGTCGTCGCCGAGGTCGGCGAGCGTCACGAACGCGTCTGCCGCCGCGCGGAACTGTGCGGTGACGGCGTCTTCCCGCGCGGCGGTCGAATAGAGCAGGATCGTGAAGCGCGCGCGGTCGTGGCGGCCGATGACGTCGAGCATCATCCGCCCCATCACGTGATCGCGGAAGTCGGCCGACAGGTATCCGACGCGCAACAGGCCCGGCCTGCGCATGGCGTCGCGCGCGATCGGCGTGCCATAGACGTGGCGCGCCGCCTGGTCGTAGGTCGCGTAGAGCGACGCCTGGGTGCCCGGCGCGACGTCGAAGAACAGCATCAGGTAGAGCAGCTGCTCCAGCGAATCGACGAGGTCGAGCTCGTTGGCCGGCGTGAATTCGCCGCGCGCGAGGCGGTCGATGTACCGGTGAACCTTGGCATAGTCGCCCTTGTACTGGTAGTACTCGAGCGCGTTGGCGACGAGCCCGAGCGCATCCGGACAGTTCTTCTCGAAGCGCTCGAAGGCCTGCATCCACTGCGCCCCGCGCTCGTGGCGCGCCAGCACGTTGAGCAGCGCACGGTTCGCCTCGGCGCGCGCCGGCGCGCGCGCGATCACGTATTCGAGCGCGGCGATCGACGGCCCGGTCTCGCCCAGCTCGTCGAACACGATGCCGAGGTTGAAATGCGCGTCGAGCATCGCCGGATCGAGATCGAGCGCGCGCTGGTACGCGCGTGCGGCGTCGCCGAGGTAGCGCAGCATCTGCAGCGCGACGCCGTGGTTGAAATGGGTCTCGGCGTCGAGCGGCGCCTCGCGTATCGCGGCGGCGAATGCGTTCACCGCGGCCGCGCCGTCATGCTCGGCGAGCGCGACATGGCCCAGCGTGCGTGACAGCGCCGCCGGCGCCGCGGATTGTGCAGGGGCGGCGGCGGCAACGCGCCGCGCATCGCCAAGTTTGCGCTGTGCCAGCAGCGCCTGCGCCAGCGCCACTCGCGACTTGGCGTCGCCCGGCGCGACCGCCAGCGCCGCCTCGAAATCGGCGAGCGCATCGGGGTCGCCTTCCTCGCGCCGCAGCGCGCCGCGCAGGTAGAGCGCCGGCGCGTGGCCCGGCTGGTCGGCGAGGAGCGCATCGTAGGCGCTGCGCGCCTCGGCGCGCCGCCCGGCGCGATGCGACTCGATCGCGCCGGCGAGGCCCGCCTGCCATTGCGAAGGCGTCGATGCCGCACGCGGCGCCGCGAGCGATTCGTCGACAGCAGCACCCAGCAATGCGGCGAGCTGCGTCGCGTCCCGCGCAACCGCGTCGTGCAGCGGCGCCGACAGATACGGCGCGGGCGCGAAGCCGAGCGCCACGCGCGCCGGACGGGCGACGAGCAACGGCGCGAGCGGACGCGAGAGGCCGGTGACGTCGAGCAGGATGTCCGGGTCGCCCGCGGCGAGGCTGCGCGCGGATTCGAGATCCGGCACGGGCGGCATCTGCGTCACGCGCGCGCTCACCAGTGGCGTCGCCTGCAGGCGTGCTACGAAACCTTCGGCGTCGCCGAACACGGCGAACCCGAATTCGGCGCGGGCGGCGATGGTCTCGAGCACCCGCACGAGGTCGCGCCAGTGTGCAGCATGGGCGTGCACGGAATCGGCGTCGATCAGCACTACGACGCGCGCGCGATCGCCGGCCGCGCGCCGCGGCAAGCCGAGCGGCACGTCGGGTGCGAAACGCGCCGTCACCAGAGACACATAGCGATCGGCGGTGCGCTGCGCGAGCGCCATCCACGGCGGGCTCGCGCCGTCCGATGCGTGCGGGTCGCCGTCAGCGTGGGCCACGCGCATCG
>DATBOK010000158.1:0-3126 GCA_036553845.1 Casimicrobiaceae bacterium
AATCCGCTGGCGACGATCCTGTCGCTGGCGATGATGTTCCGCCACACGTTCGCGCGCGAGGGTGTCGCCGCGCGCATCGAGGGCGCCGTGCGCGCAGTGCTGCGGCAGGGGCTGCGCACCGCGGACATCGCGATGCCCGGCGAGCCGAAGGTGGGCACGCGCAGGATGGGCGACGCCGTGGTGGCGGCGCTGTAATGCCTCCGGCGCGCGGCGCCCGCCCGTGCTGGGGGCCTCGCGCGCCGTGCTACGATAAACACATGAACGCACACCCCGATCGCCCAATCGCCGGCGTACACGCCGGCCGCGCCGCCGGGGCGGCACGTGGCGCGACCGGCACGTTCATCGTCAAGACGACGAAAACCACGACCTGATCCCGCACGTCCACCGCTGACCTCCCCGCAAGCGGCGGGTGCGGAGGAAGGATGGCGGGGGAAGGCAACGACAATGCGTGCAGGTTTCGTCGGCTGGCGCGGAATGGTGGGCTCCGTATTGATGCAGCGGATGCTCGAAGAGGGCGATTTCGCGCATCTCGATCCCGTGTTCTTCTCGACGTCGCAAGCCGCGAGCCCGCCGTCGATCGGCCGCGCCGTGCCGCCGCTGCGCGACGCCAACGACCCCAAGGCCTTCGCCGGGCTCGACGTCGTCGTCACCTGCCAGGGCGGCGACTGGACCAACGCCATGTACCCGCGACTGCGCGATGCGGGCTTCGCCGGCTACTGGATCGATGCCGCCAGCGCGATGCGCATGCGCGACGACGCGGTGATCGTGCTCGATCCCGTCAATCGCCACGTCATCGATCGCGCGCTCGTCGCCGGCGTCCGCAACTACATCGGCGGCAATTGCACGGTGAGCCTGATGATCATGGCGCTCGCCGGCCTCCTCGCCGACGACCTCGTCGAGTGGGTGACCTGCATGACCTACCAGGCGGCGTCGGGTGCCGGCGCCAAGAACATGCGCGAGCTGGTGGCGCAGATGGGCGAGGCGCATCGCGTTGCCAAGGGGCTGCTCGACGACCCCGCCTCGTCGATACTCGACATCGACCGTGAAGTCGCCGGCGCGCTGCGCGACCCGCGCTTTCCCACCGAGCACTTCGGCGTGCCGCTCGCTGGCAGCCTGATCCCGTGGATCGACAAGGATCTCGGCAACGGCATGTCGAAGGAAGAATGGAAGGGCGGCGCGGAGTTGAACAAGATCTACGATCGCGAGGCGGCGCCGCTGCCGGTCGAGTCGCTGTGCGTGCGCATCGGCGCGATGCGCTGCCACTCGCAGGCGCTGACGATCAAGCTGCGGCGCGACCTGCCGCTGGCCGAGATCGAGCGCCGGATCGCCGGTGCGAACGATTGGGTGCGCGTCGTGCCCAACACCGCCGAAGCGAGCGTCCGCGAACTCACGCCCGCGGCGGTCACCGGCAAGCTCGACATTGCGGTCGGACGCCTGCGCAAGCTGGCGATGGGCCCCGAATACCTGTCGGCATTCACCGTCGGCGACCAGCTGCTTTGGGGCGCCGCCGAGCCGCTGCGACGCATGCTGCGGATCCTCGCCGAGGCGCGCCTCGCGGTCGCCGCCTGAATGCGGGCGTGCGGCGGGCGCGCCGGTCGCATGGCCTCGGGCTTTAGCGCGAAACGCAACACGCCCATCTAGCGCGGCGCGCCCCCTTGCGCCACAAGATGTAGTGGCCGCAGCCCTCGCCGCGCCTAGCGCTAGCGGCCAGCTAGCACGCCGGCATGAAGTTGGGTACTTGGCGCGCCCCACGCCGGGCAAAATCCCAAGCTAATACCGTGGTTTAGCTTGCGAAGCTAAACCCATGATGTTATGTTTCCTTGCAATAAAAGCTGATTGCGAGGGACGGCATGCGCGCAACACCCATATTCAAGCCTTGCCTTGTTGCGCTGGCGCTGGCGCTCGCGCTGCCCGGCAGCGCGTTGGCATTGGGGCTCGGCAAATTGACCGTCGATTCGGCGCTCGGCGAACCGCTTTCCGCGCGCGTCGACCTCACGTCCGCGACGCGTGAAGAGCTCGACACGCTGACCGCGCGCATCGCGGATCCGTCCATCTATCGCCAGAACAACCTCACGTACCAGGCGGCGCTCGCGCGCACGCGTGTCATCGTCGAAACCGGCTCCGACGGCGTGCCGTACCTGCGCGTTTCCTCGCCGGTGTCGGTGCTCGAGCCGTTCCTCGACCTCATCGTCGAGGTCAACTGGTCGTCGGGCCGCGTCGTCCGGGACTACACGCTGCTGCTCGATCCGCCGGGCATCAACCGCGGCGGCACGGCGGCGCCGATGGCGCCGCTGCGTCAGGGCACGGGCGCTGCGTCGCCCCCGGCGCGCGCCAGCGCCGCACCATCCGCCGCGTCGGCGCCGCGGGCGCCCGTCGCGCCGGGTGAAGGCTACACGGTCAAGCGCGGCGACACACTCGCCAAGATCGCCAACGAGAACAAGGCGTCGAACGTCACGCTCGACCAGATGCTTGTGGCGCTGTTCAACGCCAACCAGAACGCGTTCGTCGGCAACAACATGAATCGCCTGCGTGCCGGCGTGATCATGACGATTCCCGACGCCGACACCGCGGCTGCGCAGCCGGAGGCCGAGGCGCACAAGGTCGTGCGCGTGCAGGCCGCTGATTGGCGCGCCTATCGCGACCGCGTCGCAGCGTCGGCGCCGGAAGCCGGCGGCACGGCAGGGCGCGCCGCGGCTGGCAGCATTTCCACCGCGGTCGAGGAGAAGACTCCCGCCGCAGCGCCCGGCAGCGATCGCCTCCGCGTGTCACGCGAGGCGCAGGGCAAGGGCGCCACCGCCGAAGACGCCGTCGCCCGCGACAAGCGACTCGCCGAGGCGAACTCGCGCATCGCGCAGCTCGAGAAGATGCTGGCCGACGCGCAGCATGCGGTCGACGTCAAGAACCAGACGCTCGCGCAGGCGCAGAACCGCGCCGAGACGACAAGCGGCAACGCCGCGCCGACGCCACCGCCGCCTGCGGCGATCACCACACCCGCGCCCGCGCCCGCGGCCACGCCGCCGGTGACGCCACCCGCCACGATCACCGCGCCGGCCACGCCGCCGCCGAGCACGATCGCGCCGGCCGTGCCGCCCGTGATCGCGCCGCCGCCTGTCTCACCGCCCACCG
>DATBOK010000092.1:0-16250 GCA_036553845.1 Casimicrobiaceae bacterium
ACAACCGCGAGACGCTGGAGATCCGCTACAAGGGCAAGAACATCCATGAAGTGCTGGCGATGACGGTCGAGCAGGCGTTCGCGTTCTTCGAGCCGGTGCCGTCGGTCGCGCGCAAGCTGGCGACGCTGCTCGACGTGGGGCTCGGCTACATCACGCTCGGGCAGTCGGCGACGACGCTGTCGGGCGGCGAGGCGCAGCGCGTCAAGCTCGCGCTCGAGCTCTCCAAGCGCGACACCGGTCGCACGCTCTACATCCTCGACGAGCCGACCACCGGGCTGCACTTCCACGACATCGAGATGCTGTTGACGGTGCTGCACCGCCTGCGCGACCACGGCAACACCGTGGTGGTCATCGAGCACAATCTCGACGTCATCAAGACGGCCGACTGGATCATCGACCTCGGGCCCGAGGGCGGCGCCGGCGGCGGCCGGGTCGTCGCGCAGGGGTCGCCCGACGACGTCGCGCGCAACCCCGCGAGCTTCACCGGGCACTACCTCAAGCCGGTGCTGGACGCGCACGCGCCGCGGGCCCCGACACCGCGTGTCACGGCAAGCGCCTCGCGGCGCGGCAAGGCCACGGCGTCCTGACCCACGGGCTGGCGCCGGGTGTCGCATCGGCGCCAATCGGGGCGTGTGCGGCACGCTTTCGCGGCCAATGGCGTTGCCAATGCGCGGGCGCTGCCTGAGAATTCGCCTACGACAATCGTAGTGCGCGAAATTCGGGGGGGGGTAGAACGTGATCAGGGGAATCAGGGGCCGGATCGGCCCGTCGCTGGGGCTCGTCCTGTCGACGATGGCAACCGCGGCGCTCGCCGCCAACGTGGCCGTGGTCAGCGACGAGGAATCGTCGCAGATGGCGGCGGCGGTCACCGGCACCGGCAATACGGCGACCGTCATCACCGAATCACAGCTCGAGGCCGGGATACTGGGTTTCGACGTCCTCCTGATCGGACACCACGCCAGTCTCACCAACGCCGGATGCACGGCGATCCAGAACTTCCTCAACGCGGGCAAGGGCGTCATCACCGAGTGGAACACGGTCTACAACCTGTTCAGCAACCCCGGCCCCAACCTGTACGGCAATGCGGGCCCGCAATGCGGACTATTCACCGGCACCGTCGGCTATGGCAATGACGTCGGCACCAACACGCCGATCACCCTCACCAACCCCGCCTCGCCGCTGCTCGCCTCGCTGCCCAATCCGCTGCAGCTGCAGGGCGGCTCCGAGTTCTTCTATGTCGTCACCGGTTACGACACCGGCATCTGGTCGGTGGTCGCGACGTATGACGGCAATGGCTCGCTGGGCAATCCGGCGATCATGACCGCATCCTTCGGCGCCGGCAGAGTCATCGTCGGTGCGTTCGACTGGGGCGACGAGCTCGGCAATATCGCCAATGACGACACGCTGCTCGCCGATTTCGTCGCGGCGGCCGCCAACGGCGCGCCGCCGCCGCCGCCTCCGCCCACGGCGATCATTCCGGTACCGACGCTCGCCGATTCGATGCTTGCGGCGCTGGCGCTGATGCTGGCCGCACTGGGGTTCACGGCGCTGCACCGCCGCTCGAGACGCGCATAACGGCCTACGCCGCGCGCGTTCGCACGGCGGCGAGAATTCCGCGCAGGAGGTCCACGGGCGTGGGCGGGCAGCCGCGCACCTCGACGTCCACCGGCACCACGTTGGCGACGCGACCCAGGCTCGCGTAGCTTTCGCCGTAGATGCCGCCAGTGCATCCGCAGTCGCCGATCGCGACCACGAGCTTCGGATCGGGCGTTGCCTCGTACGTGCGCTCGAGCGCGATCGCCATGTGCTTCGATACCGGACCGGTGACGAGCAGCAAATCGGCGTGTCGCGGGCTGGCGACGAAGCGGATGCCGAGGCCCTCCACGTTGTAGTACGGATTGCCCAGCGCCTGGATCTCGAGCTCGCAACCATTGCACGAGCCGGCGTCGACGTGGCGGATCGTCAGCGCCCGCCCCAGCGTGTCGAGGATCTCCCGCTGCAGCCGCGCGACGATCGTCCCCCCATCGGCGGGTTCAGGCGCGGCTTCGGTGACGATGCCGGTGCGTGCGATCTGGCGCAGGATATGCAGCATTGCGGGTCAGCCTCGGGTCACAGGTCGTGTCCGCTGTACGCGAGATTGAACGATTTGTTGATCAGCGGGAAGTCGGGAACGATGTTGTCCATGGCCGCATGCTCGACCGCCGGCCAGTTGGCCCACGACGGATCATGCGGATGGCAGCGGCGGATCGCGCCGTCGTCGCCGGTCTCGAGCGCGAACAGCACCGGTCCGCGCCAGCCTTCGACGAGACCAAGCGCCAGCCGCGGCGGTAGCAGCTGCGGGAGGTCGGCCGCGACGGGGCCATCCGGCAGCGCGTCGATGATTTCGCGCATGAGGCGCAGCGACTCGCTGATCTCGTCGAAGCGCACGGCGACGCGCGCGGCGACGTCGCCGCCTTGCTGCAGCGCTTTCTGCACGCCGAGCTGGTCGTAGGGCGGCCACGGGAAGTCGGCGCGAAGATCGCCGCTGCCGCCGCTGGCGCGCGCGGCGAGGCCGGTCATGCCGAGCTTCGCGCACACGGCGGGCGTCACCCGGCCGCAGTTGCGAAACCGATCCTGCAAGCCCGCGTGCTCGTCGTAGATCTCGCGCAGCACACGCACCTCGCGCTCGATCGCATCGCACTGCACGTGCATCGCATCGGCCTCCGCGGCCGCGAGGTCACCGGCGACGCCGCCCGGGATCACGTAGTCCATCATCAACCGGTGGCCGAACGCCACGGCGTGGCGACGCAGCACGTCCTCGCGCAGCCGCGAACATTGTGCGAGGCCGAAGGCGAGCCCGGCGTCGTTGGCGAGCGCGCCGATGTCGCCCAGGTGATTGGCGAGCCGCTCGCGCTCCAGCACCAGGGCGCGCAGCCACGTGGCGCGCGGTGGCGCGGCGATCCCGGCGATCAACTCCATCGCCTGCGCGAAGGCCCAGGCGTACGCGACCGTGCTGTCGCCGCAGATGCGGCCAGCGAGACGGAACGCGTCGCGCAGCGGCAGTGCCTCGAACCGCTTTTCCACGCCTTTGTGGGTGTACGCGAGGCGCTCCTCGAGACGCAGGAGCTTCTCGCCGACGACCTGGAAGCGGAAATGGCCGGGCTCGATCGTGCCCGCATGCACCGGCCCGACGCCGATTTCGTGCACGCCATCGCCCTCGACGCGCACGAACGGATACTCCTCCTCGCCCGGCTTCCAGTCCGGCGATGCCGCGAAGTCGCGCTGCAACGGAAAGCGGTCGATCGGCCAGCCGGCCATCCACAGCCATGGACGCTGGTCGTCGGCTTGCGCGGCGATGCCGGTAAGGTCGTACGCGGCACGCTGCATGCGGCCGGCCGCCGGAAAGATGCCGGCGAGATCGGGGTATTGCGCCGCCGCGTCGCGAAGAGTGTGCTCGAGCAGCGTCAAGCCATCCGCGTCCTGCAACAGCACGCGCAGGCAGAATCCGCGCCGCCGGTCGCGCTCGTCGCACACCCACAGCGCGACGAGCTGGCCGCCGTGCTCCCATGCGAGGCGGCAGGCGGACAGGAGCTGGCCGCCGCCGACATCCGCGCGCCGCGCCGGAATGGGCGCAAGCTGCGCCGCCGAAGTGAGACCCAGCGCCCCGAGATTCATGCCGCGCTCATCCGATGAACTTGGCCGCCTGGTGATACCAGTTGGCGAGGAAGGGCGGAATCCACAGTCCCAGCATCAGCACCAGTGCAAGGTGCATGAACACCGGAATCGCCGCCGGCCGTTGCGGCAGGCGTGCGATGTTGGCGTCGCCGAACACCATCGGCTGCACTTTCGACAAGACCGCCGCGAACGCCACCGCCAGCGCGACGAGCAGGAACGGCGTCGCCCATGGCTGCTCGCGCATTGCCGTGGTGACGATCAGGAATTCGCTGGCGAACACGCCGAACGGTGGCATGCCGAGGATGGCGAGCGTGCCTAGCGCGAGCGCCCAGCCCAGCATCGGGCTGACCACGACGAGGCCGCGGATGTCGTCCATGATCTGCGTGCCGGCCTTCTGCGTGGCATGGCCGACGGCGAAGAAGATCGCCGACTTGGTGAGCGAATGCACGGTCATGTGCAGCAGCGCGGCGAAGTTGGCGACCGTGCCGCCGACGCCAAAGGCGAAGGTGATGATGCCCATGTGCTCGATCGACGAATAGGCGAAGAGGCGTTTGACGTCGCGCTGTCGCAGCAGCAACAGCGCCGCGACCACTACCGACAGCAGCCCGAATCCCATCATCAGCTCGCGCGTGAACGCCGCGTGCACGGCGCCGTCGACCAGTACCTTGCAGCGTACGACGGCGTACAACGCGACATTGAGAAGGAGGCCTGACAGCACCGCGGACACCGGTGTCGGGCCCTCGGCATGCGCGTCCGGAAGCCAGTTGTGCAAGGGCACGAGGCCCACCTTCGTGCCATAGCCGACCAGCAGGAACACGAACGCGAGCGACAGGACCGTCGGCTCGAGGTTGGCCTTGACGCGGTCTAGCTCGGTCCACAACAGTGCGCCGCCTTCGATGCCAAGGAGCTTCTCGGCGGCGAAATAGAGCAGGATCGTGCCGAACAGCGCCTGCGCGATGCCGACGCCGCAAAGGATGAAATACTTCCATGCCGCCTCGAGGCTCGCCGGCGTGCGGTAGAGCGACACCAGCAGCACCGTGGTCAGCGTCGCCGCCTCCATCGCCACCCACAGGATGCCCATGTTGTTCGTGAGAAGCGCCAGCAGCATCGTGAAATTGAAGAGCTGATACATGCTGTGATAGAGGCGCAGGCGTCCGGCCGACAGCCGGCCGTGGTCCTGCTCGATGCGCATGTAGGGGCGCGAGAACATCGATGTGGTCCAGCCCACGAACGCGGTGAGCGTCACCAGGAACACGTTGAACGGATCGACGAAGAACAGCCGGTCGAGCACCAGCATCGGGCCATCGACCACGACCCGCAACGTCAGCGCCGTCGCCGCGATGAACGTGCAAAAGCTCGCGCCGACGTTTATCGCGGGTGCCCCGCCACGATGGCCCACGAGCGCCAGGAGCGCGGCGCCGGCGAGGGGAAAACCAAGCACGGCGAGGATCTCAATCACGCTCTTTGAGCTTCTCGAGGTGATTGAGGTCGAGGCTGTCGAACTGTTCGCGGATCTGGAAGAAGAAGACGCCCAAGATCAGCACGCCGACCAGCACGTCGAGCGCGACGCCGAGCTCGACCACCATCGGCATGCCGTAGGTGGCGCTGGTCGCGGCGAAGAAGAGGCCGTTTTCCATCGACAGGAAGCCGATCACCTGCGGGATCGCCTTGCGTCGCGTGATCATCATCAGGAACGACAGCATCACGCTGGCGAGCGCGATGCCGAGTGTCGCGCGCGTCACCGTGCTCGCGAGCTGCGAGATCGGCACCGCCAGGTTGAACGCGAACACTACCAGCACGAGGCCGATCAGCATCGTCGTCGGGATGTTGATGAGCTGCTCGAACTCCCACTTGACGTCGAGCTTGCGGATCAGGCGATGCAGGATCCACGGCAGCAGCAGCACCTTGAGCACCATGGTCAGTGCCGCCGAGCCGTAGAGGTGCGGCTGCGACGTCGCGTGCGCGACGATCGCCGTGGACACCGCGAGTGCGAGGCCCTGCGCCGCATAGAGGTCGATCAGCGACAGCACGCGCCGCTGCGCCAGCATTGCGAACGCCAGCAGAAGCAGCAGCGCCGCGAGAAGGTTGATCATCTGCGCGTAGAGTGGCGTGGCGGCCATGACGCTAGCTTCCCAGCAGCAGGTTGACGAGCATCGCCAGCACCGCCAGCAGGAACGCGGTGCCGAGGAACTCCGGCGCGCGGAAGATCCTGAGCTTCGCCGACAGCGTCTCGACCAGCGCCAGCGCGAATCCGACGAGCATGAGCTTGCCGATCAGGATTGGCGCCGCGCCCAGCACCGCCCGCCAGTCGCTGCCGTCGGCGATGCCGAACGGCACGAACAAGGCGAGGCCGATGCACGAGTAGTTGAAGAGTTTGAGCGCTGAGGACCACTCGATCAGCGCGAGGTGCCGCGCCGAGTACTCGAGCAGCATCGACTCGTGGATCATCGTCAGCTCGAGGTGGGTCGCGGGGTTGTCGATCGGGATGCGCGCATTCTCGGCGAGCAGCACCATGGCGAAGGCGACGCCGGCGAACGCGAGGCTCGGGTAGATCGCGATCTCGCGGTGCGCCAGCGTGTCGACGATCGCCGGCAGCGATGTCGAGCCCGAGATCAGCGACGCGGTGAACAGCACCATCAGCAGCGCAGGCTCGGCGAGGAAGCCGATGAACATCTCGCGGCGCGCACCGAACGAACCGAACGGCGTGCCGATGTCCATCGCGGCGAGCGCGATGAACACGCGCGCCAGCGCGAACAGCCCGACCAGCGCGATCGCGTCGGCGGCGCGGCCGAACGGCAGGTCGGTGGCGAGGGACGGTACGATCGCCGCCGCGCAGCACATCGCACCGAACACGACGTAGGGCGTCAGGCGGAAGACCGGCGACGCGTTGTGGGCGATTACCGCATCCTTCATGAAAAGCTTGCGGAACATGCGGTACGGCAGCGCGAGCGGCGGCGCCGAGCGGTTCTGCAGCCACGCCCGGCACTTGTTGACCCAGCCTACGAACAGCGGCGCGAGCGCCAGTGCGATCGCGAGCTGGAGGAGCTGCGAGCCGAATGCGCCGAGGGTCATTGGACGAAGAACAGGAGCGCGAGCAGCGTCACGAAACTGTAGGCCAGGTACACCGATATCCGGCCCTGCTGGATGCGCCCGATCTTGCGCGCGACGAATTCGGCGGCGCGTGCCACCGGATCGTACAGCCAGTGATCCATCGGATCGCCGATCCGGACCGCGTAGCGCGGTGCCGTGTCGAACGCAGTGGGCAGGTGGCGCTCCATGCGGAAGAACGGCTCGAAAACCTGCCGGATCGGCTGACCGAAGCCTTCGGCCGTGTCTTGCATTCGCGCCGTCTGCTCGGGCGAGCCGCAGTTCCAAGCCGTGCTGATGCGCACGCGTCCGTGGTAGAACCGGTGCACGACCTGGATCGTGAGCAGCACGATGGCGACGATAACCACCAGCACGATCAGCGGGCTGTAGGTGGCGCGTCCTTCGGCGATCGGCGCCAGCAGCAGCCAATTGCTGTGACCGGCGTGGCCGGGCGCGGCGCCGACGAGCATCGTGTTGACCGGGTCGAGCGCGGAAATGACCGCGAACGGGAAGATGCCGAGCGCGACACAGCACGCCGCGAGCCAGCACAGCGCTGCGCGCTCGACGCCGACGACATCGCGAGCGCGTGCGAGGTGCGGCTCGCGCGGACGGCCGAGGAAGACGACGCCGTAGAACTTCACCATCACGTACGCGGACAGTGCGACCGCCAGCACCAGCGCGCCCGCGGCGAGCGGCACGAGCATGTTGACGAAAGTCTGCGGCAATGTCGGCGTGAACAGGAATGCCTGCAGCAGCAGCCATTCGGAGACGAACCCGTTGAGGGGCGGCAGCCCGGCGATCGCCAGCGTGCCGACCAGCGCCAGCCACGCCACCCAGGGCATTCGGTGGATGAGCCCTCCGAGCCTTCCAAGGCTGCGCTCGTGCGTCGCGTGCATCACGGCGCCGGTGGCGAGGAACAGAAGCGTCTTGAACATCGAATGGTTGAGGCAGTGGTAGAGCGCCGCGGTCAGCGCCACCGCCGCGAGCAGCGCCTTGCCGTGGGCGGCGAACACCACCGCGAGACCTATCGCGGCGACGATGATGCCGACGTTCTCGATCGACGAGTAGGCGAGCAGGCGCTTCATGTCCGTCTGCGCGGCCGCGAACACCACGCCGAACAGCGCGGTAACGAGGCCGATGCCGAGCGCGGCGGCGCCCCACCACCACATCTGCGCGTGCAGGAAGTCGAACGTGACTCGCAGGAGCGCGTAGATCGCCGTCTTCAGCATCACGCCGCTCATCAGCGCCGACACCGGCGACGGCGCGGCGGGATGCGCTTCCGGCAGCCAGACGTGCAATGGCAGCAGGCCGGCCTTGGCGCCGAAGCCGGACAAGGCGAGAAGGAACGCGATGGAAGGCCAGATGCCGGTCAGGTGTGCAGCGCGCATGCCGGCGAACGTGTAGTCGCCGCTGCCGCCCTGCAGCACGCCGAAGCACAGCAGGATGCCGAGCGCGCCGACGTGGGCGATCAACAGGTAGAGGAAACCTGCACTGCGGATCTCGGCGATTCGATGCTCGGTGATGACGAGAAAGTAGGATGCCAGCGCCATCGCTTCCCACGCCACCATGAACGCATAGGCGTCGTCGGCCACGATTACGGCCGCCATCGCCGCGACGAACACGTGATACTGGAAGCACACGAGGCCGGGTGCAGTGCCTTCGCTCGCCCGGAAATAACCTGCGGAAAAGAGCGATACCGCGAATGTCGCAGCGCCGAGCAGCACGAGGAAAAACGCCGACAGCGCGTCGAGCCTCAGGTGGAACGGCAGGTCGGGCAGGCCGAGCGGCAGCACGAGCGCCTGCGGCGGCTGTCCGAGGGCGACGAGCGCGGTGGCGGCGACGGCGATCGCCACCGCGGCGCCGAGCGGAAACAGGATGTGGCTGACGAACGAGAGGTTGCGCGGGCGGACGAGTCCCAACGCGCCGATCGCGATCCAGGCTGCAATCGCAAGCGCTACGCCGTCGAGGGCGTCAAGCGCCACGGAGCGCCAGAGCCGGCAGCGACCCGGTGATACCGGGTACGCGGGAGCGGGCCATCATTTCACGCGCATGCCTGGCGTCGCGCCGCTGTCCGGCGCCAGAAGGTGGATGCCGGGACCGTCGCCCGAAGCGGCGAGCACCATGCCCTCCGACAGGCCGAACTTCATCTTGCGCGGCGCGAGGTTCGCCACCATCGGCGTCAGCCGGCCGACGAGGTCTTCCGGCTTGTACGCGGACTTGATGCCGGCGAATACCGAGCGCGGGCGGCCGTCGCCGAGGTCGAGCGTCAGCTTCAGGAGCTTGTCGGCGCCCGCGACCGTCTCCGCGGCGACGATGCGCGCAATGCGCAGGTCGATCCTGGCGAACTCGTCGATGGTGATCGTGGGCGTCGCATCGTGCGCGGATGACGGATGCCCGGCACGCGGATCGTCTGGCTGCTTGGCGGGAGGAGCGGAGGAGGGCGGAGCCGCCGCCGCGGGAGACGGGCGCGGCGCGGGCGCCGCCGGCGGCGCAGGCGGGATCGACCCTGCGATCAGCGCATCGACCTGCTTCGCCTCGACGCGCGACAGCAGGTGCTTGTAGGGATTGATGCGGTCGGCGACGCCTTCCAGATCCGCCCACAGCAGCTGCGGCGGGATGTTGAAGAGGTCGGCGGCGCGCGTCGCCAGCGCGGGCACGATCGGCGCGAGGTAGTACGAAATTGCACGGAACGCGTTGAGCGCATCGGTGCAGATGTCCTGCAGCCGCGCGCGCGATTCGGCGTCGTCGCGCCGGGCGAGCTCCCACGGCTTGGCCTGGTCGAAACGCTCGTTGACGCGATCGGCGAGGCGCATGACCTCGCGCACCACCTTGCCGAATTCGCGCGCCTCGTACGCGGCCGCGATCAGCGCGCGCGACGACCAGGCCAGCGTCGTCGATCCGGCGCGATCCTTGAAATGCGCGGGGTCGGGGCTGCGCAGCGACAGCTCGCCGTTGAAATGGCGCGTGATGAACGTCGCCGCGCGGCTGGCGATGTTCACGTACTTGCCGACGAGGTCGCTGTTGACGCGGGCGACGAAGTCGTCGGGGTTGAAGTCGAGGTCCTCCACCCGGTCGTTGAGCTTCGCCGCGAGGTAGTAGCGCAGCCATTCGGCATCGAGTCCGAGATCGAGGTAGACCTCGGGTGAAATGCCGGTGCCGCGCGACTTCGACATCTTCTCGTTCTGGAACGTGATGAAGCCGTGCACGAACACGTTGTCGGGCGCCTTGTACGGCTTGCCCGCGAACTCGAGCATCGCCGGCCAGAACAGCGTGTGGAAATACACGATGTCCTTGCCGATGAAGTGATATTGCTCGACGGCGGGGTCCTCGAGGAAGCGCGCGAAGTCGATTCCCTGGCGCGCGAGATGCGCCTCGAGGCTCGCCAGGTAGCCCACCGGCGCGTCCAGCCAGACGTAGAAGAACTTGCCGGGTGCATCGGGAATCGGAATGCCGAAGTACGGCGCGTCGCGCGAGATGTCCCAGTCGTGGAGCTTGCCCTCCTCGAGCCACTCGCGGATCTTGTTCAGCACTTCCGGCTGCAGCGACTGCCCGGGCGAGGGCGCGCTCGTCCACTGCCGCAGGTAGGCGGCGACGGGCGCCGCCGAGAGCTGGAAGAACAGGTGCTCGGATTCGCGCAACTCCGGCGTGACGCCGGTCAGCGTCGAGTACGGGTCGATGAGTTCCGTGGCGTTGTACGTCGAGCTGCAGTTCTCGCAGGCGTCGCCGAACTGGTCCTTGGTGCCGCACACCGGGCACGTGCCCTTGATGTAGCGATCGGGCAGGAACATCGACTTCACCGGATCGTAGAACTGCTCGACCGACTTGCCATAGATCAGGCCGCGCGCCTTGAGGCGACGGTAGATGTCCTGCGACAGCGCGACGTTCTCCGCGGAATCGGTCGAATGCCAGAAATCGAAGCTCAGGTGGAACCCGGCCAGATGCTTCGGCCGCGTCGCGGCGATGCGCGTCACCAGCGCGCGCGGCGTGACGCCCTCGCTCTCCGCCTTCAGCATGATCGGCGCGCCATGCGTGTCGTCGGCGCAGACGAAGTGCATCTCGTGGCCCTGCATCCGCTGGAAGCGCACCCAGATGTCGGCCTGGATGTACTCCATGATGTGTCCGATGTGGAACGGACCGTTGGCGTAGGGCAGCGCCGTGGTGACGAAGAATTTGCGCGGGGCGGTGGGCATGTATTCGCGCGACCTTGCGCCGTCGCGTCGGCGCGGCGTTGTTGCGAAGGCAAATTCTAGCAAATGCCCCGACGCGTAGAATGTGCGGCGTCACCGACAGGCGCCGCGCGCCCGCAACGCCCCTCCATGCCCATCTCCGAAGCCGACGTCCTCGCCACGCTGAAAACGCTCGTCGATCCCAACACCGGCAAGGACTTCGTGAGCGTCAAGGCGATCCGCAAGGTGGCCATCGACGGCGCCAACGTCGACATCGACGTGCAGATCGCCTACCCGGCGAAGAGCCAGCACGAAACGCTGAAGAAGCTCGTGCGCGATGCCGTCGCGGCAATGCCGGGCGCCGGCCGCGTCAACGTCAACCTGACGCAGAAGATCACGTCGCACTCGGTGCAACGCGGCGTCAAGCTCGTGCCCGGGGTCAAGAACATCATCGCCGTGGCGTCGGGCAAGGGCGGCGTCGGCAAGTCGACGACCGCCGTCAATCTCGCGCTCGCGCTCGCCGCGGAAGGCGCCAATGTCGGCGTGCTCGACGCCGACATCTACGGGCCGTCGCAGCCGATGATGCTCGGCATTTCCGGACGCCCCGAGTCGAAGGACGGCAAGACGCTCGAGCCGATGGAGGCGTACGGCGTGCAGGCGATGTCGATCGGCTTCCTGATCGACACCGACACCCCGATGGTGTGGCGCGGTCCGATGGTGACGCAGGCGCTCGAGCAGCTCCTCAAGGACACCAACTGGCGCGACCTCGACTACCTGATCGTCGACATGCCGCCCGGCACCGGCGACATCCAGCTCACGCTGTCGCAGAAGGTGCCGGTGACGGGTGCGGTGATCGTCACCACGCCGCAGGACATCGCGCTGCTCGACGCCAAGAAGGGCCTCAAGATGTTCGACAAGGTCGGTGTGCCGATCGTCGGCATCGTCGAGAACATGAGCATCCACGTGTGCTCGAACTGCGGCCATGCCGAGCACATCTTCGGCGAAGGCGGCGCCGAGGCCATGTCGCGCGAGTACAACGTGCCGTTCCTCGGCGGCCTGCCGCTCGACATCCGCATCCGCGAGCAGGCCGATTCGGGCCGGCCGACGGTCATCGCCGATCCGGATGGCAAGATCGCGGAGATCTATCGCGGCATCGCGCGCAAGACCGCCATCTTCGTGGCGCAGAAGGCCGCCGACTTCTCGGCCAAGTTTCCCAGCATCGTCGTGCAGAACACCTGAGGTCCGCGTCAATCATCCGTTTGGCATGCCGGATGCCCTTGACCGACGGCGGCGTCCCGGCACAATGAACGCCTGACGCAGCGGCTTCTGCGTCGCGCCGTCGATCTGGAAGTCCGATGTCGATCAAATCTGATAAATGGATTCGCCGTATGGCCGCGTCGCACGGCATGATCGAGCCGTTCGAGCCGGGCCAGGTGCGCGCCGTGAACGGCCACAAGATCGTGTCGTACGGCACGTCGAGCTACGGCTACGACATCCGCTGCTCGAGCGAATTCAAGATCTTCACCAACATCAATTCCACGATTGTCGATCCCAAGAATTTTGACGAGAAGTCGTTCGTCGACTACGACGGCGACGTCTGCATCATCCCGCCCAATTCCTTCGCACTGGCGCGCACCGTCGAGTACTTCCGCATTCCGCGCAACGTGCTCACTCTTTGCCTCGGCAAATGCGTGACCGCCGATACGCGCGTCGTCGACGCATCCAGCGGAGCCCTCGTGTCGATTGCCGACATGCGTGCCGGTTGCGAGACTGTCGGGCTGGACGGGTGGAAAGCCGCGCGAGCAAAGGTTTCGGCATTCATGCCGCAGGGGCGCAAGCCCGTATTCGAGTTGCGGACGCGCGCCGGGTTGCGTATCAAGGCGACGGCCAATCATCCTTTCCGCCAACTTGGGGGCTGGATGCCCCTCGAGCGCCTCAAGGTTGGCGATCGGATCGCGGTCGCGCGCGAGATTCCCGTCTTTGGCGATACTTCGCTGGCCGACTGGGAAGCATCGCTGCTCGGCCTGACGATCTCGGAAGGCCAATGCAGCACGCCGGGGCATAGCCCGACCTTCACGAACAGCGACCGCGTACTGGTCGCGCTGCTCGAGCGGTCGGTTGCAGCAGGCAACCTGGGCTGTGTCACCGCAAAGCCGCACCATGGATTTCGCCTGGTCAATCACCAGGGTAGAGGCGGCGTGCCGGAGCCGAACCGCGCGACGCGCTGGCTTCAAGGCCATGGCCTGGCTGTCACGGCGGAAGGCAAGTTCGTGCCGCAGGCCGTGTTCAAGGCTCCGAAGCCGGCCGTGCGACTCTTTCTTCAGGCACTGTTTTCCGGGGACGGCGGCATTTACCGCGATGGCGAGAGCTTTTTCCTCGAGTATTACTCCAAGTCGCGACGCCTGGTCGAGGACGTTCATCATCTTCTGTTGCGATTCGGGATCTTCTCCTTGATTCGAGACAAGATCACCTCGATCGGCACGCCCGCGCACAAGGTGCAGATCACCGATCGCGACGCGATCCTGCGGTTTGCCCGAGAGATCGGCTTCTGCCCGGGATCCATCAAGGCGGCCCGGCTCGACGACGACATCGTGCCGGCGATCGAAGCGACGACAACGCGCACCAAGAGCAACTTTGACACGCTGCCACGCGAAGCATGGCCGATGCTCGGCTTGGCGGTTGCCGGAGCGGGCACCAGCCTGAACCGCCTCTCGGTGAAAACGAACCCGAGCCAATCTCTGGGTCGTTTGCTGGCACGCAGGGTGATCAAGACGACGGGATTCGCGGCTTTGCGCGATCTGGTCGACGGACCGATATGGGACACCGTCGTTTCAATCGACGCGGCGGGGGAAGAAGAAGTCTTCGACATTGCAGTGCCGAGCCTCGAGAACTTCGTCGCCAACGGGATTTTTGTTCACAATTCGACATATGCACGTTGCGGCATAATTGTGAACGTAACGCCCTTCGAACCGGAGTGGGAAGGCTACGTGACGCTGGAGTTCTCCAACACCACGCCGCTGCCGGCGAAGATCTACGCCAACGAGGGCGTGGCGCAGGTGATCTTCTTCGAGTCGGACGAAGTCTGCGAAACCTCGTACAAGGACCGCGGCGGCAAGTACCAAGGGCAGAAGGGCGTCACGCTGCCGAAGACGTGAACGACGAAGAGCTGCTCAGCTCCGCGCAGCCCCGGAGGGCGGAGGTTTCTCCGACTGGGCGACCGACTGCGGCGCGCCGCCGCCCAGCGCGAGGTAGAGCCTCGCCGTGTCGAGATAGCGCTGCGCCTGCGCCTTGACGTAGCCCAGGCGCGCCTGCTGGTACAGCCGCTGCGCATCGAGCACCTGCAGCACGCCGACATTGCCTTCGTGATAGCTCATCCGCGTCAGGTCGAGGTAGTCGCGCGCGGCGTCCTGGGCGCGCGTCTGCCCGCGCAGCTGCTCCGCGTCGTGATCGAGGGCTTCCAGCGTGTCGGCGACCTGGCCGAATGCGGTCAGCACCGTCGCTTCGTATTGCGCGGCGCGCGCGTGCATCGCCGCGACGGCGGCACGCTGCTCCGCGCGCAGCGTGCCGCCGTCGAGGAGGGGCGCGACCAGCGACCCGCCGAGGCCGAACACATTGCTCGCGCGATCGAACAGATGCGCGAAGTCGGTCGCCTGCAAGCCGCCTGACGCGGCGAGGGTGATCTGCGGATACAGGTTGGAAGTCGCCACTCCGACTTCGGCGGTCGCAGCGTGGAGCTGCGCTTCCGAGGCAAGGATGTCGGGCCTGTGATGCGCGAGCTCCGACGGCAGCGTCAGCGGCAACTCGGCGGGCAACGTGATCGCGGCGAGGTCGAACGCCGGCAGCGTGACCATCGCCGGCGGCTGGCCGACGACGATCGCAAGGGCGTTGCGCGCGACCGCGAGCTCCTGGCGCAGCGGCGGCAGCTGGGTCGCGTCGCTCGCGAGCTGGCTCTCGGCCGTGACGATGTCGAGGCGCGACACCGAACCCGCCGCGAACGCCTCGTTGACGAGCTTCAGGTTCTCGCGATCCTGGTCGAGGATCGCTTCCAGCGTGGCGATCTGCGCGCGCGCCGCGGCGATCTGCAACGCGGCGACGACCGCGTTGCCGCTCACGGCGAGCCGCGCCGCCTCCAGTTGCTGGCGCTGGTAGTCGGCGAGCGCGAAGCGTTCCTCGACGGCGCGCGCGACGCCGCCCGTGTAGTCGAGCGCATAGCTGATCGTCGCGCCGACTGCGAAATAGGTGAAGGGCGGCGGCTTGGGCGACGAGCCCAGGAATTCGGCACCGTATTTCTGGCGGCCGACGCCGCCCGTTGCGCCGACCTGCGGCGCCAGCGTGCCGGCCCTTGCCGCCGCGAGCTCCTGTGCCTGGGTGAGCGTGGCCGCGGCTGCGGCCAGCGTGCGATTGTGCGCCAGCGCATCGTCGACCACGCGATCGAGATCCGCCGAGCCGAACGCGCGCCACCAGTCGCGGTCCGGCGAATGTCCCGGCAGCACGCGCTGCGCGGCGTCGGCGCCCGGGCCAGCCTCGAGCGCCAGCGGCGACGCCGTGTAGCGATCGGCTGGCGGCGCGCCCGGGCGCTCGAAGTCCGGACCCACCATGCAGCCGCCCAAGGCCATGCACAGTGCGGCGATGCAGCCGCGGGTGATGCACGCCGTCATTCGATCACCACCGGCTTGTTGTCGCGATCCTTTTGCGCGCGCGGCGAGCGCAGCAGCAGCACCATCGGCACCGCGCAGAGGCTGAGGATCAGCATCAGCTTGAAGTCGTTGTTGTAGGCGAGCATCGCCGCCTGGCCGCTGACGGCGGCATTGGCGGCGGCGAGCCCCGACACGCTGTCGAGTCCGCCCGGCAATCCCGTTGCGAGGCCGTCGGCGTAGCGCGTGACATGCTCGGCGAGGCGCGCGTGCAGGATCTGCGTGTTGCGCGTGAGCAGGGTGGTGACCACGGAGATGCCGATGCTGCTGCCGATGTTGCGCACGAGGCTGAACACCGCGGTGCCTTCGTTGCGGAATTGCGGAGCCAGCGTGGCGAAGGTGATCGCCGCCAGCGGCACGAACACGAAGCCGGTGCCGAGCCCCTGCGCGAATCCGGACCAGATGACCGACGCGGTGTCCATCTGCAGGTAGAAGTGGGTCATCTGCCACAGCGAGAATCCGGTCAGCGCGAAGCCGGCGGCGATGATCAGCCGCGTGTCGATCTTGCCCATCAGGCGGCCGACGATGAACATCGCGAGGAACGTGCCGATGCCGCGCGGCGCCGTGACGAAGCCGGTGAGCACGACGGGATAGCCGAGCAGGTCCTGCAGCAGCGGCGGCAGCAGCGCCAGCGTGGCGAAGAGCACGA
>DATBOK010000202.1:0-7168 GCA_036553845.1 Casimicrobiaceae bacterium
GCATGTCGACCACCGCCGCCAGGCGTTCGGGCAGCGGTATGGTACGGATGTCGGCGGGGCGCAGGCTCATCGGCTCGTCGGGAGTTGAGAGACGTGAACTATAGAGGGCAATCGGCGTCTAGTCATTACCGCTCGCGTCGCGATACACTCCGCTCGACCCCCGGGGCCGAGCCAGCACAGCACGCCTCGCGCCCGCGGCCGACCGACCGAAGATCCGTGTCCACTGCGTACATCACCCATCCCGCGTGCCGCCTGCACGAAATGGGGCCGTACCATCCCGAATGCCCGGAACGGCTCGATGCCGTTCAGGACCGCCTGATCAGCTCGGGACTCGACGCGCTGATCGAGCATCATCTCGCACCGCACGCGACGCGCGCGCAACTGGCGCGTGTACATGCTGCGCACTACATCGACGAGATCGAGGCGGCGAGCCCCGATAGCGGCATCCACTACCTCGATCCCGATACCGCGCTCAATCCCGACTCGCTCACCGCCGCCCGGCACGGCGCCGGCGCACTGATCCTGGCGACCGATCTGGTCATCGGCGGCCAGTGCGACGCCGCGTTCTGCGCGGTGCGCCCGCCCGGACATCACGCGACGCGCGATCGCGCGATGGGCTTCTGCCTGTTCAACAACGTCGCGGTCGGCGTCGCACACGCGCTCGACCAGCACGGGCTCTCGCGTGCCGCGGTGGTCGATTTCGACGTGCACCACGGCAACGGCACCGAGGACATTTTTGCCGGCGACCCGCGCGTCATCATGACGGGAACGTTCCAGTACCCGCTGTATCCGTATTCGGGCGTCGAGCCGCTGGGTCGCAACATGCACAACGTGCCCCTCTCGCCCGGCAGCGGAAGCGACGCTTTCCGCAAGGCTTTCGTCGAGGTGTGCCTGCCCGCCCTCGAGGCGCATCGACCCGAGATCATTTTCGTTTCGGCCGGATTCGATGCGCACCGGGAGGACCCGCTGGCCAATCTCAAGCTCGCCGACGAGGATTTCGCCTGGGTGACGACCGAGCTCGCCGCGGTCGCCGCGCGGCACGCGGGCGGCCGCATCGTATCGACGCTCGAGGGCGGCTATGCGCTGAACGCGCTGGGCCGGAGCGCGACCGCACATGTGCGCTCGCTCGCCGGACTCGACGCTTAGGGCTCTACGACCTCGACGCAACCGGGCGATCCGCGTAGCCGCGGCAATGGGGGCGCCGGCCACACCAGCGGCAACGGAGGGCGCGACCGAGAGGAGCGAACGACACGATGGAACGACGACAATTTCTTGCCGCCTGCGCGGTTGCCGCCGGCGCCGCGCCGCTGGGCACGCTGGGCGACGCCTGGGCCGCGGCCGCGCCCCGCCTGTATGGGCGATCGCATCTGGTGGACGTCCACGGCGAGGCGATCAAGCTGGCGCACATCGCGGCGCGGACCAACTACGTGTTCAGCTATCCGTACGCCGGCACGCCGTGCTTCCTGCTCAATCTCGGGCATCCGGTGACTGCCGCCGACAACGTGTTGCGCGGCGACGGCGCGAGCTATGCGTGGACCGGCGGCGTCGGTCCCGGCCGGGCGCTGGTCGCCTACTCGGCGATCTGCGCGCACAAGCTCGCCTATCCGACGCGCGACGTGAGCTTCATCCGCTTCCAGCGCGACCGCTCGCCGACGTCGGACGGCGACGTGATCCATTGCTGCGCCGACCACAGCGTCTACGATCCGGCGGCCGGTGCGCGCGTGGTCAGCGGGCCCGCGCCGCAGCCGCTGGCGGCGATCCTGCTCGACTACGATGCCGCGAGTGATGAGCTGACCGCGCTGGGCACGGTCGGCGCCGAGCAGTTCGACGCGTTCTTCCGCAAATACGACTTCAAGCTGACGATGGAGTACGGCCAGGGCAAGGCCCATGCGCCCATCGGCGCGACGACCGTGGTGCGCGAGCTGACCCAGTATTGCCGGCAGACGATTCAGTGCTGACGACGGTGGCGCCGGTGGCGAGGGCGCTCAGTCCTGCGGCATGGCGACGTAGCGGGGCTGCGCGGCGACGCGCGCGAGCCAGCGGCCCACCGTGGGGAAACGCTCGAGGTCGAAGCCGCCTTCGCCGGCGACATGCGTGTACGCGTAGAGCGCGATGTCGGCGATGGTGTAGCGGCCACCGACAAAAAACGGCTCGTTGCTCAGCTGCGTTTCCATCACCTCCAGCGCGCGGTAACCGCCGGCGAGCTTGGACTCGGCGAGCGCACGCTGCGATTCCGGGTCCGGGTGGAAGCGGCGCAGGAAGCGCGCGACGGCGATGTAGGGCTCGTGGCTGTATTGCTCGAAGAACAGCCACTGCATTACGCGTGCGCGCTCGAGGCGGTCGCTGGGCAGCAGCCCCGATGCCTCGGCGAGATAGAACATGATCGCGTTCGATTCGGGCAGGTAGACGCCCGGCTCGATCTCCAGCAGCGGCACCTTGCCGTTGGGGTTTTTCGCCAGGAACTCCGGCGTCCGCGTTGCGCCGCCGACGCTGTCGGTCTCGATCCAGGCGCAGGGCAGCTCGAGCGCCGCGAGGACCATGCGAACCTTGTGGCAGTTGCCGGATGCGGACGTGCCATAGACCTTGATCATCGTTCTCCCTCCGCGGCGAGGCATCCTGCGCAATCTGCATTACAATCGTGGCGGGCACAAGGCTTATCAGGGAGGGGTGCGGCATGCACGACCGGCAGCCTCGACGCTGATGGCGGCGACGCGCATTGCCGTGCTCGGCCTGTACCGCTCCGGCTCGTCGGCGGTCGCCGGCGCGCTGCATTATCTCGGCGTGGACATGGGCAGGCCGTACTGGCTCGACCATTTCGAATCGGCGCGGCTCGCGAAGCGTCTGCGCCGCTGGTGGCACGAGCCCGAGCTCGAGGAGCGCTACCCGCGCACCGAGCGCGTGCGCAAGCTCGGCGACTGGATCGCCTTTCTCGAGGCTGGCGGCGGGGCTCACGTCGGCGCCAAGCATCCGCTGCTCTCGCTTTGCGGCGACGACCTGGTCGAAGCCTGGGGGCCTGCGGTTCGCTTCATTTGGACCTATCGGCCGCTGGACGAGTCGATCGCGTCGATCCGCCGGACCCATTGGTGGCCCGAGCCCCACGGCGAGGAACTGCAGCGCCGGCTCTGGGCGCCGGTCAATCAATTCTTCGCCCGCCGCGAGCATCTGCGCATCGATTTCGCCGATATGCTTGCCGATCCCGCACGCGAAATCCAACGCATGGTCGACTACCTCGGCCTTGCGCCGGATGCGGCCCAATTCGCCGCCGCGCTGGCGTCGATCCGGCCCGAGAAAAGCCGCGGCGCGACGGACGGACGGCACGCGGTCGCGGGATCCTGACGCCGGCGCTGCTCTGGGGCGAGGGATCAGCGACCGACCAGGACCGCCGCCGCGACCTTTCTGCCCTCCGCGGCAAGGATGTTGTACGTGCGGCAGGCCGCCGGCGTGTCCATCACCTCGAGGCCGATGTGCGCCTCGACCAACGCGCGCGTCAGGCGCGGGTCCGGAAAGCGCATGGCGGCGCCGCTGCCGAACAGCGCGATCTCGGGAGCGAGCGCCGCCAGCGCCGCGAAGTCTGCTTCGCAGAGCGCATCGAAGCCGCCAGGCGCCCAGCCGCCGATCACGCGTTCGGGCGTCACCAGCAGGTTGTCGCGGTATTCGGTGTCGCCGATGCGCACGAAGCCGTGGCCGTGACCACTGAACGTATTTCCGGCGGCGGTGTTGAGGTGGAATTTCATCGGTGGCGGTGTCGGCGGCGGCGGGCGAGACGCCGGCCGCTGCCTCGTTGTGCATTGCGGTAACTGCCTAACTCCGTTACGATTATAGCTTCAATCGCCGCCACATCGCTCGGACGGTCCGGGCGCTTATGCTGGCGGGGTGAGGAACCGCATGGCTTCCCCGATGGATTCGCAGTTCGCGCGCATTGCGCGCCTGCCGCCGTACGTCTTCAACATCACCTCCGAACTCAAGATGGCCGCGCGGCGCCGCGGCGAGGACATCATCGATTTCGGCATGGGCAATCCCGACGGGCCGACGCCGGCGCATATCGTCGCCAAGCTGGTCGAGACCGTGCAGCGCTCCGACACCCACGGCTACTCGGTGTCGCGCGGCATTCCGCGGCTGCGCCGCGCCATCTGCCAGTGGTATCAGCGCCGGTACGGCGTCGAATTCGACCCCGACACCGAGGCGATCGTCACCATCGGCTCGAAGGAGGGCATCGCCCACCTCGGCCTCGCCACCCTGGGACAGGGCGACACCGTCCTGGTTCCGAACCCGAGCTATCCTATCCACATCTACGGGCCGGTGATCGCCGGCGCCGACATCCGCCAGGTCCAGTTGACGCCGGATGTCGATTTTTTCGCCGAGCTCGACCGCACGATCAAGTCGAGCTTCCCGAAGCCGAAGATGCTGATCATCAATTTCCCGGCGAATCCGACCGCGCAATGCGTCGAGCTGCCGTTCTTCGAGAAGATCATCGCGCTGGCCCGCGAGCACGGCATCTACGTCGTGCACGACCTGGCGTACGCCGACATCTGCTTCGACGGCTGGAAAGCCCCGTCGATCATGCAAGTGCCGGGAGCGCGCGAGGTCGCGGTCGAGTTCTTCACCATGTCGAAAAGCTACAACATGGCGGGCTGGCGCATCGGCTTCATGGTCGGCAACAAGGACCTGGTCTACGCGCTGTCGCGGATCAAGGGCTATCACGATTACGGCACGTTCACGCCGATCCAGGTCGCCTCGATCGCCGCGCTCGAAGGGCCGCAGGAATGCGTCGCGCAGGTTGCGATGACCTACCAGAAGCGACGCGACGTGCTGGTCAAAGGCCTGCACGAAGCCGGCTGGAAGGTCGATATTCCGAAGGCCTCGATGTACGTATGGGCAGCGATTCCCGAGCCGTATCGCGGGTCGGGCTCGCTCGAATTCACCAAGAAGCTGCTGGCGCACGCCAAGGTATCGGTGTCGCCCGGCATCGGCTTCGGCGAATTCGGCGACGGTCACGTGCGATTCGCGATGATCGAGAACGAATCGCGCACGCGGCAGGCCATCCGGGGCATCAAGCAGATGTTCCGCGAAGATGGGCTCCTGTGAGATGAAGGTATCGCAGGCTTGTCATCCCGGCAAAGCCTGCCCCGGCACGGTTAAAGCCGGGGGCTGGGATCCAAGTTGCGCCTTCTTGCGGCTGGATATCCCTGCTTGGGCCCCGGCCTGCGCCGGGGCGACGCTTGCGCGGGGACGAAAATGGCAGAGTTGTGGTGCCCGTACTCTTCCGAGTCAGATCATCCGATGGCTGACGGCGCGATGAAACCGCTGCAGGTGGGATTGCTCGGCATGGGCACCGTGGGTCGCGGCACGTGGGACGTGCTGCGGCGGAACGAAGAGGAGATCACGCGCCGTGCCGGCCGGCCGATCCGCATCACCCGCATCGCCACGCGGACGCTCTCCCGCGCGCAGGAAGTCACCCGCGACGGCGACGGCATCCGCGTGGGCACCGATGCGCGCGCCGTGGTCGACGATCGCGACATCGACATCGTGGTCGAGCTGATCGGCGGCATCGAACCGGCAAAAGCCTATATCCTGCAGGCGATTCGCAACGGCAAACATGTCGTCACGGCGAACAAGGCCTTGCTCGCCTCGCACGGCAACGAGATATTCGCTGCCGCGCAAAAGGCCGGCGTGATGGTGGCGTTCGAAGCCGCGGTCGCCGGCGGCATCCCGATCATCAAGGCGCTGCGCGAAGGGCTGACGGCGAACCGCATCGAATGGATCGCCGGCATCATCAACGGCACCAGCAATTTCATCCTGTCCGAGATGCGCGCGACCGGCGCCACGTTCGCCGCTGCGCTCAAGGACGCGCAGGCACGCGGCTACGCCGAAGCCGATCCCGCGTTCGACGTCGACGGCATCGACGCCGCGCACAAGCTGACCATCATGTCGGCCATCGCGTTCGGCGTGCCGATGCAATTCGACAAGGCCTACACCGAAGGCATCTCGCGGCTGGCGCGCGAGGACATACGCTACGCCGAGGAGCTGGGTTACCGGATCAAGCTGCTCGGCATCACTCGCCGCGCCAAGGCCGCCGGCCGCGACGGCATCGAGCTCCGCGTGCATCCGACCCTGGTGCCGCACAAGAGGCTGATCGCCAACGTCGAAGGGGCGATGAACGCGGTGCTGGTCAAGGCCGACGCCGTCGGGCCGACCTTGTACTACGGCCCCGGCGCCGGCGCCGAGCCGACGGCCAGCGCAGTCATCGCCGACCTGGTCGACGTCACGCGCATGCACACCGCCGACCCTGAGCATCGCGTGCCGCACCTGGCGTTCCAGCCGGACCAGCTCTCCGACACGCCGATCCTGGCGATCGGCGACGTCGAGACCAGCTATTACCTGCGCCTGAGGGTGCAGGACCGTCCGGGCGTGCTGGCCGACATCACCCGCATCCTCGCCGATCGCGAGATTTCGATCGATGCGATGATCCAGAAGGAGCCGTCCGAGGGTGCCGAGCAGACCGACATCATCCTGCTGACGCATCGCTCGGTCGAACGCCGGGTCGTCGACGCGATCGCTCGGATCGAGGAATTGCCGACGGTGCGGGGCAAGGTCGTGCGCATCCGGATGGAAGAATTAAACTGACGCGGAGACAAAGCGATGGATGCTACGAACGAAACCGTCGTCTGGGAAGGAGGCCCGTCGCAGCTCACCAATTTCGGCACCTACCTCGCCTGCACGCTCGTCGCCGCGGCGACCGTCGTCGCCGGCATGCTGATCGCGCGCGAGGCGTTCTGGGTGCTGATCATCCCGATCCTGGTCGCGCTCTGGTGCTACCTCGAGCTCAGGTACTTCCGCTACACGGTGACGACTGAGCGCGTCGGGCTGACCCGTGGCGTGCTGACCAAGCGCACCGATTCGATCGAGCTCTACCGGGTCAAGGACACGACGCTGATCGAGCCCTTTTTCCTGCGCATGTTCGGACTGGCGGACGTCGTGCTCTCGTCGTCCGACCGCACGACGCCGCTACTGGTCCTGCACGCGGTGCCCGACGGCTTGCACCTGCGCGAGGAGATCCGCGCCAACGTCGAGCGGCTGCGCGTGCAGAAGGCGGTGCGTGAAGTCGACTTCGCGCCGGAACGCTGACCCGGGCTTGCCCGTCGATGGAATACGTCAGCACTCGCGGCGG
>DATBOK010000214.1:0-17637 GCA_036553845.1 Casimicrobiaceae bacterium
GGCGTCGCCCGCGACGCCGACGAGGCCCAGATCAAGTCGGCCTACCGCAAGCTCGCGCGCAAATACCACCCCGACGTCTCCACCGAGAAGGACGCCGAGGAGCGCTTCAAGGACGTGAGCGAGGCGTACGAAACGCTGCGCGATGCGGAAAAGCGCGCCGCCTACGACCAGCTCGGCACGCATGCGCAGGGCCAGGAATTCCGGCCGCCGCCCGACTGGGGTTCCGCGTTCGGCGCACAGGGCGGCAGCTTCGACGACATCGATCTCTCCGACCTGTTTTCGGGCCTGGGCCGCGCGCGCGGCGCGCGCGCCGCCAACGCGCCGATCCCGGGCCGCGATTACGAGGCCGCCGTGCGAATCCCGTTCGACGCCGCCTATCACGGCACCGAGCTCGAGCTGGACCTCGGCGGCGCCACGATCGACGACGAAGGTGTCATGCGCCGCGTGTCGCGGCCGGTCAAGGTGCGCATTCCGCGGGGCGTCGTCGACGGCCAGCGGCTGCGCGTGCCCGGCAAGGGCGGCGAAGGCATCCGCGGCGGCCCTGCGGGCGACCTCTACCTGGATATCCGCGTGGACGACCATCCGCTTTACCGCGTCGAGGGCACCGACATCTACGTCGACCTGCCGCTCGCGCCGTGGGAGGCGGCGCTCGGCACCAGCGTCAAGCTGCCGACGCCGGCCGGCGCCGTCGAGCTCAAGGTGCCGGCTGGCGCACGCGCCGGCCAGAAATTGCGGCTCAAGGGCCGCGGTGTCGCGCGCGAGCGCGGGACCGGGGACCTCTACGCCGTGGTGACGATCGCCATGCCGACGGTGATGACCGATCGCGAGCGCGAGCTGTATGCGGAGCTCGGCAAGGGATCGACGTTCAATCCGCGGCCCCAGTTCGGAGGCACCTGACCATGACGCCCGAATTCGCCGAGGCGCTGTTCATCGACGACGCGCATGTCTATTCCACGGCCGAAGTCGTGCGCATCACCGGCCTCGGCAGCGCCGACGTCGCGGTGCTCGTGGAATGCGGTGCGATCGCGCCGCAGGATCCGCGCGCGTCGCAATGGACGTTTGCGGCGTGGTCCGTCGAGGTGGCGCGCCGTGCCAGGACGCTGCGCGACGAGTTCGCGCTCGACGACGTGCACGCCGTCGCCGTCATCGTCCGCTACGAGCAACGGGTGCGCGGCCTCGAGCGCGATCTCGCCCGGATGCAGGCGCGCCTTCGATCGCGCTAGCGTGGCGGGCGACGACGCTCAGTGCCGGCCCTCTCAAGGCGTTGTGGGAATCGACGGACGCGCCCGCGCGCGGCGCGGGCACCGCGCGTTCACTTGCTGCAAGGAGAAACAATGATGGGAATGCGGACATGGATGGCCGCGCTGGCCGCACTGGCGATGCTGCAGCCGGCGTGCGCGCGGGCGCAGGAATCGCGGCTCGACGCCGTGCAGAAGAGCGGGGTGTTGCGCGTGTGCACGCCCGGTGACTACAAGCCCTTCAGCTTCGCCAGGCCGGATGGCGGCTACGAGGGCATCGACATCGATTTCGCCAATGCGATCGCCAAGGGACTCGGTGCGCGCACCGAGTTCGTGAAGACGAGCTGGTCCAGGCTGATGGACGATTTCGTCGACAAGTGCGATCTCGCGGTCGGGGGCATCTCGGTGACGCTCGACCGCCAGAAACGTGCGTTCTTCAGCGATCCGTACATGATCAACGGCAAGGCGCCGATCACCAAGTGCGAAAACGTCGCCAGGTTCCAGACGATCGCCGACATCGACAAGCCCGGCGTCACGGTCATCGAGAATCCGGGCGGCAGCAACGAGAAATTCGCGCGCGCCAATTTCAAGTCGGCGAAGATCGTCATCTTCAACGACAACACGACGATCTTCGACGAGATCCTCAAGGGCAATGCCGACGTCATGATCTCCGAGTCGGTGGAGACCAAGGTGCAGGCGAAGCTGCGTCCGGGGCTATGCGCGGTGAATCCCGACAAGCCGCTGCAGTACGGCGAGATGGCCTATCTCACGCCGCGTGGCGACGTGGCGTTCAAGGCGTGGATCGACCAGTGGCTGCACCTCGCGCGCGCCACCGGCGACTATGACCGCGTGCTAGCGGCCTGGATCAAGTAGCGCGCGAGGGGGCGGCCGCGGAAGGCGAGGGGTCGAGGCGCGGGGCGCGCGTGGCGAACGCCTCGTCCTGGGGCTTGGCCGGCAGCGTGCCGTGGTCGCGCGCATAGCGCACGACCTCGACCAGCAGGCGCAATCCCATCGGTGCCAGTGCGCGCTCCCACAACTCGCGGGCGGTCTCGCCCGGCTTGACGAAGCACCAGTCCTGCGCCGCGATCGCGCCGGCGTCCATGCGCTCGGCGAGGTGATAGATGGTGCCGCCGGCGATGGCGTCGCCGCACTTGATCGTCCATTCGATGGCGGCGATGCCGCGATGCCGTGGCAGCAGCGACGGGTGGAAGCCGATGCCGCCCAGGCGGGAATGCGCAAGCGCGGCGGCGCCGACGCGCGCGTGGTTGTGCGCGGAGACGATGAGGTCGGTGCCCGGCGCGACGGCGTCGGCATCGACGACGTGCGGGTCGGGCAGTACGTAGTCGTCGATGCCGGCGTCACGCGCCGCCATTGCGAGGCGGTCGTCGCTCGCCGGCACCACCACCCGCGCGATCTCCACGTCCTCGGCGCGGAGGCGCTTGAACGCCTCGGTACCGAACCAGCGCGAACCGGCGAGCGTGATCTTCATCGTCGTTGCCTCGTCTTGTGCGCGGCAGAGTGTGCCACAGGCGCGGCGGGCTTGCATCGTCGCTGGCGGCGGTGCGGCGCGCCATGGATAATCGACGCCTCGACAACCACGGACACGCGATGCAATACCGCACCCTGCCGGGCACCGACCTCGAGGTTTCGACCGTATGCCTCGGCACGATGACCTTCGGCGAGCAGAACAGCGAGGCGGACGGCCATGCGCAGCTCGACCGCGCGCGCGACGCCGGCATCAACTTCATCGACACTGCCGAGATGTACCCGGTGCCGCCCAACGCCGGGACGCAGGGACGCACGGAAACCATCGTCGGCAACTGGCTTGCGCGGCAGCCGCGCGACAAGTTCGTCGTCGCCACCAAGATCGCGGGCCCCGGTCGCCGCGACTGGATCCGCGGCGGGCGCACCGACGTCACGCCGGCCACGATCGCCGAGGCGGTGGATACGAGCCTCGCACGCCTGCGCACCGATTACATTGACCTCTACCAGATTCATTGGCCGCAGCGCAACGTGCCCGCGTTCGGCATCGCCGAATTCGATCCGGCGAAGGAGCGCGGCGGACCGTCGATTCGCGAGCAGGTCGAGGGCATGGCGGCGATGATCGACGCCGGCAAGATCCGCTACTACGGGGTGTCGAACGAGACCTCCTGGGGATTGTGCGAGTTCGCGCGCGTCGCGCGCGAGCTCGGCGCGCCGGCGCCGGTGACCGCGCAGCAGAGCTACAGCCTTGTGTCGCGCCGCGCCGACGGCGACATGGCCGAAGTGCTCTATCGCGAGCGCATGTCGCTGCTCGCCTACAGCCCGCTGGCCGGCGGCATGCTCAGCGGCAAGTATCTCGACGGCGCACGGCCCGCAGGCGCGCGCTACACGCTGTTCGACACGCTCGGACAGCGCTTTCGCAAGCCGGAAGTGAGCGAGGCCGTGGCCGCGTACGCCGCACTCGCCCGCGCGCGCGGCATCGGCCTCGTCGAACTTGCGCTGGGCTACGTGCAGAGTCGCTGGTTCGTCGGTGCCACGATCATCGGCGCCACGACGCTCGCCCAGCTCGACGCCAACCTCGCGGCGGCGCAAGTCACGCTCGACGCCGGCACGTTGGCGGCGATCGCCGACGTGCAGCGGCGCTTTCCCGATCCCGCAACATGAGGCGCGGCGCCGGCCACGCGCGCAGCGCAGGCGTGGCCGGCGTCGATTGCCGAAGCCCTTACTTCGCCTCGAGCTGGCCGCGGATTTCGCCGCCGGGATGCGCGGCGCTGTGCACGTTCACATACAGCTTGCCCGCCTTGTAGCTCTCGTATTGCGCATCGGTCAGCTTCGAGCCGGGCGGCGCCTCGAACGTATTGTCGCCGGTCTTGACGAACGGCACGATCACCGGGCCGTTGGCACCTGCGGCGGCTTCGTGAATGTGCGAAGCCGTTGCGGTCATGCCCTTGGCGACCACTTTCGCGGTCACCGAGTGATCCGCATTGATCGTGACCGCGGCGGTTCCGCTTGCCGTCGTGGACACGGCCGGCACTTCGTTCGCGCCCGACAGCATCACTTCCTGCATTTGCGCAAACGCGTGCGGCGACAGGGTCGCGAACGTGGTGACGGCCGCGGCAGCGGCCAGTGTCTTGAGATACCGGGTCCAGCGCATATTGCCTCCGCGTCGATTGAGTGGGCTGCCGTCGGCGCCGCCTTCGCAGGGCGCCGTGCACGGCACACGCACGATAGCACCAGAGTGGCGGGAATAGTGGCCGGCCCATTGCTGTTGCGTGCATCGGCGCTCGACCGACAGGAACCTGCGCCGGCCGCCGACAGACGAAAGCGTCGCGTCAGGCGATAAACAACCCTTGACCGCATCCCCGCGATGATCCGCCGACCCGTTTCCTGCCTCGCCGCATGTGCGACGGCCTTGTTCGCGCTCGCCGCGTGCGCGGGACCCGCGACGCTGCCGGTCAGTGCCGGCACCGGGCCCGATCCGATGCTGCCTGCGCCGTCGCATGCGCTGCTTCCCACGATCGACGTGGCGCCTGCCGTCGGCTGGCCGCAGGGGACCGCGCCCGAGGCGGCACCGGGCCTGGTGGTGAAGCGGTTCGCGCAGGGACTCGATCATCCGCGCTGGCTCTACGTGCTGCCGAATGGCGACGTGCTGGTGGCGGAGACCAATGCGCCGCCGAAGCCCGATGACGGCGGCGGGGTGCGCGGCTTTTTCATGCGGCTGTTCATGAAGAAGGCAGGCGCCGGCACGCCGTCGGCCAACCGCATCACGCTGCTGCGGGACAACGACGGCGACGGCGGCGGCGGCACGCGTACGGTGTTCCTCGAGAACCTGCATTCGCCGTTCGGCATGGCGCTCATCGGCAGCGACCTGTACGTCGCCGACACCGACGCCCTGCTGCGGGTCCCGTTCCGGACGGGAGAAACGCGCATCGACGATGCGCCCGTGGTGATCACCGACCTGCCGGCCGGCACGATCAACCATCACTGGACCAAGAACGTGATCGCGAGTCCCGATGGCCGCAAGCTGTACGTGACGGTCGGCTCCAACAGCAACGTCGGCGAGAACGGCATCGATGCCGAGGCCGGACGCGCTGCGATCTGGGAAGTCGATGTCGCGACGCACGCGCACCGGATCTACGCTTCTGGCCTGCGCAACCCCAATGGCCTCGCGTGGGAGCCGCAGACCGGGGCGATGTGGACCGCCGTCAACGAGCGCGACGAGCTCGGCAGCGACCTCGTGCCCGATTACATGACCGCCGTGCGCGACGGCGCTTTCTACGGCTGGCCCTACAGCTACTACGGCCAACACGTCGACACCCGCGTCGATCCGCAGCGGCCGGACCTCGTCGCCAAGGCGCTTGCGCCCGACTATGCGCTCGGCCCGCACACGGCGTCGCTGGGTCTTGCATCGACGGCGGGCGCCGCGCTGCCGCCGCCATTCGCCAACGGCATGTTCGTCGGCCAGCATGGCTCGTGGAATCGCACCCCGAAGAGCGGCTACAAGGTGATCTTCGTGCCGTTCGCCAACGGCCGCCCGTCGGGATCGCCGATCGACGTGCTGACCGGATTCCTCGACGCCGACGGCAACGCGCGCGGACGTCCGGTGGGCGTGGCAATCGACCGCAAGGGCGCGCTGCTCGTGGCCGACGACGTCGGCAACTGCATCTGGCGGGTCACCGCGCGCTGATCCTGCCGTTCACCCGCCGAGCCACGCGGGCGCGGCGCCGGCGGTTGCGCGCTCGAGTGCCGCACGCAGGTCCTGGCGCGACAGCGCCGGCGCATGGGTGTAGGCGTCCAGCTTCGCGCGCTCCGCCGAGTAGCGCGCGCGATCGGTGTCGAGTGCGCGCTGCACGATGCCGTAGACGTCCGCGTATTGCGCGGGCTCGATCGTCGTGCCGCAACGGAACAGGTACGCGAACATCGGGTCGCGTGCGGTATTGGCCGTCTGGTTGAGGAAGAACATCGGCCGGTCGTAGCCGAGGAAGTCGTATGCCATCGCCGACATGTCGCCGATGTAGACGTCGGCGGCCTCGAGGAACGGATACACCAGCGGGCAGTTGCGCAGCACGGCGACGTCGTCGCGGCCGGCGCACCGCGCCAGCACTTCGCTGACCGCCGGCGCGTTCTGCTCGAGGTGGGGGTGGAGCTTGACGACCAGCCGCGAATCGGCCGGCAAGCCATCGACCAGCGTGGTGAATGCGGCAAAGAACGACGACGACCCGATGCGATCGTCCCACGTCGGCGCGTACAGGATCGTGCGCCGCGCGTCGTCGGCGACGCCCCACGCCCGGCGCTGCTGCTCGAAGTGGGCGCGTTGCTCGCGGAACCACGCGCGCCGCAGGTTGCCGGCGACGATCAGCGTGCATTCGGGTGCCGCCGCGCCCATCGCCCGCAGCTGGTCCAGCGCGTGCCGCCCGAGCATCAGCGCGATGTCCTGGAAGGCGATGTCACGCGACCACAGCTGCATCTTCTCGGAAAAGCCGTGCGGGCAGTGCACGATGCGCGGTTTCGCGGGCCACGTGCGGAAATACGCACGCAACGTGGTGCGCGCGATCAGTTCCGAGTAGAGGATGACGTCGGCGTCGAGCTTGCGCAGCACGTCGAGCACGCGGCCGATGCCCTCCGGCATCCTGAAGTCGCGCACCAGCACCGCGTCGATCGCCGGATAGGATTCGACCGCGGCGACCTGGCCCGGGCTGTCGCAAACGACGAGCGGTGCCTCGAGCATCGCGCACAGCGGCGCCAGGTGTTCGACGTGATGCGGGTAGAACGCGACCGCGACGGGGCGCTTCAAATGGCCCCTTCGGCGCACAGCGCCTGCGCGCGCGCGAGATCCGCAGGCGTGTCGATCTCGGCCCAGCGCACGCCGTCGAGACTGGCCGTCCGCACCTCTTCACCGTCGTCGGCCAGGCGCTGCAGGACCTGCTCGGCGACGGCGGCGTCGCCGACGCTCGCCGCCACGGCGTCGATCGCGTGGCGCCATGCGTCGAGTCGCGCCGCCGGCACGTAGGTCATGCCGATGTACGCGCCGTCGAACGGCGCGAGCGTCTTGGAAATACGGCGCAGGCGGCGCCTGGCGTCGATTTCGACCTTCATCTCGTCAGCGTCGACGTCGCGCGCGAACTGGCAGTACGCGGTCACGGCGCACTCCATGGCCCCGCGGATCGCCACGACTGCGCCCGGCGGGAACACATGGTCGACGTTGACGAGGAGCAGCGTGTCGTCGACGGCGGCCAGCGCGGCGCGCACCGACAGCAGGTTGCCGGCGCGAAACCGCGCGTTCTCCACCACGCGCACCGTGGCGTTGCGCGCGGCGAGCGCCTCCGCGGCGACGTCGGCGTGATCGCGCCCGCCGACCACCACGATGCGCGTGGCGCCAAGCGCCGCGGCGAAATCGATCGCGCGTCGCAGCAGCGTGCGGCCGGCGAGCGCGAGGAGCGCCTTCGGCCTGCCGCTGCCGGCGGCACCGAGCCGCAGTCCCTCGCCTGCCGCGAGTATGACGACCTGAAGAGGTTGCGATGCGGCCATGCAATCGTCGACATTCGCCGCCGCGATTCGTTGCCCGCGGCGGCCGCCATTGCGCCGGCGCGCACCGCTGACGGGCGCGTCGCGCAAAAGCGGCGATGATACTGCAATCGCGCGGCGCCAATGTCAGCGTACGCGCCGTTCACCGCCGTTGATCGGCACCGCAAAGGCCGCCCGGGCGGACTTGGGCACAATAGCGCGCATGGCCGGTGCCAGCGCCGACGCGAAACCCGAACGTGCACCGCTTCCCGGCGCGCGATCGCTGCGCGAGCGCGTCGGTGCGCTGCGCAACCTGCCGCCCTTCCTGCGCATGGTGTGGCGCACGAGCCCCTTTCTCACGCTCGCCACCGCCGTGCTGCGCATCGCGCGCGCGCTGCTGCCCGTGGTCACGCTGTACGTCGGCAAGCTCATCATCGACGAGGTGGTGCACCTCGTCACGACGCACGCCGCCGCCAGCGCCGGCTGGCGTTTCGTGCTCGACGGCCCGCTGGCGCGGCTCGCCGGCCTGGTCGCCCTCGAGTTCGCACTGGCCATCGGCTCCGACCTCATGGGTCGCGCCGTGTCGCTGATCGATTCGCTGCTGTCGCAGAAATTCAGCGACGAGACGAGCCTGCGCCTGATGGAGCACGCGGCGACGCTGGACCTCGAGGACTTCGAAGACGCCGACTTGCAGGACAGCCTCGAGCGCGCACGCCGCCAGGCTGCCGGACGCACGACGCTGATGGGCGAGCTGTTCGGCCAGGCGCAGGACGCCGTGACGATCGTCAGCTTCGCCGCGGGACTGGTCGTGTACGCGCCCTGGCTGATCGTGCTGCTGGCCATCGCGCTGGTGCCGGCGTTCGTCGGCGAAGCCTATTTCAATGCGCGCAGCTACACGCTCAACTACCAGCGCACGCCGGAGCGACGCGAGCTCGACTACATCCGCCAGACCGGCGCCAGCGTGGAGACCGCGAAGGAAGTCAAGATCTTCGGCCTCAACGCGTTCCTGATCGAGCGCTACCGCACGCTCGCCGAGGGTTTCTTCGCCGCCAACCGCTTGCTCGCCATCCGCCGCGCGACGGTGGGCGGCGTGCTGACCACGATCGGCACGATCGCCTATTACGTCGCCTACGCGTACATCATCCTGCGCACGCTGCACGGCGAATTCACGATCGGCGACCTGACGTTTCTCGCCGGCTCTTTTCGCCGCCTGCGTACCTTGCTCGAGGGCCTTCTGATCGGCTTCTCGAACGTCGCCGGGCAGGCGCTCTATCTCGACGACCTGTTCTCGTTCTTTGAGATCGAACCCGAGATCCGCTCGCGCGCCGGCGCGCTGCCGTTCCCGCGGCCCATCCGCGAGGGATTCACCTTTGTCGACGCCGGCTTCCGCTACCCCGGCGCCGAGCGCTGGGCGGTGCGCCACCTCGACTTCACCCTGCACGCCGGCGAAGTGCTGGCGCTGGTGGGCGAGAACGGCGCGGGCAAGACCACGCTGGTCAAGCTGCTCGCGCGCCTCTACGATCCCGACGAGGGCCACGTGCTGCTGGACGGTCGCGACCTGCGCGACTACGACCTCGAGTCGCTGCGCGGACACATCGGCGTCATCTTCCAGGATTTCGTGCGCTACCACCTGACCGCGGGCGAGAACATCGCCGTCGGCCGCATCGACGCGCGCGGCGACCGCGCGCGGATCGCCGCGGCGGCGCAACGGAGCCTCGCCGACGGCGTCATCCGCCGGCTGCCGAACGGCTACGACCAGATCCTCGGCAAGCGCTTCCGCGGCGGCGTCGATCTCTCCGGCGGCGAATGGCAGAAGGTCGCGATCGCGCGCGCCTACATGCGCGACGCCGAGCTCCTGATCCTGGACGAGCCCACGGCCGCGCTCGACGCGCGTGCCGAGTTCGAGGTGTTCCAGCGGTTTCGCGAGCTCTCCCGGGGCAAGTCGGCGATCCTCATCTCGCACCGCTTCTCGAGCGCGCGGATGGCGGATCGCATCGTGGTGCTCGCCGATGGCGAGATCGAGGCGATCGGCACGCACGACGAGCTTCTCGCCGCCGGCGGCCGCTACGCCGAATTGTTCGAACTGCAGGCAGCGGGCTACCGCTGAACCGACATGAAGCTCTCGATACTCGACCAATCGACGGCAGCCAAGGGCCGCAGCGAAGCCGACGCGATCCAGGACACGCTGGCGCTCGCCCGTCTCGCCGACACGCTCGGCTATCACCGCTACTGGGTGTCCGAGCATCACAACAGCGGCAGCATCGTCGGCACTGCGCCGGAAGTGCTGATGGCGGGGATCGCGGCGACCACGCGGCGCATCCGCGTCGGCAGCGCCGGCGTGATGCTGCCGCACTACTCGTCGCTCAAGGTCGCCGAGCAGTTTCGCGTGCTCGAGGCGATCGCGCCCGGGCGCATCGACCTCGGCGTCGGGCGCGCGCCCGGCTCGGATCGCAAGACCGCGTACGCGCTCAACCCGCAGGACGACATGGCGGCCGAGGCGTTCCCGCGCCAGGTGCTCGACCTCGCGGCCTGGGTGACCGGCACGTCGCTCGGCGACAACCATCCGTTCGGCGACATCGTCGCGCATCCGCGCGGGCCGACGTCGCCCGAGCTGTGGATCCTCGGCAGCTCGACCTATGGCGCGCAGCTCGCCGCGCATTTCGGGCTGCCGTATGCGTACGCGTATTTCTTCAGCGACGGCAAGGGCGTCGAGGAAGCGCTCGACGTGTACCGCCAGCGCTATCGCCCGAGCGCGCGTTATCCGATGCCGCAGGCGACGATCTGCATCTGGGCGCTGGCCGCGGATACCGATGCCGAGGCGCGACATCTGCTGCGCACGCGCGAACACTGGCGGGTGGGCTTCGAGAAGGGCGTCCGCGAACCGCTGGTGGCGCCGGAGGAAGCCGCGGCGCACGCGTATACCGACGACGACCAGGCACGCATCGACGCGCTGCGCCGGCGCGCGTTCGTCGGCACCGCCGACGCGGTGTCGACGCGCCTGCGCGCCGAGGCGCAGCGCCTCGGACTCGACGAGCTCGTGATCGTCACGTGGACTTTCGACGCGGCGGCTCGCGCTCGCTCGTACACGCTGCTGGCGCAGGCGTTCGGCCTCGCGACGGAGCCCGTGGCGAGTGGCTGAACCGCGCCGCCGCGCGCGAGCGCGGCAGCGCGAGGGTGCTGCGGATCAGCCGCGCGCGTTGCGCGCCGAGCGGTGGCGCGGGGAGGGTGCGCCGCCATGGCCTGCAGTGCGCGCGGCGCCACCTGCGCCGCGCGATGCCGGCGCGTGCGAGGTCGCGCCGCGTGGCGGCTGCGCACGGTCCTGCGTGCGCCCTCTCCAGGCGTCCGGCGCATGCCGTCCGGCGTGCGCCCGGCCCGGATCGCCGTGCACGTGCGCATGGTTCGCGCGCACGTCGTTGCGATCGCGCGCACCGCGCGCATGCGCGGCGGGAGTGTGCTGGCGCGGCGCGCCGCGGCCGCGCTGCGCGAACACCGGCTGCGCGGCGATCCTCGGGTCCGGCTCGAAGCCCGGCACCACGTCGCGCGCGATGCTGCGCTTGATGAGGCGCTCGATGTCGCGCAGGAACGCGTGCTCGTCGACGCACACCAGCGAGATCGCCTCGCCTTCGTTGCCGGCGCGGCCGGTGCGACCGATGCGGTGCACGTAATCCTCCGGCACGTTCGGCAGGTCGTAGTTGACGACGTGCGGCAGCTGGTCGATTTCGATGCCGCGCGCGGCGATGTCGGTGGCCACCAGCACGGTGACGGCGCCGCGCTTGAAATCAGCGAGCGCCTTGGTGCGCGCGCCCTGGCTCTTGTTGCCGTGCAGCGCCACCGCAGCGATGCCGCTGCGCTCGAGCGATTGCCGCAGCTTGTCGGCGCCGTGCTTGGTGCGCGTGAACACCAGCACCTGTTGCCAGCGGTTGTGTCCGATCAGATACGAGAGCAGCTCCGGCTTGCGGTCGCGGTCCACCGGGTGGATGCGCTGCGCGATCATTTCCACGGTCGAATTGCGGGGCGTGGCCTCGATCGTGCGCGGATTGACGAGAAAGCTGCCGGCGAGGCGGCGGATGTCGTCGGAGAATGTCGCCGAGAACAGCAGTGTCTGGCGCTGGCGCGGCAGCAGGGCGATCACGCGCTTGACGTCGGGAATGAACCCCATGTCGAGCATGCGGTCGGCCTCGTCGAGCACGAACGTCTCGATCTTCGACAAGTCGACGCTGCGCTGCTGCACGTGGTCGAGCAGGCGTCCCGGCGTCGCCACCAGGATGTCGACGCCGCGCTTCAGGCGCGTCGCCTGCGGGCCGAAGCCGACGCCGCCGAACACTGCCATCGACGATATGTCCAGATACTTGCCGTAGGTCTTCACCGACGCCTCGACCTGGGCCGCGAGCTCGCGCGTCGGCGCGAGGATCAGCACGCGCGGCGCATGGCGCGCGGCGTTGCGCGGCGCCGGCTGCGCGGCCAGGCGCTGCAGGATGGGCAGCACGAAGCCGGCGGTCTTGCCGGTACCGGTTTGTGCGCCTGCCAGCAGATCGCTGCTGGCGAGGACGGCGGGAATGGCCTGCGCCTGGATCGGCGTCGGCGTGGAATAACCTTGGTCGGCGACCGCGCGCAAGAGCGCATCGGTCAGCCCGAGTTCCTTGAAGGACATGAAAGCTTTCGAATGGTGCTCGGCCGCTCGCCCATCGAGGGCGGCCAGTCGCAGCCAAACGGAAGAAACGACGAAAAGGTCGGAATCGACTGCGGCAAGGGGACTGGTACAAGGGCCGCAACCGCATAATAGCACGTATCAACGTCCAACAGCACCCATCCACGCATTCCGCACCCATGGCCGCCCTCGGTCGCGACGCGTTGCAGGACCTCACCGCGCGTACGCTGGCGTACTACGCCGGGCGCGCCGAGGCATTCCGCGACGGCACGCGCGACCACGACGTCAGCCAGAACATCGCCGCGCTGCTCGATCGGATCGAGGCCGCGCCGCCGTTCGCGATACTCGACTTCGGCTGCGGACCGGGGCGCGACCTCGCCGCCTTTTCGCGGCTCGGGCATCACGCGACCGGACTCGACGCCGTGCCCGAGTTCGTGGCGATGGCGCGTGCCGGCACCGCTTGCGACGTCTGGCAACAGGATTTTCTCGCGCTCGACCTGCCGGCGGCGCGCTTCGATGGCATTTTCGCCAACGCGTCGCTGTTCCACGTGCCGCCGCAGGAACTGCCGCGCGTGCTGGGTGAACTGCGCGCGACGCTGAAGCCGCGCGGCGTGCTGTTCAGCTCCAATCCGCACGGTGACGACATCGACGGGCTCGATCGCGGCCGCTACGGCGCCTACCACCGGCCGTCGACCTGGCAGCGCTACCTGCGCGACGCGGGCTTCGACGAAATCGAGCACTACTATCGCCCAACCGGGCTGCCGCGCGAGCAGCAACCGTGGTTCGCCAGCGTGTGGCGGCGCCCATATTGAAGCGAGCCACCGGTCGCTCCGCGCTGCCGTCCGCGCCCGTTCAGTGCTTGGCGACGAATGCCTGCGCGAGCGCGGCGCGGTCGATGCCGCCGTCCCGGCCGCCGTTGGCGTAGCGATACAGCGACGCGGCGTACACGCCGTTGAGCGTGCTGCAGGTGAGCGCGATGAGCGCGATCGCGACGATCGCCAGGGCGAGCAGCAGCACCCCGAGCGCGATCTGCAGATGGGCGATCAAGGCGATCGCCGGCACGCCGACGACCCCCACGACGCCGATCGTCGCGACGACGAACACGAGGCCGATGCCGACGTTGCCGATCACGTCCTCGCCCCACGCGGTCCTGATCAATGTCACGCTGCGTCCGATGGCGTCGAGCGGTCCGACGTCCTCGGCGGCGAGCACAGGCGCCACCAGCGCCGTGGCCACCGTCCATGCGAAGCCGACGAGGCCCGTGGCGATGCGGCCCAGAAAGCCGACGCGCTCGGCGATCGCGCGCAGCAGTGCGCCGATCGTGGCGGCGACGAGCGCGAAACCGAGAATGGCCGGCAGCCGCGACCAGGCGCGCGCAAGACCGTCGCCGATCGTGGCGGGATGGCCGTCGAAGCGCTTCATCGCCACCGCGATCAGCGCGGTCTCGAAGAAGATCAGGATCGAGAACTGCAGCCAGTAGAAGGCGACGAAACCGAGCCACGCCGCGGGAGGCAGCGCACGGATCGCGCCATGCCGGGCGAAGGACGGCAGGATCGCAAGCGCCGGCACCGCGAACGTGCCGAGGATGATCATCATCGCCACGCCCGACAGCAGCGGGAACACGAGCAGGCGGCGATCCTCGGCGATCAGCGCCAGGCATTGCCGGACCAGCGTCCAGCTGCGCGCGAAGCGGTCGAACATCGAATCCTCCTGTGGACGGAAATGGCGGCGCACGCGAAGCATGCGGTCTCGCGCGCCTCGAACAAGGGGAAGGCGACGAATGGCGGATCTTTGGCCAGGGCAAGGGGGTCGGGCGGATGAGCAACCTGCCGCCGGCCGTCGCTTCGCGAGGCCGCGACGCCTGCAACCTCCGGTTACGCCTTTTGCGCGCGCCGCCCTTGCGCCGCCCGCGGCTTGCACCCATTGTGAACGTACGCGCCGTCCCGCTGTCTGCCTCCATGCCGCCGCACCCCCGAACGGATTCCCGATGCCTTCTCCTCCCGCCAGCCGCAGGCTGCTGCGTTACGTGCTGACGGCGCTGCTTGCCGTCATGTTCGGCGGGCCGATGCTCGCGCTGGCGCTGGGCCACGCCTCGCTCGGCCGCGACTGGCGCCACGCGTCGCAGGATTCCGCCGGTCTCGCCCCGGATCCGGCCACGCATCGCGAGCCCGTGGTCCAGGTCTACGCCGCGCGCACCGTCGGCTGGCGCGGGGCGTTCGCGGTGCACACATGGGTCGCGGTCAAGCCGCAGGACGCCGACTCCTATACGCGCTACGAGGTCATCGGCTGGCGTCTGCTGCGCGGCGCGAATTCCGCCATGTCGGTATCGGCCGACCGCGCCGCCGACGGCGCATGGTTCGGCGCCCGGCCGCAACTCTTGCGCGACTTGCGCGGCGACGCGGCGGCCGTGGTAATCGCGAAGCTGCCTGCCGTGCTCAGCGCGTATCCCTATGGCGGCGAGTATCGCGCGTGGCCCGGCCCCAACAGCAACACGTTCGTGGCCTGGATCGGCCGCGAGATCCCCGAGCTCGAGCTGGCGATGCCATCGAACGCGATCGGCAAGGATTTCGTGCCGATCGATCGCGTCGTCGGCTGGGCGCCGAGCCACACCGGCGTGCAGCTGTCGCTGTACGGGCTCGCCGGCGCGATCGTCGGCCGCGACGAGGGTCTCGAGATCAACGTGCTCGGGCTTGTGACCGGCGTCGACTTTCGGCATCCTGCGATCAAGCTGCCCGGCATCGGCCGCATCGGCACGCCGTCCTGACACGGGCGGTCGCCGGCCGGTCGGCCGCGCGTCACCATGCGCGCAGTCGGCTGTGGCATCGTTATCGGTCTCGCAAAGGAGCCTCGCGTGGAACAACGCAAACTGGGCCAGGGCCTCGTCGTGTCGGCGATGGGGCTCGGCTGCATGGGCATGTCGGACTTCTACGGCGGCCGCGACGACGCCGAAGCCGCGGCGACGATCCAACGCGCGCTCGATCTCGGCGTCAACTTCCTCGACACCGCGGACATGTATGGCGGGGGGCGCAACGAGGAGCTGGTCGGCCGCGCCATCAAGGGGCGGCGCGACGGCATCGTCGTCGCCACCAAGTTCGGCAACGTGCGCAATCCGGACGGCACGTTCAAGGGCGTGGACGGGCGTCCCGAGTACGTGCGCGCCTGCTGCGAAGCGAGCCTCAAGAGGCTGGGCATCGACGTCATCGATCTCTACTACCAGCATCGCGTCGACCCGAAGACGCCGATCGAGGACACCGTGGGCGCGATGGCCGAACTCATACGGCAGGGCAAGGTACGCTATCTCGGCCTGTCCGAAGCGGCGCCCGCCACCGTTCGCCGCGCGTACGCCGTGCATCCGATCGCCGCGCTGCAGACCGAGTATTCGCTGTGGAGCCGCGATCCGGAGGACGACATCCTGCCGACGGTGCGCGCACTCGGCATCGGCTTCGTCGCTTACAGCCCGCTCGGCCGCGGCTTCCTCACCGGACAGATCAAGCGCATCGACGATCTCGAGGCCGACGATTACCGGCGGCACTCGCCGCGCTTCGAAGGCGAGAACTTCGCCAAGAACCTGGCACTCGTCGACGAGATCCGCGCGCTGGCGGAGGAAAAGGGCTGCGCGGCGTCGCAATTTGCGGTGGCCTGGGTGATGGCGCAGGGCGACGACATCGTGCCGATCCCCGGCACCAAGCGCCGCAAGTACCTAGAGGAGAACGTCGCGGCGGCGAAGGTGACGCTGTCTGCCGCCGAACGGGCCCGCATCGACCGCATCCTGCCGCGCGGCGCGGCCGCTGGCGCGCGCTATGCGCCGAACGCGCTGAGCGCCGTCGGGCGCTAGGCCCGGCGCGTATGCGCGATGCGCAGCGGTGCTGCCGATGCCGGATTCACGCTGGTCGAGGTCGCGGTCGCGGCGGCGATCGTCGCGATCCTGGCGACGATGGCCGTGCCGTCGATGGTCAACGGCATAGTGCGCCGGCAGATCGTCGACGCGGTGCCCCTCGCCGACATCGTCAAGACTGCGGTGGCGTCGTCGTGGTCGACGCTGCACGCTCTGCCGACCGACAATGCCGGTGCCGGGTTGCCGCCGGCCGCCAAGATCGTCAGCAACTACGTGAGCTCGGTGGCGATCGTCGGCGGCGCGATCGACATCACGTTCGGCAACAACGTGCACCGCTCGATCGCCGGCAAGGTGCTGACGCTGCGACCCGCGGTGGTGCCCGACACGCCGATCGTGCCGGTGGCGTGGGTATGCGCGCACGCGCCCGTGCCCGGCGGCATGACGGTGCTGGGCGAAGACCATACCGACGTGCCGCCGGCCATGCTGCCCTACAACTGCCAGGCATCCGCGGGCTGAGCCGCCGCCGCGCTCGCCCGTGACGATATTCCCTCTCCACCGCGGCCGGCCCGCGACGCCCCGATGCCCGACGAACCGAGTTCCGGGCTGATCGCCCACGCGATCCAGCTCGCGATCGCGCCGGTATTCCTGCTCACCGGCATCGCCGGCCTGCTCAACGTGATGGCGACGCGCCTCGCGCGCGTGATCGACCGCGCCCGCGCGTTCGAGGCGATGTGGCCGTCGCTCGACGCGCGCGCACGCGACGCGGTGCGCCAGGAGGTGGCCATCCTCGAATGGCGGCGCCGGCTGTGCAGCTGGTCGATCAACTTCAGCACGGCGGCGGCGTTGGTGATATGCCTCGTCATCGTCGCGCTGTTCGTCGACGAGTTCTTCGGCCGCAACATTCGCTGGGCGGCGGGCGGCCTGTTCGTCGTCGCGCTCGTCCTGCTCATCTGCGGCCTCGCCTGCTTCCTGCGCGAAGTCTATGTCGCCACGCACACGACGTCGTTCGATCCCGACCGCTACGCCTGATGATCTCCGACCGTTACGGCTTCATCTTCGTCCACATCAGGAAGACCGGCGGCACCAGCATCGAGAAGGTCTTCGAGCCCACCGCCGACGCGACGGACGTGCGCCACAAGCACGCCTCGCTCGAGAACTACCGCAAGTCGTATCCGCGCGCGTTTCGCCAGTATTTCAAGTTCGGCTTCGTGCGCAACCCCTGGGACTGGCTGGTGTCACGCTACCACTGGAGCCGCGACACGCAGCACCTGTTCGACTTCCCGTTCGCCGAAATGCTGCGCCGGATCGAGCGCCGCGAGCCGCTGTCGGACGAGGCGAGCTGGCTTGCGACCGGGGCGCTGCTGCCGCAATGGTCGCGGCTCGCCGTGCGCGGCGCCATCGCCGTCGACTTCGTCGGCCGCTACGAGCGG
>DATBOK010000235.1:0-19293 GCA_036553845.1 Casimicrobiaceae bacterium
CCGATCGCCTGGTCGAGTTCGCGCACGCGCAATTCGGTGCGCTGGAGGCAGGCTATGCGCGCGCCGCGGCGATCGCGGACTGGGTGCACCATCATGTCAAGTTCAAGGTCGGCGTGTCCAACACGTCGACGTCCGCGCTCGACACGCTGGTCGATCGCCAAGGCGTCTGCCGCGATTTCGCGCACCTCGTGATCGCGTTCTGCCGCGCGCTGAACATTCCGGCGCGCTTCGTCACCGGCGTCGACTATGGTGCCGATCCGGCGCTCGGACCCTGCGATTTCCATGCGTACGCCGAGGCCTGGATCGGCGATCGCTGGTACCTGTTCGACGCCACGGGCATTTCACCGCTGACCGGTCTCGTGCGCATCGGCACCGGCCGCGACGCTACCGACGTCGCGTTCGCGACGATCTATGGCGCGGTGCGCACCCACGCGCCGACCGTCAGCGTGCGCGCGGTCGACGATCCGGAACGTGGCATCCGCCCGCCAATGGCGACGATGCTCGCGGTTTCGACCGCCGCATCGCAACCGCCGGTGCCGCCATCTCACCGCGACGGCGAGGCGATGCTCCTGCCCTTCCAGATCCCGGGCAATCGCGCACCGGACAAGCGCCGCCAAGGCGCGACCTGAGCGCGGCGCGCCGTCGCTTTCGCGCGGGCACCCGCGCCGCGGTCATGCCGCTTTCGGCAATTTCACACCCAGCGCCTCGGCAACCTCGCGGCCGGCGCGCTGGCCGCTCTCGACGGCGCCGTTGAGATAGCCCTGCCACGCCGCCGACGTGTGCTCGCCCGCAAAATGCACGCGGCCCTCCGGCGTGTCGAGAGCGCCGTTGAACGCCGAATACTGGCCCGGCTTGAACAGCGCATACGAGCCGCGCGTCCACGGGTAGCGCTCCCAGGCGTTGCGGATCGCGCGGCCGTTGTAGTGCGCGGCGACTCCCGGCAACGCCGCGTCGAGCACGGCAAGCGCGTCGCCGGCGCGCTCGGCGATCTCGCCCTCCCCTGCGCGCGTCGCCGTCGAGCCGCCGGAAAAGCAGTTGACGATGCCGCAGGCGCCGGCCTGCGCGCGCGTCACGTCCCAACTCGTCTGGAAGGCGTCGTCGACTCGGGTTTCGGCGGTGGAATGCATCGTCGACCAGCCGCGCGCGTCGAACTGGAGCTGCAGCTTGCAGTTGCGGCCCATGCCGAGCTCGCGGATCGCACGGAGCTTGCGTGGACTGAAGCCGGCGTGCGCGAGGTCCACCTCGCGCAGCAGCGTGAACGGCAGCGCGAGGATCACGCGGTCGGCGATCTCGTCGTGCACCGCTTGGCCGCGCGCGAGCGTGACGCGCATGCGGCCGTCACCGCGGCGGGCCAGCGCCACCAGCGGCGACGATGTCTCGATGCGGTCGCGCAGGCGCTCGCCGAGCACGCGCACGATCTGGTCGTTGCCACCACGGACGTGATAGCGCTGATCCGATTCCTCGTAGGGCGAGAAACGGTCGCGCGGCGAGGCCTTGAGCAGGGCCACGATCGTGGCGGCACTGGTCTCGTAGAGGTCGCCGCCCATTTCCTCGATGTACGCATTGCCGAGCAGGCGCCCGAGACGCGACGCGGAACCGCCCGACGTGCGCGTGGCGATCCAGTCGGCAGCGCTCGTGCGGTCGAGCGCGAGCTGCGCGGCCGTGTGACTGCGCCACGTCGGCATGTCGTCGCCGAGCGACTTCGCATCGCGGTCGAGCGCGGGCAGCATTGCCGCGAAATCGCGGTCGATGTCGGCGAGCGGATACACGGCGTCGGCGAAGCGCACGACCACCTCGGCGTCCGGCGCCTGAGCGGCGGTGAGGTCGTCGAGCACGAGGCCCATCTGCGCCGCGAGCGTGCGGATTTCCGTGTGCCCGGTGTCGATCAGCTCGCCGCCGCGTTCGGCGACCTGGCCATCGGCGAACACGCGGCGTTCCGAATAGCAGCGACCGCCGAGCCGCGGCGACGCCTCGTACAGCCGCGCGACGATGCCGGCGCGCGCGAGCGCGTCGGTCGCGCACAGTCCGGCGAGGCCGGCGCCGACCACCAAGATCCGCGATGCCGCCGATCCTCCTGGCGCGGGTGCCGCGGCCGTGGCCAGCATCGGCACGCAGCCGGCTGCCGACAATGCGGCGGCGCGTGCGAGCGCGCGGCGACGGCCGAGGTCGACGCCGCTGGACGCCGGTGCGCCGCCTTCGATGCACGACGCGCGCACGCGCCGCGCCGAGCGCTGCAGCAACTGCAACAGCCGTCCCCGTGCCATGATCGCCGTCCCCTCGATGGTCGCGCCGCAGTTGCGCGCCGGCCGCCCGCGGAGTATCGCGCATGAAGACCTATCGCAAAAGGGATTTTCCGGTGGCCGACGTCCGCCGCTACCTGGAGCCAGGCCCCATCGTGCTGGTGAGCTCGCACTACAAGGGCCGCGCCAACATCATGACGATGGGCTGGCACTCTGTCATGGAATTCGCGCCGTCGCTCGTCGGCTGCTGCGTGAGTCGCGCCAACCACAGCCACACGATGATCCGCGGCAGCGGCGAGTGCGTGATCAACGTGCCGACGCGGGATCTCGCGCGAATCGCCGTGGCCATCGGCAACTGCTCGGGCGCCGACGTCGACAAGTTCGCGCGCTTCGGCCTGACGCCGGAGCCGGCGACGAAAGTCGGCGCGCCGCTGATCGCCGAATGCCACGCGAGCTTCGAATGCCGTGTTCACGACCGGCGGCTCGTGCGCGACTACGATTTCTTCGTGCTGGAAGTCGTCAAGTCGCACGTGGCGACACGTCCGAAGTGGCCGACGACGATCCACTATCGCGGCGAGGGCGTGTTCATGGTCGCGGGCCGTCACATCGACTTGCGCAAGGGCTTTCGCCGCGACCGGTTGTGAGCGGCGCGCCAGCGCAAGCCTCAAGCCGTTGCGCAACCGCGAAATGAAAAAGGGCCGCATCGGCGGCCCTTTCTGCGTAGCGTCGGGACGGCGTTTACTTGAGCGACACCTCGACGCGGCGCGCCTCCGGATTGTCGCCGGCGACGTTGCCCTGCGCGACCATCGGCTTGTCGAGCACGATCCGGTCCTCGGCGATGCCCGCCGCCTTCAACGCGTCGTGCACGTTCTCGGCGCGCTGCTTGGCGAGCGCCGCATTGGCGGCGACGTCGCCGGTCGCATCGTGAAAGCCCGACACCGAGACCTTCTTTCCCGCGTCGGACTTGGCCTTCGCGACCAGCGGGTCGAGCTTCGCCTTCTCGTCGGCGGCGAGGTCCGCGCTGCCGGTGACGAAGTACACCTTGACGACGTCGGCCGAGACCGCCGGCGCCGCCATCGACGTCGCCGGCATCGCGGGCGCCGGCGTCACCTTGCCGAGCCCCCAGGTGCCGAGCAGCGGCACGATCATCAGCGCGACGATGTTGATGATCTTGATCAGCGGATTGACAGCCGGGCCCGCGGTGTCCTTGTAGGGATCGCCGACCGTGTCGCCGGTGACAGCGGCCTTGTGCGCGTCGGAGCCCTTGCCGCCGAAGTGGCCGTCTTCGATGTACTTCTTGGCGTTGTCCCAGGCACCGCCGCCCGTGGTCATCGAGATCGCGACGAAGATGCCCGTGATGATCGTCCCCATCAGCAGGCCACCCAGCGCCTGCGGCCCGAGCAGCAGGCCGACGACGACGGGCACCAGCACCGGCAGCAGCGACGGCACGATCATCTCGCGGATCGCCGCCTTGGTCAGCATGTCCACGGCGACGCCGTACTCGGGCTTTGCCGTGCCTTCCATGATGCCCTTGATGTCGCGGAACTGGCGGCGCACCTCGACCACCACGGCGCCCGCGGCGCGGCCGACCGCTTCCATGGCCATCGCGCCGAACAAGTAGGGAATGAGGCCGCCGATGAAGAGGCCGACGATGACCATGTGATCCGACAGGTCGAACGTGACGTTGATGCCCGAGCGCGCCAATGCGTGCGTGTAGTCGGCGAACAGCACCAGCGCCGCGAGCCCTGCCGATCCGATCGCGTAGCCCTTGGTCACCGCCTTGGTGGTGTTGCCCACCGCGTCCAGCGGATCGGTGATCGCGCGCACGCTGGCGGGGAGGTCGCTCATCTCGGCGATGCCGCCGGCGTTGTCCGTGATCGGGCCGTAGGCGTCGAGCGCGACGATAATGCCGGTCATCGACAGCATCGCCGTGGCGGCGATGGCGATGCCGTAGAGGCCGGCGCACCAGAACGACGCGAGGATCGCCACGCACACGGCGAGCACCGGCCACGCCGTGGACTTCATCGACACGCCGATGCCGGCGATGATGTTGGTCGCGTGGCCCGTGGTGGACGCCTGTGCGACATGCTTCACCGGCGCGTAATCGGTGCCCGTGTAGTACTCGGTGATGACGACCATCGCCGCGGTAAGGGCGAGGCCGATCAGCGTCGCTCCCCACAGCCGCATCGGCGACAGCGCGGCATCGACCGTGCCGATGTCGCCCATCATCCTTGTCGTGATGAAGTAGAAGCCGATCGCCGACAGCACGCCGGCGACGAGCAGGCCGCGATAGAGCGCGTTCATGATCTTGCCGCCTTCGCGCGCCTTGACGAAATAGCAGCCAGCGATCGAGGCGAGGATCGAGAAGCCGCCGAGCACCAGCGGATACGTGACGGCGGTGGCCGCCATGGCCGGGAGCAGCAGCGCGCCGAGCAGCATCGTCGCCACGATCGTCACTGCATAGGTTTCGAACAGGTCGGCCGCCATGCCCGCGCAGTCGCCGACGTTGTCGCCGACGTTATCGGCGATCACCGCCGGATTGCGCGGATCGTCCTCGGGGATGCCGGCCTCGACCTTGCCGACGAGGTCGGCGCCGACGTCGGCACCCTTGGTGAAAATGCCGCCGCCAAGCCGCGCGAAGATCGAGATCAAGGAGCCGCCGAACGCGAGGCCCACCAGCGGCTCGATCAGGTGCCCGAGGCCCGCACCGGCCGCCTCGCCACCATTGCGCACGAGGAACGCGTAGAAACAGGTGACGCCGAGAAGTGCCAGGCCCACCACCAGCATGCCGGTGATCGCGCCGCCGCGGAATGCCACGGCAAGCGCCGCGTTGAGCCCGGTGCGCGCCGCTTCCGCGGTGCGCACGTTCGACCGCACCGACACGTTCATGCCGATGAAGCCCGTCAATCCGGACAGGATGGCGCCGACGGCGAATCCGGCCGCGGTAAGCCAGCCGAGGAACACGCCGATGACGACGAACAGGATGACGCCGACGATCGCGATCGTCATGTACTGGCGGTTGAGATAGGCCTTGGCGCCCGCCTGGATCGCCGCGGCGATCTCCTGCATGCGCGGATTGCCCGCCGACTTGGCGAGGATCCAGCGAATCGACAGCACGCCGTATACGATGGCCGCGAGCGCGCAGACGATCGCGAAGATGAGTCCGTTGGACATGTGGAGCTTCTCCCAGAAGATCAGTGGTATGCGATTGCGAAGCGCTGGGTGTACCGTGGCTCGCCGCCGGCATGCTTGCGCCGGCGTGCGGCTACGGGTCTCGCCCGCGCCCTCTTCGACCGCGGCCCGGCCCGCAGGGGCCGGTGCAGTGTCCCGCTCGAACTGCTAGCCCTCTATTGTGCCAGTGCCCGACCGCGCGTGACGGCGGCCCTAACTTATCCCTCGGCCGGCGCTGCCGCGCCGGCGGCGCTGCCCGGCGCGCGCGATGATCGCGCGGCGACGTGCTAGATGCTGAACGGCGTGTCCAGCTTGCGCGGGACGACGGCATTGCGCAGCCGCACGTAGCGCGGCAAGCCGTCCTTGTACGGCGGCGGCGCCTCGCCCTTCATCAGCGGCGCGAGATAGCGTCGAGCGGCGGCGGTGATGCCGAAGCCGTCGGTGGTGATGAAGTGCCGCGGCAGCATCTTCTCCGCGTTGGCCACGCGCGCGAGCGGCACCGGCTCGATCTTCCAGCGATAGGGCTTGTCGGACGTGCGCACGATCGCCGGCATCACCGCGTTGTTGCCGGCGATCGCGAGCTCCACCGCCGCCTTGCCGACCGCATACGATTGCAGGAGGTCGGTCTTCGACGCGAGGTGGCGCGCCGCGCGCTGCAGGTAGTCGGCCACCGCCCAATGCATCTTGTGCCCGAGGCGATCCTTGAGCAGCGTCGCGATCATCGGCCCGACGCCGCCGAGCTGCGCATGGCCGAAGGCGTCGCGCGCGCCGCTGTCGGCGAGCAGCTTGCCGTCCTTCCCCTTGAGTCCCTCGGATACGCCGACGCAGCAGTAGCCGTGCTTCTTCACCAGCGCATCGACGGTGGCGAGGAAGCGCGCCTCGTCGAACGGTATCTCGGGAAACAAGAGCACCAGCGGCACCGGCGTGCCAAGGTCGTCGGCCATGCCGACCGCCGCCGTGATCCAGCCGGCATGGCGGCCCATCACCTCGAGCACGAACACGCGCGTCGACGTGCGGCACATCGACGCCACGTCGAACGCCGCCTCGCGCATCGACGTCGCCACGTATTTGGCCACCGAGCCGAAGCCGGGGCAGTTGTCGGTGAGCGCGAGGTCGTTGTCGACGGTCTTCGGCACGTGCACGGCAATGACCGGGTAGCCGAGCGTGGCGCTGATCTCGCTGACCTTGAGGCAGGTGTCGGCGGAATCGTTGCCGCCGTTGTAGAAGAAATAACCGATGTCGTGGGCGCGAAACACCTCGATCAGGCGCTCGTACTGCGCGCGCGATTCGGCGAGGCTCTTGAGCTTGTAGCGGCAGCTGCCGAAGGCGCCGCCCGGCGTGGACGCGAGCGCACGGATCAGCGCCGGGCGCTCCTTCGAGGTGTCGATCAGGTCTTCGGTCAGCGCGCCGATGATGCCGTCGCGACCGGCGAGCACGTTGCCGATGTGCCGACGATGACGTCGCGCGGTCTCGATGACGCCGGCCGCGCTGGCGTTGATCACGGCGGTCACGCCGCCCGACTGCGCATAGAAGGCATTGCGGGGAGCCATCATCGTCCGGATTCCTCGAGTCGTGCGGCCAACGCCGCCGCGCGCGGATCGCGATCGGCGAGGCGCGCGAGGCGCGCCGCGCACTCGCGCACCCGCGCCGCGTCGCCGCGCGCGCGGCAGGCCAGCGCGAGATTGTAGACGAGGGCCGCGTCGTCGGGCCGTACAACGGAGGCCAGCGCCGCAGCGGCCTGCGCCTGCGCGTGGCGGCCATGGGCGCGCTCGACGTCCGCCATCAGCGCGAGCGCGTCCGGGTTGTTGGCATCGAGCGCGAGTGCGGCGCGGATCGCCGTCGCCGCCGCCGGCCATTCGCGGCGCTCGCAGGCGTCGCGCGCCCGCGCCAGCGCCGGCGCGAGCGCCGACTCGAGGCGCGTGCGCTCCGCCGCCCACTTGCGGTGCAACAGCTCGGCGCCGGCGGCGACGCGTGCGTCGTCGAGGTTGCGACCGCCGCCGGCACCGGAGTCGCCGATGTCGGCATACCAGACGAACGTACGCTGGCGCACGAAGTGGAAGCGCGCGTGCTGCGCGCATTGCAGGAACCAGTCCCAGTCCTCGTGCATCGGCAGCGCCTCGTCGCAGCGGCAGCCCTCCAGCACGAGCCGCCGGTCGACGAGCGCGCTGGACGGATGGATGTAGCTGCGCAGGAAGAGCTCGCTGCGCGCCATCGGCTGGCCGAACGCGCGCGGCGGCGCACCCTCGACGCGCACGTCGGCGAGGGAGTGCACGACGCCTGCGGCGGGATTCGCGCCCGCCGCATCGAGCAGGCCGCGCAGATGGCCCGGCAGCCACTCGTCGTCGTCGTCGAGCCACGTCACGTATCGGCCGTGCGCGGCGTCGAGGCCGGCGTTCGCGGCGACGGCGCGCGGGCGAGCCGCGTTGCCGCCGACAAAACGCAGCGGATGCCGCCCTGCGCTCGCCGGTGGTGGCGCATGCGCCGCGCCGCAGGCCGCGACGACGATCGTCTCCAGCGTCACGCCTTCCTGTGCGGCGATCGACGCCAGCGTGCGCGCGAGCGTGGGCCGCGCCATGCTGCGCACGACCACGCTGATGTCGGGTTCGCTCAAGGCGCGCCGAGCGCCGCCACGAGCTGCGCCGCTGCCGCGTTCTGCGGCGCGATCGCCAGCGCACGTTGCGCGAGGCGCCGCGCACGGTCGCGCTCGCCACGCGCCAGCACCAGATGCGCCAGGTTGACGAGGAAGGCCGGCTCGTGCGGGCACACCGTCGCCGCGAGCGACTGCAGCGCGATGGCTTCGTCGCGGCGGCCGCGCCGCTCCTCCACCATCGCCAGCATCTCGAGCGCGTGCGGCTCGTTGCGGGCAATGGCGAGAATCTCGTTGCACAGCCCCTCGCCGCGCGCGTCGTCGCGAGCGGCGACCGCCCGCGCCGCGGCCTGCAGCAACGGCTCGAGGCGGCGACCGAGGGCATCGCGCCGCGGTTGCCACTTGGCGTAGATGCGGTCGCGGTATCGCGCGAATCGCGCCGGGTCGTCGTTGACGCCGCCCCCGGCGCCCGAGCTGCCGATGTCGGCGTGCCACTCGAACGTGCGCAATCCCGTCGAATGCAACGGCCCGTGCTGCGCGAGCTGCAGGAAGAAGTCCCAGTCCTGCATGATGTCGAACGCTTCGTCGAAGCGGCAGCCCGCCGCGACCCGCTCGCGCGCGAAGAGCACGGTGGAAAGGTGCAGGAAGTTGCGCTGGTAGAGCTCGGTCAGCGCGAACGGCTGTCCCCACGTCTGCGTGCTGCCGTCGGCCATGCGCACCCTCGCCAGCGACGCGATCGCGCGGCACTGCGTGCGAGTCGTGGCATCGACGAGGCCGGCGACGTGCGTGGGATCGATCGCGTCGTCGTCGTCGAGGAACGTGATCCATTCGCCGCGCGCGGCGTCGATGCCCGCATTCGCCGCCGCCGGCCGCGACAGCGGCTGCGATGCCGGCACGAAGCGCAGCGGATGCGCGCCCACGCGTTGCGGCGGCGCCGGATGCAGGGGTCCGCTCGCGGCGACGACGATGGCTTCCACCGCGGGGTAGGTCTGCGCGCCGATGCAGGCGAGCGCGGCGTCCAGCGTCGGCCGCGCCGTGCTGCGAACGATGACGCTGACGAGCGGTGCGGGCACCGCGACGGAACTACGCGCGAAGCGCGGCGATGCAGGCGTCGCGCACGGCCTCGACGCTGCCCGTGCCGTCGACCTTGCGGACCATCGGCGCGCCCGGCTCGCCGGTCGCCGCCCAGCGCTGGTAGTACGCGATCAGGGGCTCGGTCTGCGCATGGTAGACGGCGAGGCGCTTTTGCACCGTTTCCCGGCGGTCGTCCTCGCGCTGGATCAGGTCCTCGCCGGTGACGTCGTCCTTGCCCGGTACCTTGGGCGGGTTGAACTTGACATGGTAGGTTCGCCCGGACGCGAGGTGCACGTAGCGCCCGCTCATCCGCTCGACGATCACGGCGTCGGGCACGTGGATCTCGAGCACGTGGTCGATGCGCACGCGCGCGTCCTTCATCGCATCCGCCTGGGGAATCGTGCGCGGGAAGCCGTCGAACAGGTAGCCTGCGCCGCAATCGGGCTCGCGCAACCGGTCCTTGACGAGACCGATGATGATGTCGTCCGAGACCAGGGCGCCGCTGTCGATCACGCGCTTCGCTGCCAGGCCGAGTGGCGTGGCGGCGTTGACCGCCGCGCGCAGCATGTCGCCGGTGGAAATCTGCGGTATGCCGAAGGCCTCCTTGATGAAGGCGGCCTGCGTCCCCTTGCCCGCTCCCGGCGGTCCCAGCAGTATCAATCGCATGTCGTTCAGGTGCCTTCCGTGGAATGGAGCGCGCGCTCGGCGGCGATCAGGCGGCGCACGCGCGCGAGGTCGTCGGACGTGTCCACGCCCGGCGCCGGCGTGGCCGCGGTGACGTCGACGACGATGCGGTAACCATGCCACAGGGCGCGCAGCTGCTCCAGCGCCTCGAACTCCTCGATCGGCGCGGGCGCAAGCGTCGGGTAGCAGGCGAGGAACGCCACGCGATAGGCGTACAGACCGTAGTGGCGGTAGATCGGCAGGCCGGGCGGCAGCGCGCGCGCGCCGTCGGCGAACGCATCGCGCGCCCACGGAATCGTCGCACGGCTGAAGTACAGCGCGTTGCCCGCTGCGTCGCAGACGACCTTGACGACGTTGGGATTGAACGCCTCGGCGGGATCGTCGATCACGTGGCAGGCGGTGGCGATGGAGGCATTGGGCTTGGCGGCCAGCGTATTCGCCATTTGGCGGATCAGCGCCGGGTCGATCAGCGGCTCGTCGCCCTGCACGTTGACCACGATGTCGTCGTCGGCGAGCCCGAGCAGCGATGCCGCCTCCGCCAGGCGGTCGGTGCCGGTAGGATGGTCGGCGCGTGTCATCAACGCATCGCAGTCGTGAGCGCGTGCCGCCTCGAGGACCCGCGCGTCGTCGGTGGCGATCACCACGCGCGCGGCGCCGCTCTGCCTTGCGCGGCGCGCGACCTCGACCACCATCGGCACGCCGCACAGGTCGGCCAGCGGCTTGCCGGGCAGGCGCACCGACGCGAAGCGCGCCGGGATAAGCACGGTGAACACGATTCGGCTCTCCCCCCGCAGCGAGCTTCGCTCGCCTCCCCCCTCAGGGGGGCCTGCGCCTCGGGGCGGCCCTTCGGCGCTCATCGGTCGCGCTGCGCGTGCGCGGGCTTCACTCGGTGTCGTCCGCGGCGAGCTTGCGGGCCTCGTCCTCGAGCATCACCGGAATGCCGTCGCGGATCGGATAGGCGAGGCGCGCCGATTTCGATACGAGCTCCTGGCGCTCGCGATCGAACGTCAAAGGTCCCTTGGTGACGGGGCAGACGAGGATTTCGAGGAGCTTGGGGTCCATGTCAATTCCCGATGAGGGCGCGCACGCGGTCGACGAGCCGCGCATCGAGCTCCGCCGCGATCGGCAGGTAGAAGCAGCGGGCGTCGGCGAACGTGCGGCATTTTACCGCGTCCTTCTGCGTCATCAGCACGACTTCGGCATCGCCGGGGAGGTCGCCGGCCACGTAGGCATGGTGATCGTCGAATGCGCGCGTGGTGGCGACGATGCCCTGTTCGCCGAGCAGCGCGAAAAAACGCGCAGGATTCGCGATGCCGGCAAGCGCGGCCACGCGCCGCCCACGCCAGCGTGCCGGGACGTCGTCGGCGATCGCGTCGTCGGCGACGCGCCGCCACGCGAGTGGCCGGTGGATGACGCCGGTATAGCGGCCATCCTCGCTCGCGGCGACGCCGGCGCCGAGGCGCACGATGGCGTCGACGGCGGCGAGCCGCGACAGCGGTTCGCGCAGCGGGCCGGCCGGCAGCAGGCGGCCATTGCCGAAACCGCGCCCGGCGTCGACCACGACGATCTCGACGTCGCGCGCGAGCGCGAGATGCTGCAGGCCGTCGTCGGCGAGGATCACCGTGCATTCGGGGTGGCGCGCCGCGAGCGCCTCGGCGGCAGCCGCGCGATCGCGGCCGATGACCACGGGATATCCGCTGGCGGCGAGGATCAGCGCCTCATCCCCGGTCTGCGCCGGATCGTCGTCGCGTGCGACCGCGCGCGGGCCGCGCGCGGTGCCACCGTAACCGCGGCTGACGATGCCGGGTCGCTCACCGCGCGCCGCCAGCGCATGCGCGAGCGCAACGGTTGCCGGCGTCTTGCCGCCGCCGCCGGCAGTGAGATTGCCGATCACCACGACGGGACGCGTGACGCGCCGGCTCGCGAGCCAGCCTCGCGCATAGGCGGCGTGGCGCGCGCGCACGATCGCACCATAGATCCAGGAAAGCGGAAGCAGCGACGCGGTGAGCGCCGTCAGGCGCGGGCGATACCACCGTTCGGCGAGCGCCGCAGCCGGCGTCATGCCCCGCGGCCTTGTCAGCCGCTCATTTGCCCGCGGCCGCCCCGCCAGGGGTCGACTGCGTGGCGAACGTGATGTGCGTGAGACCGGCGAGCCGCGCAGCCTCCATGACGTGGATCACCGACTGGTGCGTGGCATTGGCGTCGGCGCTGATGATCACGACCGGATCCTTGCCATCACCGGCGGCGCGCTTCAGCGCATCGGCGAACGCCGCGGACGTGGTGAACGTGAACACGTTCTTGTCGATCACGTAGCGACCCTGCGCGTCGACGCCGACGTTGACTTCCTTCGGCCGCTGCTTCTGCGCATCGGCCTCGGCTTCCGGCAGCGTGATCTGAAGCTCGGCGACCCGCTGGTAGGTGGTCGTCACCATCAGGAAGATCAGGATGACGAGCAGCACGTCGATCAGCGGCACGAAATTGATCTCGGGCTCGTCGCGCGCACGCATGCTGCGAAGGTTCATGGCAGCCGCAACCCCGGCGCGCGCCCCGCGCGCCGCACCGCGCGCCGCACCGCGCTCAGGAACGTGCGCTCACTTGCGTTCATTGTGGGCGAAGTCGACCAGCTTGATCGCCTGCTGCTCCATCTCGACGACGAGGCCGTCGACCTTGCCGCGGAAGTAGCGGTAGAAGATCATGCTCGGGATCGCGACGATCAGGCCCATCGCGGTGTTGTACAGCGCGATCGAGATGCCGTGCGCGAGCACGATCGGGTTCGAGCCGGACGAGCTTTGCGAGCCGAAGATCTCGATCATGCCGATCACCGTGCCGAGCAGGCCGAGCAGCGGCCCGATGGCGGCGATGGTGCCGAGCGTCGGCAGGAAGCGGTCGAGATCGTGCGTCACCACGCGTCCCACCTCCTCGATCGCTTCCTTCATCACCGGCCGCGGGCTCTTCACGTTGGCGAGCCCCGCGGCGAGGATGCGGCCGAGCGGGCCCTGCTGCGCGGTCTTGGCGAGGAGCTCGGGTACGGCGCCCCGCTCGCGGTATTCGGCGAGGACCTTGTCGACGAGGCCCTGCGGCGCGACGATCCGCTGCCGCAGCGACCACAGCCGCTCGATGATGAGCGCCAGCGCGATGATCGAGGCGATGATCAGCGGCCAGATCGGCCAGCCGGCGGCTTCGATGAGGGACAGCACGGTCGGTTCTCTCCTTCGGATCGTTCAGCGCACGAATGTTAACCCATCCGCGGCGGCCGCCGCGCCGCTAGCGCGAACCGCCGCCGTCGAGCGCAGCCGTCAGCAATGCGCCGCCGAGCACGATCAGCCAGCACAGGTACAGCCAGATGAGGAACAGCGGCAGCGCGGCGAGCGCGCCGTAGATGACTTCATACGTCGGCACGTGGGTGACATAGAAGGCGAAGCCGTGCTTCATCACCTCGAATGCGGCGGCGGCGGCGGCGCCGGCGATCGCCGCGGGCACCCAGCGCACCGGCTTCGCCGGCGTGAACTTGTACATGAGCGCGAGCGCCGCGGCGGTGAGCACGATCGGCAGCGGCGCCACGATCCACGCGCCGAGCGTCGTGCCGCGCGGAATGATCGCCCGCGATTGCGCCATGATCCAGGTCGTCAGCCAGATGCCGGCGCCGACCAGCAGGGGCCCCAGCGTCAGCACCACGAAGTAGACCGGGACGCGCCGCACCAGCGGACGGCCGCGGCGCACGCGGAAGATGATGTTGATTTCGCGCTCCACCATCGCGAACAGCAGCACCGCGGTGACGGCGATGAACAGCAGCGACAGTCCGCGCAGCTCCGCCGCATGCGCGGCAAACCCCAGCACGTAGGTGTGCACCAGCGTCGACGCGCTGACGGGGAGCATGTAGCGCAGCAGGAACGCCTCCAGCGAGTTGAGCCAGGTCTCGAACACCGGGAAGTGCGCGACGGTCGCCACGCCGACGCTCGCCAGCGGCACCAGCGCCAGGAGCGTGGTGAACGCCAGCGCCGCCGCCGTGCGCGATAGATCCAGGTCGCGCAGGCCGCGCGCGAGGTGTCGCAACACGTAGACCGGGTGGGTCACGCGAGCCACGAGGCGATCCGCCAAGTCGCCGCCGCGATCGCGGCCGACGCAGGCATCGTCAGCACCCACGCCCAGACGATGCGACGCGCGATGCCCCAGCGCACCGCAGAAAGCTTGCGCGTCGCGCCGACGCCGACGATCGCCCCGGTGATCGTGTGCGTGGTGGACACCGGGATGCCGAAATGCGTGGCGAGGAAGAGCGTCGCCGCGCCCGCGCTCTCCGCGCAGAAGCCGCCGACCGGCTTGAGCTTGGTGATCTTCATGCCCCTCGTCTTGACGATGCGCCAGCCGCCGAACAGCGTGCCCAGCGCCATCGCGCTCTGGCAACCGAGCACCACCCAGAGCGGGATGTCGCGCGACCCGAAGGTCGGCGGCAGCGTGCCGAACGCTACCAGCACCAGCGCCACGACGCCCATCGTCTTCTGCGCATCGTTGCCGCCGTGCCCGAGGCTGTAGAGCGCCGCCGACACGAGTTGCAGCCGGCGAAACCAGCGGTCTATGCGGTGCGGCGCCTTGCGGAAGAAGATCCACGACAGCGCCGTCATCAGCAGCATGCCGAGGGCGAGTCCCAATGCCGGCGACAGCACGATCGCCGCACCGATCTTGGCGAAGCCCGTGCCGACCAGCGCTCCGAAGCCCGCCTTCGCGGCGGCCGCGCCGCCCAGGCCGCCGATCAGCGCATGCGACGACGACGACGGCAATCCCACCCACCAGGTGATGATGTTCCAGGCGATGGCCCCGGTCAGCGCGCCGATCAGCACGAAGGCGTCGACGACGCGCGTCTCGATGACGCCGCGGCCGATCGTGTCGGCCACCGCGAGGCCGAACACCAGGAATGCCACGAAGTTGAAGAATGCTGCCCAGGCGATCGCCCAGTGCGGCCGCAGCACGCGCGTCGACACCACGGTGGCGATCGAATTCGCCGCATCGTGGAATCCGTTCATGAAGTCGAAGGCGAGCGCGAGCGCGATCAGGAACACCGCCATCGGCAGTCCGATCGAAGCGCCGCTCACTCGGTTGCCACCCGAAGCACGCTACGCGCGCCTCCTCCCGCGGGGGCACCCCCCTCGGGGCGGCCGATCGGCGCCGTGCGCGCGCCCGCGGCGCGCTCACGCCGCTTCAAGGACGATGCCCTCGATCAAATTGGCGACGTCTTCGCAGCGGTCGGTGATCTCCTCCAGCAGCAGGAACACCTCCTTCTGCTTGATGACTTCGCGCGCGTCGGGCTCCTCGCGGAAGAGCTTGGCAAGCGCCGTGCGGAACACGCCGTCGGCGTGGCTCTCGAGCTTGTCGATCTCGCCGCAGATCGCGAGGATGCGCGTCGAGTTGTGCATCGACGGCAGCATCGCCACCGCCTCGCGCACGCGCCCGGTGCACCTGACGCAGATCGCGGCGAGCTCGGCGGCCTCCGGACCGATGCGGCGCACGTCGTAGAGGAACAGGCACTCGGCGGCGTCCTCGATCAGGTCGAGCACGTCGTCCATGGCCGTGACGAGGCCGTGGATCTGCTCGCGGTCGAACGGCGTGATGAACGTCTGGTGCAGCAGGTGCACCGTGTCGTGCGTGATGCGGTCGGCCTGCTTCTCGTACTGGTGGATGAGCGTGCTGTGCTGGTCGAGCGTGGTGAGGTCGGTGAACAGCGCGGCCAGCTCCTCGGACGCCTTGACCGCGAGTTCCGCGTGCTGGTTGAAGAAGTCGAAAAAGCGGCCTTCGCGCGGCAGCAGCGGCATCGGGGGCTTGGAACCAGCGGGAAGCGGGCGCAAATTATGGCATGCGAGGTGTAAGACGCGGGCCTGCGGCCGCGACCGAGCGTTGACGCCCCGCGCGAAGTTCCGCACGCGGCAAATCCAATGCGAGAGGAGAGTCGATGAACGAGCAATCCCCCGCCAACGTCGAGCACGCGGTGCTCGGCGGCGGCTGCTTCTGGTGCCTCGAGGCCGTGTTCCGCGACCTGGCCGGCGTCACGCATGTCGAATCCGGCTATGCCGGCGGCAACGCCCCGAATCCGTCGTACGACGCGGTGTGTGGCGGCGCGACCGGCCACGCCGAGGTGGTCGACGTCGCGTTCGACCCGGCGAGGATCAGCTATGGCGACCTGCTGCGCGTGTTCTTCACCATTCACGATCCCACCACGCGCGACCGGCAGGGCAACGACGTCGGCACGCAATACCGGTCGGTGATCTTCGCTCAGTCGCCGTCGCAGCGCGCCACCGCCGAGGCGGTGATGCGGGAGATCGCCGCCGAGCGCATCTGGCCCGCGCCGCTCGTCACCGAGCTCGCCGGCGTGGTGCCGTTCTACCCTGCCGAGCGCTATCACCAGCAGTATTTCGAGCGCAATCCGAACCAACCGTACTGCATGGCGGTAGTCGCGCCCAAGGTCGCCAAGTTCCGCAAGCAGCACCGCGATCGCCTGAAGGCCGCGTCGAGCGCAGCGTGAAGCGGTCGGCGGCGCGCCCGCCATCCGCGCGCCGCAGCGTTCACAGCCGGCGTCGCGCGTAGATGCCGCCCGAGGTGAGGCAGACGCCCACCGACCACAGCACCGGCGCGAGGCCGAACGTCGCGCCGAACGCGCCGAAGACGAGCGGCACGGCCACGGCCATCGATTGTGCGAGCGACATGCGCACGCCGGCCGCTTCACCCATGCGGCCCGGCGGCGCGTGCGTGTGCAGCAGCGACATCACCATCGGCTGGCCGCCGCCGAGGCCGAAGCCGATGCCGAACGACGTCAGCATCAGCATCTGCGCGGAACGCGCAAACGGCAGCGCGAAATAGGCGACCCCGGCGATGACCAGCGCGCCGGCCAGCACCTGCGTCTCGCGCAGGTGGCGGGCGAAGAGCGGCATCAGGAAACGCACGACGAACGTCGCCGCGGCGAACGACGCGATCACCGCCCCGATCGCCGACGCGGTGAGACCGATCGATTCGCCGTAGACCGGGATGAAGATCGTCTGCAGCTCCCAGCCGAGCGAGAACAGAGCGTTGACGGCGAGGAGGCGTCGCAAGCGCGGATCGGCAAGCAGTGCCAGCGCGCTGCCGCCGACGTGCCGGTGCGAGGGCTGGGGTCCCGGCAGCGCTTCCAGCATGCCGGATGCCAGCACGGCGGCGGGAACGAGCGGCACCAGCGCCAGGATGCCAAACGCCCACTGGAAACCCAGGTGGTCGATCGACAGCCCCGCAACCAGCGGTCCGATGATCATCGACGTCGACTGGCCGAGCGCCAGGAGGCCGAAGTTGCGCGACCGGTGCACCGGCCCGGCCAGCTCGCCGGTGGCGTTCTGCGCGGCGATCTGGAACATGCTGAAGGCGACGCCGCAGGCGACCGCAGCCACGTACAGCGGCGGCATGCCGGTGATCGCACACGGCACGCTCGCACCGCACGCGAGCAGCACCGAGCCCGCGAGCATCGGCCGACGCACCCCGGCACGATCCGACCAGCGCCCCGCGGGCACGGCGATCAGCATCGGCAGCAGGGCGTACAGCGCCAGCAGCACGCCGACTTCGCCCGCGCCGGCACCCTGCGCCAGTGCCGACAGCGTCACGGCCACGCGCGAGCCGCCGAGCACGATGTGGTTGGCGATGCACAGCGCGATCAGCGCGTAGAGCGTGCGCGTACCGCGCCGCGCGTCGTCGGTCACGGCGCGAGGCGTGCGCGCGACCAGGCGCCGTCCGTGCGCGCATAGCGCACGCGATCGTGCAGCCGTGACGGACGTCCCTGCCAGAACTCGATCGCCGTGGGCACGACGCGATAGCCGCCCCAGCGCGGCGGGCGTGGCACGTCGTCACCGGGATATTGCCGCTCGACCGCCGCCACGCGCGCCTCGAGCCACGCGCGATCGGGCACCTCCGCGCTTTGCGGCGAAGCCACGGCCGACAGTCGCGACTGGCGCGGACGCAGCGCGAAATAGGCATCGGCCTCGTCGCCGCCGATGGTTTCCACCGGCCCTTCGGCACGCACCTGGCGCTCCAGTTGCGGCCAGAACCACACCAGCGCCGCGAGGGGATTGGCGGCGAGGTCGCGGCCCTTGGCGCTGTCGAAATGGGTGTAGAAAACGAAGCCGCGGGCATCGGCGCCCTTGAGGAGGACGATGCGCGCGGTCGGACGGCCGGAGGCGCCGGCGGTGGCGAGCGTCATCGCCGTGGGCTCGGCGACCTCGGCGCGGATCGCCTCGTCGAGCCAGGCGGCGAACTGGCGCAACGGGTCGGCATCGAGGGACGCCGCGTCCAGCGTGGCGCGCCGGTATTCCGAGCGCAAGCGGGCGATATCGGTGGTGCGGTCGTTCATCGCGGGCGTGCGACAGGCGGGGCGAGCGACCTCGAGGCGGCGACGCGCATGCTCGCGATTCTAGCGCGCAGCGCAGCGCGCCGACGCATCGGCGCACGCGCTCTGCCGCGCGCGTGCGCGCCCTGGCGATGCAGCGTTACAACAGGCCGCCGTTTCCCTCGCGAAAATGCCTTCCGCCCCTCTGAAAATGCGGTATAGTCGCCGCCGATGGAGTGATTGCCCGTGACAGGAGGGCCGCCCAGAGACCGATCGGCACGTCCGCTCGCACCTATGACAGGAAGGAGAACCATGGCTACTGCGAAAAAAGCTGCGAAGAAGTCTGCGAAGAAGCCGGCAGTGAAGAAGTCCGCTGCCAAGAAGCCGGCCGCAAAGAAGCCCGCGGCGAAGAAGGCCGCGCCGAAGAAGGCGCCGGCGAAGAAGGTCGCGAAGAAGTCCAGCGCCAAGCGCAAACCGAATGCCGCGTTCATGAAGGCGATGACGCCTTCGGCGACGCTCGCCGCAGTCATCGGCCACGTGCCGCTGCCGCGCACCGAAGTGACGAAGAAGATCTGGGACTACATCAAGAAGAACAAGCTCCAGGATGCGATCAACAGGCGCATGATCAATGCGGACGAGAAGCTCAAGGCCGTGTTCGGCGGCAAGGGCAAGGTCTCGATGTTCGAAATGACCAAGCTCATCTCGAACCACCTCAAGTAACGACGCAGCGCAAGCGCCACGCGCGACGGCCGGCCGCCCTCACGGGTCGCCGGCCGTTTGCTTCTGGGCGCCGGGATCGGTCGTCACGGATTTGCACTGCTTCACGTGCGTTTGACTGCGCGGCGCGCCGCCGAGCCATGGGCGTCCTGATGTCGCCGGCACCTCGGCCATGCGGCCGAGTGCGCGTCCGCTGCCGTTGCGCGATACTGGGCAATGCGATCCGAAGATGGCCGAGGCGCATGGCGGGCGTGCCGCTCCGGCCGCCGCGGCGTGACGCGCGTCGCGCGCGACGCCGTCCAATTCTTGGCGTGGCTCCTCATGGCTTGCGCATGGGCCTCGCAGGCACAAACGCCGCTCCACGTGCGCGGCGTCGTGGTGCGTGGCGGCGAGATGATCCTGCCGGAGCTGCCGCCGATGATCGTGCGCACTGCCGATGGCCGCGAGGTGACCGTGCAGGTGGCGATCAACCCGCGTGGCGCCGACGT
>DATBOK010000243.1:0-23065 GCA_036553845.1 Casimicrobiaceae bacterium
TCGAGCTTCAGCGCCGTCAGGCGGATGCAGGGCTTGTCGCCGCCGGCGCGCATGAAGCCGTCGATCGCGGCGTTGATCGCGCGCGCCACCGGCGCTGCCGTGTCGGCGGCACGATCGAAGTCGACCACGCCCGCGTCGCCCGCCACGGCCAGCTTCAGGGTCAGCTCCTGCGTGCCCTTGCGGGAGCCGTCGGCGCCGAGCGACGGCGACGCAATGCCGCCGCCCAGCGGTACCGCGACGACTTTCACCGATGTCCCCGCCTGCACCTGCTCGATGCGCTGCATCGACACCGTGATGACGCCGTCGCGCAGGTCCACCTCGCGCACGCCGCTGCCTTCGCAGCCGAGCGTGCTGCCGCGCACGTGCCAATGCACGTCGCGCAGCTGCGCCTTGAGATCGTCGACAAAGGCATCGATCGGCATGCCGTCGAGCGGCGCCTGCACCGGCAGCGAAACGCAGCCGGCGACGGCCAGCGCGAGCAGCTGCACGATGCACCGGAAGCGGCGCTGCAGCCGCGCGGCGCGCGCGCTCATGCGACGTCGTCCCGGCGGTCGCCGGCGCAAGCCACGATCTCGTCGACGAGGTCGCGCAGCCCCGCATCGGCGATCGGCTCGCGCAGCGTCAGCGAGCGGCGGCGGTCGCCATCTTCGATCGCGATCGTGTAGCAGCGCGCGTCACGCGCCGGCGAGGGTGCCGGCGCCGGTGGCTGCGCGTCGAAGAAACGCGCGCGAGCGACGAGCCGCGCCAGCTTCGCGCCATTTGCCGGAGCCAGCGCCGTCGAGTCGATCGTCACCGGCCGCGCGAGGCCGGGCAGGCGGGCGAAGCCGCCGTCGATGCTCAATTCGATCTTCACGAGCCTCCCTTCACGTCCGCGTGATCGCGACCCCGACGTCCTTCCACGCTGCGACGACCGCCTTGCGCACGGCGGCGCCGAACAGGTGATCGGCATTGGCGATCGTGCGATCGGCGAACTGCGCGAACGTCGCCGTCGGGCGCAGTGCCTTGTCGCGCAGCGTTTCATACCAGACGCGGCCGGCCTTGTCCCATGCGTAGCCGCCGATCCCCGTCGCGGCGAGGTAGAACGCGTGGTTCGGAATGCCCGAATTGGTGTGCACGCCGCCGTTGTCGGCGGAGGTCTCCACGTAGCCCGCCATCGACGCCGGCTGGTCGTCCTTGCCCAGCACCGGGTCGTCGAACGCCGTGCCCGGAGCCTTCAGCGAGCGCAGCGCGACGCCGTGAACCTTGGACGTGAGGAGCTCGGCGCCGATCAGCCAATCCGCCTTGGCCGCCGTCTCCTTGCCCGCCCATTGCTTGACCAGCGATCCGAACACGTCGGAAATCGATTCGTTGAGCGCGCCCGACTGGCCGACGTACACCAGGTTCACTTCGTCGCCGGTGACGCCGTGCGTGAGCTCGTGCGCGATCACGTCGAGCGAGCGGGTGAAGCGGTTGAAGAGGTCGCCGTCACCGTCGCCGAACACCATCTGCCGGCCGTCCCAGAACGCGTTGTCGTAATTGCGGCCGTAGTGCACGCTGGCGTCGAGTCGCATGCCGGCGTCGTCGATCGAGTTGCGGCGGTAGACATCCCAGTAGAAGTCGAACGTCGAGCCGAGCCCGTCATACGCCTCGTTGGCTTCGGCGTCGCGCGTCGCCGGCGCGCCTTCGCCGCGCAGCAGCTTGCCGGGCAGCGTGGTGCGGTGGCCGGCGTCGTAGATCGTGCGCTGCTTGACGGCGGTGACCGTCGCCCCGGCGTAGCCGGTGCGCGCCGCGTCGCGACCGAGGAGTTGCGACGTCGCGCGCGAAAGGCGATGCGTGGCGTCGGTGGCGAGCGTGGCGAGCGCCGCCCTGCGCTGCGAGGTGCTGCCGGCCTCGGCGATGTGCCGCAGCACCTTCGGCGGCACGATTGCGCAGCGCGGGCAGTCGCAACCGCGCATCGGTGAATCGGCGATCACGCGCGCGCCGGAACTCACATCGGCGGCACGGAGCCGTTGCCGCCGACGTTGATACGATTCGCGGCGATGGTGCCATCGCTCCCGCGCTCGCCGTCGACGATCACGTGGGCACCGGGCGCGAGCGCGGTGCGATCGCCGTTCGACAGCGTCACCACCGGCACGTCGTCGGGCACGATCACCGTCTGCGCGCCCCCCTTGTACTCGAGCGTCAGCCGGTATTCGCCATGCGCGGCCGAGACCGCCGACACGGCGGCGTCCCCCATGGGCCGTGACGCGCTCTTGCTCACCGCCTTCACCGTGGCGTTGGTCATCGTCGTGCCCACCGGACGATCCTTCATCGGATAGTGGCCTTCGCCGGTGCCGCGCCGCATTTCCGGGAACACGCTGACGGCGCTCGCCACCAGCGTGCCGTCGCCGCGCGGCATCGCCGTCACGCCGACGTACCGGCCCTGCTCGAGGATCGAGTGCTCGGCGGGCGTGCGGATGCCGATGCGCGTCTTGTCGTCCAGGCGGACGTTCTGCTGCCCGGCGTCCGCGGTGTTGATGACCAGCGTATCGCCGGTCATGCTGGCGACCGTACCGGGCACGCGCGCCGGGGCGGCGCACGCCGCCGAGCAGGCCACGAGGCCCGCGACCGCGGCCGCTGCCACACTTTGCAACACTGCCTTCATTCGGCATTCTCCACGGGTACCAAGGCGTTATGATGCGCTGGAACTTTGGGCCACGCGAGTCGGCCTAAACGATGTCGATGCCTTCACAGGGGACATGCCACATGCCGCATCTGCTCGATTTCAATTCCCGCTGCGCCGTCGCGACTGCACTGGTGGCGCTGGCGCTAGCCACCACGCCTGCCTTCGCGGCCAGTGCATCCCAGACCTTCATTCCGGCGCCGCCAGTGAACGCCACCGCCGGTGCCCCCGCGGGCGCGCCTGCCGACGCCGCGACCAACGCGACGCCGCCGGCCTCCGAACAGTGGGTCGAGCAGCAGACGGCGAAAATCCGCAGCGAAGTCGAGGCGCGTGTTGCACGTGGCGACATGACGCCCGACGAGGCGGAGCGCCTCATTGGCTGGCGTCGTTATCAGCTCGAGCAGCAGGCGGCGGGCCAGGCGCCGGCGCCGGCGATCCAGGAGCGCCAGCAGGCAGTCGTCGCGGCGCCGCGTCCGTATTACGCCGCGCCGTATCCGGGTCCGTATTACGCCGCGCCCTACGGCTATGCCTACGGGCCGTATGGCTATGGCTATCCCTATGGCTACCCGCGCTATGCGCCGGGCATCGCGGTGTGCGCAGGCGGCGTCGGCCATCACTTCGCCGGCGGTGTCTGCTTCTAGCGGCGCAACGCCCGCATCACGCTGAGGCGCTTTTGCGCCTGGGTCGCGATCACCTCAGCCAGGCGGCCTCGGCGCCAGCATGCCGGGCGGGTCCGCCGGGTTCGGCGGGCGGTCGGCGCACTTGAGCGTGTCCTGCCAGTAGGTGTTGCCGGCACCGAAGTACGCGCCGAGTTCTTCCTCCACCTTGGGTCCCGCGCGCCCGGCCGCGCGCATGTCCTTGAGGGCGCCGCAGTTCGCCTGCAGCTCGACGCTGGTGGGGATGCGCGCATGCGCGCACTCATGATAGAAGAGGAAGTCACGCACCACCGGCGGCAGCGCCTTGAGCTTGGCCATGTTCCAGCCGATGACGTAGCCGTTGTGCTCCGGCAATGCGATCCCTGTGCGATCGCGCAGGATCGGATCGTCGGCCGGCGCCTCGTACTCGCGCACCGCGGCGCCGCGCGCCATGCAGGTCACGTGCGTGCCGTCGGACAAGGTGAACGCGACGGCCCAGGACGCGCCAGTGGCCATCGCCAACCCCGCTACGCCGATCAGGACGCCTTTCATCATTCGCATCCGACGATGTTACCAGTGCGCGGCGTCGGCCGGTACGCATGGGTCACCGCGCGGGCGACGCCGCAACCGGCCATCCGCCGGGCATTGACGGCCGGCGCGTTGCGCCCGTAGCCTCTAGCCACCCGCGCGCGCGGCACCGGCGCCCCGTGGCCGCAAAAGCCCCAATCACACCGACGAGAACGCGTTGACCCACAAGCCGCACGTGCTGCCGATCCTCATCCAATTGTGCGACGTGCTCGACCGCACGTTCATCGAGACCGTCGGCCCGTTCGGCGAGCTTGTCGTCAGCGAGGCGCGCGTCGAGTGGCTCGCGGCCGGCGCACGCATCCGCACCCGCGACATCGAGGACTACGTGGCACTCCTCGCGCGCGAAGTCAACGACGCCGACGCACGCAGGCAGTTCCTCGCTGCGGCGCGCGCCGTGATCGGCAAATACTGAACGCCAGGGAGCAGCCGCCATGCTGAAGCGCACGTCGCTCACCACGCAGTTCGCGCTGGTTTTCCTCGTCGCCCTCGCGCTGATGGGCACGGCGTCGTACCTGATCCTCGATCGCATCTACCTCGGCCAGCTGCAAAGTCAGGCGGAGACCGTCGCCGACAACGTCGACGCGTTCGGCAACTGGGTCGCGCAATACGGGCGCGTGTGGGTCAAGGACAACGACCAGAGCTTCCTCGGTCACTCGATGCTGTACGCCACCGACAATCCGGACGAGGTGCCGCCGCGGCTCACCACGGTCAACTTCTATTCGAAGAACCCGGCGCTCGCCCAGCGCGAATACTCGGAGGTGGTCGAGCATTCGGCATCTCCGGCCAAGTTCCGCATGACGTCGCACAACGTCATGAATCCCGCCAACAAGCCCGATGAATTCGAGCAGCGCGCGCTCGCGGCGATCCGCGGCCAGCACCTCACCGAGTATCACGAGCTCACGCCAGGCGGGTATCGCTACGCCCGCACGCTGATCCACAAGGCATCGTGCATCGCCTGCCACGGCGACCCGCAGGCGGCGCCGGCCGACGTCAAGGTGCGCTACGGCACCACCAACGGCTTCGGCTTCAAGGAAGGCGATGTCGCCGGCATCATCAGCGTGCGCCTTCCGGCGCAGTCGTTCGCCGACGTGGCGTTCAACGTCGTCGGCCTGTGGCCGCTCCTGATGATCCTCGCCGGATTCGTCATCGCGATGCTGTACATGCGCTTCGCGGTGGTGAGCCGCGTGCGCGAGCTCACCCTCGCCACCCGCCGGATATCGCTCGGCAAGGAAGCCGACCTCAAGCTCGCGGGCGTCGACGCCCGCAGCCGCAACGAGCTCGACCAGCTCGCGCTCGCCACCGAACGGCTGCGCGTGTCGATCAACATGGCGATCCAGCGCCTGAAGCGCGCGGCGCGCAAGTAGCGCGCGCGGCGGTCGCCGCGCGCACCCGGCATTGCGTCGCGCGCAAGGGATGCGCGGCGCGACGCCATAAACTACGCGCTCAATGCCGAACGACGTCGCGCTTTCGCGCCAGCTGTGGCTGGTGGCGGTCGGGTTCTTCATGCAGACGCTCGATTCCACGATCGTCAACACCGCGCTGCCGTCGATGGCGCGCAGCCTGGGCGAGAGCCCGCTGCGCATGCAATCGGTGGTCGTCGCCTACACGCTGACGATGGCGGCGCTCATTCCGGCGTCCGGCTGGATCGCCGATCGCTTTGGGCTGCGCAACACCTTCCTTGCCGCGATCGCGCTGTTCACGTTGGGATCGATCGCCTGCGCCGCATCACCCACGCTGAAGGCGCTCGTGGCCTCGCGCGTGCTGCAGGGACTCGGCGGCGCGATGCTGTTGCCCGTCGGGCGCCTCTCGCTGTTGCGCACGTTCCCGCGCCATCGCCTGCTCGAGGCCATGAGCTTCGTCGCCATTCCCGGGCTCATCGGTCCGCTGATCGGTCCCACGCTCGGCGGCTGGCTCACGGAAGTCGCGTCGTGGCACTGGATATTCCTCATCAACGTCCCGGTCGGCGTCGCCGGCGCCGTGGCGACGCGCCTCTACATGGCACAGGTCCGCGTCGAGAATATCGCGCGCTTCGACTGGTCGGGCTACACGATGCTGACGGTCGGCATGATCGCCGTGTCGCTCGCGCTCGACGGCCTGGGCGAGCTCGGCCTGCGCCAGGCGACCGTGCTCGTGCTCCTGATCGGCGGCTTCGCCGGCATCGTCGCCTACTGGCTGCATGCGAGCCGGCATCGCAACCCGCTGTTCGCGCCGTCGCTGTTCGGCGTGCCGAGCTTCCGGGTGGGACTGCTCGGCAACCTCTTCGCGCGCATCGGCATCAGCGCGATGCCGTTCCTGCTGCCGCTGATGCTGCAGGTGAGCCTCGGCTATTCGCCGCTCGAGGCCGGGATGATGATGCTGCCGGTGTCGGCAGCGAGCATGCTGATGAAACGCTATGTCATGGCGCTGGTCGCCACGCACGGCTACCGGCGCGTGCTCATCGTCAACACGCTGGCGCTCGGCGTCACGATTGCCTGCTTCGCCGGGGTGTTCGCGCCCATGCCGCTCGCCCTCAAGTGCGTGATGCTGGCGGCGCTCGGCGCGCAGAACTCGCTGCAGTTCTCGGCGATGAACACCATCGTGCTGAAGGACCTCGGCCCGCGGGAGGCGAGCGGTGGCAACAGCCTGCTGTCGATGTCGCAGATGCTGGCGATGAGCCTCGGCGTCACCACGGCCGGCACGCTGCTCGCCATGTTCGGCGAGCTCTTCGGCGCCACGGACGCCGGCGCGACGCTGCTGGCGTTTCGCGCGACCTTGGCGTCGATCGGGATCCTGACGGCAGCATCGGCGTGGATTTTCTGGCAGCTCGAGCCGGAGACCGAGCGCGGCACTTGACGAGCGACTTCCCGCCCGCCGTTCCGGCATGCAGCAACCGGTCTCGATGACGCGTGCCCCGCCGGCGGCCGGCGCCTCCGAGGTGGCGCGCGCCCTCTGCCGACTCAGCCGCCCGTCGTCTCGCCGCCCATCACCTGCAGTACGATGCCCGTGGTGTACGACGAGTCCGCGTCAGAGGCGAGATACACGTAGGCCGGCGCCACCTCCTCGGGCTGCGCGGGCCGCCGCATCGGCGAATCCGATCCGAACTGCGCGACTTCGTCCGCCTTGAGGCCGGCATCGGACGGATTGAGCGGCGTCCATACCGGACCTGGCGCCACTGCATTGACGCGAATGCCGCGTGGCAACAGCTCCTGCGCCAGCGTTTTGGTGAACGCGTGGATCGCGCCCTTGCTCGCCGAGTAGTCCGGCAGCGCCTTCGAGCCCATGATCCCCGTCTCCGAGCCCGTGGCGATGATGGCCGCGCCGGGGCGAAGGTGCGGCAGCGCCGCGCGCACCAGGCGGAAGTACGCGTAGACGTTGGTCCTGAAGGTGCGATCGAATTCCGCGTCGGTGACGTCGGCGATGCTCTTCTTGCGCCGCTGATACGCCGCGTTCGACACGACGATGTCGAGGCGGCCGAAGCGCTCGGTCGTGCGCGCCACCAGATCGTCGCAGCAGCCGTCTTCCTCGAGATTGCCGGGCAATCGCAGGCATTCGCTGCCGGCGGCCTCGATCGCCGCCGCCGTCTCGCGCGCGTCGCGCTCCTCGTCCGGCAGATAGGCGATCGCGACTTTGGCGCCTTCGCGCGCATACAGCACCGCCACCGCGCGGCCGATGCCGGAGTCGCCGCCCGTGACGAGCGCCACCTTGTCGGCGAGCTTGCCCGCGGCCTTGTATCGCTCGGCGGCGTAATGCGGCCGCGGCAGCAATTGCGATTCCAGCCCGGGCGACTGCTGGTGCGGTTCGGCGAACGGCGGCTTCGGTTCGCCGACGATCTGCGGCGTGGCGGCGGCGCGCTTGGCCGACGTTGCGCGCCCGCCCGCCCGGCCCTGTGTCGGCGAGCGCGCCATCGTCAGTGCGGAAGCAGGATCGGCAGGTAGATCCACGCCGCCCATGCGACGAGCGCAGCGAACACGACCAGCAACGGCGTGACGACGCGCGTTCGCGCGATCGGCTGAGGTTGGCTATAGACGGCGTAAGTCCTGATGGGACGGTTCATCGTCGATCCTCCCGGGGCGGGAAATCGCGCATGTCGCGCGGCGGTTCGGCGCGGGTAGCGCCGAGCGTGTCCAAGGGTTGCTCCGGCGTGCCATACAGCGCGCGGTCGCGCTCGATGTCCGCCGTCGTATAGGGCGTGGCGGCCGGATCGAATCCGGACCAGCCGCGTTCGCGCCAGGCCGCGGCGCGCCGGTCGATGTCGATCGCGCCGTGCTCGTGCATGATCTCGACCACGCGATCGGCCGCTTCATCGCCGGTCCGCACCGTCACCAGCGCACCGCCGCGGCGCACCGCCTCTGCATAGTATTCGGCGTCCGGCTTCGACACGCCGAGCTCCGTCAGGCTGCCGATGAGCCCGCCGGCGATCACGCCGGCGCCGGCGCCGGACAGCGCGGCCGCCAACGGTCCCGCGGCGACGATCGGACCGATGCCGGGAATGGCAAGTCCCATCAGGCTGGCCGCGAGTCCCGCGGCACCACCCAGCACGCCGCCGGCGACGGCGCCGGTCGCGGTGTTGCTGGCATCGGTCACCTTCACGCGATCGTCGATCGCGAACTCGCCCTTCACATTGCTGGCAACCACGCTCATGTCGGCTGCCGCAAAACCTTCGTCCATCAGTTCGCGCGAGACGCGCTGCGCCTCGTCGAAACTGTCGAACGACCCCACGATCGTCTTGGCCATGGATTTCCTCCGCTGCGGATGCGAGGCCGCGGCACCCCGCGCCATCGTCCAGCGCTCGCTGGTGCCACGCTCCCGGCCAGCATAGCGACGGCGTGCGGCGCCCGGCAGCGGCATTTCGCGCTTTAGGCTGCGGTCGTCGCGCCTACGCCGCGACGGACGAAACCGTACAACCGGCGCGCGCTAGCCACGATCGCGCAGCTCGCCGATGCCCGACTCCTTGGCGCAATGCGCGCAGCAGAAGATGCGACCTTGCGCCTCGACGCCGTGGCCGATCACCACGCAGTCGCAGTGCGCGCAGCGCGGCGCCAGCGCGTGGATCGCGCACTCGAACGCGTCGAACGTATGCGCGCGCCCTCCCATCGTCACCGTGAAGCTCTTGTCGTAGTCGTTGCCGCAATGCTCGCAGCGCGCCATCGTCCCCTCCTTGCGCAATGTGGCGCGTGGCCGGCGCGCCTGCCGGTAGCACGCCGCGCGGGCACGACGCCTTTGCGCCCGCGCGGTCCTCCCATTGTGACCTCCGCGCGGGATGCTTCGCTGTCGGACGAACGCCGATTCCGCCAGCCCGCTTTACGCCGTCGCCGCAACTGTTGATACTGGCGCGCGGGTGTTCCCCCGCATTCGCGGCGGGCCGCGTCCAACCGACCATGGCTGCCACGTCCTCGCTCCTCGTCATCGCCGACATCGCCGGCTATACGCGATTCCTGCGGATGCACGCGGTGAGCGCCGTGCACGCGCAGCACGTCGTCGGCAAGCTGCTCGAGGCGGTGATCGCGGCGGTGACGCCCGAGCTCGCGCTGGCGAAGCTGGAAGGCGACGCCGCGTTCTTCCATGCCCGTGCGCCGCGCGACGACGCCGCGATGTCGCGCATCGCCGCGGCGATCCATCGCGCGTTCCATCGCACGCAGTCCGACCTCGCGCGCAACGCCCTCTGCCCCTGCGACGGCTGCCAGCAGGCCGGCGACCTGAAGATCAAGGTGGTCGCCCATCTCGGCGAAGCGACGCGGCAGAAGATCGCGCGGCGCGAGGAGCTGGCGGGCGTCGACGTGATCCTCGTGCATCGGCTGCTGAAGAACGACGTGCCGCTTGGCGAATACCTGCTGGTGACGCCGCCGCTGCTGCCGCACCTCGCGCCGCCGCAGCGGGTCGAAGCGCAGGCGCTGACGCTCGACGTCGAAGGTTTCGGCGCGGTGAGCGCCTGGTATGTGAGCCTCGACGCGGCATCGACCGCCGATGTCGCGGCGCCGCTCTTGCCCTGGCCACGGCGCTTTGCGCGCCAGCTGCGTCTCGCCGTGCAGACGCTCCCCTATCTCGTCAGCGGCCGCAAGGCGTGCGAAGGATTTCGCAACGTCGACGTCGCGCGCGAGGACGCGGGCGGGACGCTATAATCGTGGTGACGTGCGGGGTGCGGCAACGCGCGCGTGCGCCCGGCTGCGGCCGGCGCCGAACGCCTGCCCTCGACGCGCCGCCACGCCGAAAAAATTCCCGACCCCCCTTCCAAGTCGCGTGACGCCGCGCGAGACGCGCCGGCGCATCCCGCCGCGGTGCTGCTCGCGGCAACCCTGCCGGCGGCGCTGCGCGATGCGCTGGCCGCCCGCTACGCGCTCGCGGGACCGCTGTCGCCGCCCTTCGCACAGGCCGTGACGGCGATGCCCGACGCGGCCCGCGCGGCCGTGCGCGCGATCGTCAGCATCGGCTCGGTGGCGATCACGCGCGACGTCCTCGCGCAGTTTCCGGCGCTGGGCCTCGTCTGCTGCATCGGCAGCGGCCATGAAGGCGTCGACGTCGCCGCCGCGCATGCACGCGGCGTCACCGTCGCGCATAGTCCGGGCGCCAACGCGGCGAGCGTCGCCGAGGTGGCGATGGGCCTGCTGATCGCCAGCGTACGCGGCTTTCGCGCCGAGGCTGCGCGCATTGAGAACGGCGGCTGGCGCGGCAACGCACAATCGCGCGCGACCCTTCGGCACGGCCTCGCGGGGCGCCGCCTCGGCATCTACGGGATGGGCGCGATCGGCGCCGCGATTGCCCGGCGCGCGCGTGCGTTCGACATGGAGGTCGGCTACCACAACCGCCGCCCGCGCGCCGATGACGACACGCGCTACTTCGACTCGCTCGCCAGACTCGCCGCGTGGTGCGACGCGCTGGTGGTCAGCGTGCGCGCCGCCGAGGCCACGCGCCACACGGTCGACGCGGAGGTGCTCGCCGCGCTCGGTGCCGACGGCCATGTGGTCAACATCGCGCGCGGCAACGTGATCGACGAGGCAGCGCTGATCGACGCGTTGCAGCGTGGCGTCATCGCCGGCGCCGGGCTCGACGTGTTCGAGCACGAGCCCGCGGTGCCGGCGGCACTCCTCGCGCTCCCCGGCGTGGTCGCGTTGCCGCACATCGGTGGCGCATCGCGCGAAGCGCAGGCGGCGATGCAGGCGATGACGCTGGCCAATCTCGAGGCGTTCTTCGCCGGCGCGCCGCTGCCGTCGCCGGTGGCGGCATGACGCGCGCGCGCCGCGCCGCGGCACTCGCGCGCGGCCGCGTGACCGGCGCCGCGTCGCCGTATTCTGCCGTGCCCGCATGACGAACGCCGCGGCGCAGGCGCGCGATTCGATTCTCGCCGAGCGCACGTTCATCCGCTTCTGGTGCGGGCGGCTGTGCTCGGTGTTCGCCTACCAGATGGTGTCGGTGGCGGTCGGCTGGCAGGTCTACACGATTTCCGGCAGCGCGCTCGACCTCGGCTTCGTCGGCCTTGCGCAGTTCGCGCCGTCGGTGGCCTTGATGCTGGTCGTCGGCCATGTCGCCGACCGCTTCGACCGCCGCCGCATCGTTCGCGCATGCCAGTGGATCGAAGCCGCGGCGATCGCCGCGATCGCGATCGCCACGCTGCGCGGCAGCGTCACCGAGGGCATGATCTTCGCGCTGGTAGCGGTGATCGGCGCCGCGCGCGCGTTCGAGTTCCCGACGGTGACGGCCATGCTGCCGTTCACCGTGCCGCCGCGCATGCTGCCGCACGCGGTCGCGCTGTCGTCGACGGCCGGGCAGACCGGGATCATGTTGGGTCCGGCGCTCGGCGGCTTCCTCTACGTCGCGGGGCCCACGGCGGTCTACGCCTGTTGCGCGTCTCTGTTCATCGTCTCGAGCGTGCTGGTCGGCTGGCTCCGGCCGGTGCGCGATGCGGATGCACCCCTGGCGACCGATTCGCGTTCGGTGTTCGCCGGCATACGCTTCATCCGCGGCCAGCCGGCATTGCTCGGCGCCATCACGCTCGACCTGTTCGCGGTGCTGCTGGGCGGGGCGACAGCGCTGTTGCCGATCTTCGCGCGCGACATCCTGAACACCGGACCCTGGGGGCTCGGCCTCCTGCGCTCGGCGCCGGCGGTCGGCGCGCTGGCGATGGCCGTATGGCTCGCGCACCATCCGATCCAGCGCCACGCCGGACGCAAGATGTTTGCCGGCGTCGCAGGCTTCGGCGTCGCCACGATCGCGTTCGGCCTGTCGGCCTCCCTGCCGCTGTCGCTCGCCGCGCTGGTCGTGCTGGGCGCCAGCGACATGCTGAGCGTGGTCGTGCGCCAGTCGCTGTTCCAGCTCAACACGCCCGACGCGATGCGCGGGCGCGTGTCGGCGGTCAATGCGATGTTCATCGGCGCATCCAACCAGCTCGGCGAGTTCGAGTCGGGTGTGACGGCGGCGTGGTTCGGCACAGTGCCCGCCGTGCTGGTCGGCGGCGTTGGCACGCTGGCGATCGTCGCGCTGTGGATACGACTGTTCCCGGCGCTGGCCGGTGTCGATCGCCTGGTGGTGCACGAGGAAGAAGACAGCGACGAGCGCCCGGCGTGAGCCGGGCCGCATCGTCGCATCGCGCCCGCGGCGCGCGTGAAGGATTCGACGACGACCGCGCGGCTACCGGCGCTCAGCCGCCGTAGTCACGTTGCGCCGGGCACTGCGGGACGCTGCCCCACAGGCCGTCGCACAGATCGATTCGTGCGCGCTGCTCGCAAAAAGCCTTGGCGAGGACATCGGTGCTGGTGCACTGCGCGAAAGCGCTGCGCAACTGCGCGCGGCGATCGGGCGGCGACTGGACCTTCGGCAGCTCGGGCGGCGGCGCCTGCTGGATGATCGGCGCGGGTGCGGCGATCGGCACTGGCACCGAGTCGGGTGCGACGACGAGCCGACGCGCGGCGCCATGCGCACGCGGCGCGAGGTGCGGGGCGGGCTCCGGCTCGGCCTCGGGCGGCAGCACGATCGGCGCCAGCGCGGCCGGCACCGCCGGCGCCGTGGCGGGCAACGGTACGCCCTGTGTCGCGTCCGGATTCTGCATGGCGTGTTCGGGCGGCGGCGCGTGCTCGCTCACTTGCAGGATCGCGTAGCCCGTGATGCAGACGGCGGCGAGCAACGTGCCCACCAAGGCCGGTGTCGCCGAACGCCGGCGACCTACAGGTGGCGGGATCACGATGGCCGACTTGTCGCCATCGCGCGCCTTGGCCGACTTGCGCGCCTTGCGCCGTTCGATCGAGTCGGTGGCGCGCTTGACGAGCGGCGACAGCACCGAAGTCGGTTCGTTGCGTGCGCGCTTCAGCGCGGACCGGCATGCCTTGCACAGCTTGGCGCCGGTAAGCACTGGCGTGCCACAGAATTCGCAATTCACGGACTGCGCCGCTCCCAAGGCCCGATCGCCCGCCATTTCCATTGCGCCCATCGTAACGTCCCGGCTGTAAACCGCGATATTATGACATTGTCATGAACACGACGAAAGACCCCGCGGGCCACGCCAACGGGGCACGGGGACATCGGGGCGTTGGCATGCAGGAATCGCGCCATTCGAAACCAACGGCAATGCAGCGCGACAGGAACATCCCTGCCGGATCCAAGAACTCCGAGATTGCGGGCCCGGGGCGCCGGCAGGCGGGGGGAGCGTTCGCGCTAACGCGTCTCTTCGAAGTCGACGTGCTGGGGGTGCGCGACCGGGTCGAAGTCCACCCATCGGCCGTGCTGCCATTCTCCCTGCGCGCGCTCGATCATCTGCGCCCCGCCGTCATAGAGGGCATCCAGCACCGGGTCGTCGCTGCGGGTATGGTCGAGGTTGACGGTAACCATGATGCCAAAGGGTCGCGCGGCGGGCTCCTCGCGCCGGCCCATGCTCGCCAATGCGCCGGCCAGCGCACCCGCGTAGGCCCCGGCGGCGATGCCGCCCGCAAGCCCCGCCGGCCCGACGATCGGCGCCGCCAGCGCCCCGGCCACCACGCCCACGGCCCCCCCGACGGCGGCGCCCCTGAGCGCGCCGCGGTCACCGGGACGTGCATCGTCGTCGGCATCCTCGTCGCCGCCGAGAGCTAACGTGTCGTGACGCCCGGGCGGGTTGATGACGAAGGCATCCACGTCGTCGTCGTCGAGGCCGAGGTGAGTCAATGCCGCCATCGCCTGGTTGGCGGTCGACTGGTCGGCGAATACGGCGGCGGCGATGCGGGCCATGGGGGGCTCCAAGGGTGGCGACGGGTGCACCCGTCCATGCCGCCAGCCTAGTCGAGATGGGCCGGCGCTCCCATCAGACATGGCGGAATGTGGCGTCGGCGCCACGCCGACACCCCCGCGGCGCGTCCAATTGCGACCGCCGGGCCGCCAGGCGTTTCCTCGCCCGGCGATCGTCGCCATAATCGGCGGGCATCGCGGCGACCGGGTGCCGCCCCCTCTTTTTCCGCAAGGACCGACGCATGAATATCCGTTTGCTGACCGGCACCGTGGGTGCCGCCCTCGCCTTCGCGGCATTCGCGGGTCCCGTTGCGGCCAGCACCTGCTACGTCGTGCTCGACCGCGGCGACAACGTGATCTACCAGGGTACGCAGCCCCCGGTGGACCTGAGCGTCGCCGGTTACGACGCGCGCGAGGCGATGCGACGCCGCGGCGAATTCATGGAATCGTTCGAATCGCAGCAGTGCGTCGAGCGCAATGCCCGCACGCGCGCCGGCAAGGGCGAGGCGAGCGTCGACGAGATCGTCGCCGCCGTGAAGCCTTACCAGCGCGTCGGCCGTGTCGGCGCGATGTCCACGCAGGACGAGGGCGCCGCCACCTTCGCTCAGCCGTCGACGGACAGCGTGCAGATCCGCCTCGGCAACTGACGGCAAGTCCGGCGACGACCCTGCCCGATGCAGGGCGATCGCGCACGTCCGCGGCGCGCGAGCACCGCCGGATCCACAGGGGGATTCCATGGCAGAAGGCTACTTTCCGACGTGGCGCGTCAGGGCCACGGGCACGATCGCGCCCGACGAACGCCTGCCATGGGGACAGACGCTGGCGCTGGGCGCGCAGCACGTGGTGGCGATGTTCGGCGCCACGGTGCTGGCGCCGCTGCTCATGGGTTTCGATCCCAACGTCGCGATCCTGATGTCCGGCGTGGGCACCCTGCTCTTCTTCGCCGTCACCGGCGGACGCGTGCCGAGCTACCTCGGCTCGAGCTTCGCCTTCATCGGCGTCGTCATCGCCGCCACCGCGTACGCCGGTCATGGCCACAACCCGGGCATCGCCGTGGCGCTGGGCGGCATCGTCGCGTGCGGTGCGGTCTATGCCGCGATCGGAGTCGCCGTCATGGCGGGCGGCACGCGCTGGATCGAACGCCTGATGCCGCCGGTCGTCACCGGCGCCGTCGTGGCGGTGATCGGCCTCAACCTGGCGCCGGTCGCCGTGCGCAGCGCCAGCGCCGACACGTTCGACGCGGTGATGGCGCTGGTGACGATACTGTGCGTGGCGTTCATCGCCGTGTTCGCGCGCGGCAGCGTCAAGCGGCTGCCGATCCTGCTCGGACTCGTGCTTGCGTACGTGATCTACGCAATCGTCGCCAACGCGATGGGTCTCGGCAAGGCGATCAACTTCGCGCCGGTGGCTGCCGCGGCCTGGATCGGCGCACCCGCTTTCGTGTCGCCCGTGTGGAGCGGCGAAGCCATCTCCCTGATCGCGCCGGTGGCGATCATCCTCGTGGCCGAGAACCTCGGGCACATCAAGGCGGTATCCGCGATGACCGGCCGCAACCTCGATCCCTTCCTCGGCCGCGCCTTTCTCGGCGACGGCGTCGCCACCATCGTCTCCGGCATGGTGGGCGGCACCGGCGTCACCACGTACGCCGAGAACATCGGCGTGATGGCCGTGACGCGCATCTTCTCGACGCTGGTGTTCGTCGTCGCCGCGCTGGTGGCGCTCGTGCTGGGGTTCTCGCCGAAGTTCGGCGCGCTGATCGGCACCACGCCGGCGCCGGTGCTGGCGGGCGTGTCGATCGTGGTATTCGGGCTGATCGCCATCGCCGGCGCGCGCATCTGGGTTCAAAACCAGGTCGATTTCGCCGACAATCGCAATCTCGTCGTCGCCGCGGTGACGCTGGTGCTGGGCGCCGGCGACTTCGCGCTGAAGCTCGGAGGGTTCACGCTGGGCGGCATCGGCACCGCGACGTTCGGAGCGATCATCCTCAACGCGATCCTCGGCCGCGCCCGCCCGGGGGATTGACGCAACGCGCAAGCCAGCGGCCTCGCGACTGGCGAAAGGACAGGACCCGGATGCAAACGGCAGTCATCACCGGAGCCGGCAGTGGCATCGGCAAGGCGGCGGCGCTGGCGCTGCTCGCGGCAGGCTACTCGGTCACGCTCGCCGGTCGCCGCGCGGCGGCACTCGACGCGGCGATCGCCGAGGCCGGCGAACATGGGCGCAACGCGCTCGCGGTGGCCACCGACGTCACCAGCGCGGCGTCGGTGCGCGCGCTGTTCGACCGGACGCTCGCGCGCTTCGGCCGCGTCGACGTGCTGTTCAACAACGCCGGCACGGGCGCCGGCGCGCCCTTCGACGCGCTGACGCTGGAGCAATGGCAGAGCGTCGTCGACACCAATCTCACGGGGTCGTTCCTGTGCGCGCAGGCCGCCTTTCGCGCGATGAAGGCGCAGAACCCGCGCGGCGGACGCATCATCAACAACGGCTCGATCTCGGCGCATGCGCCGCGGCCGAATTCGGCTGCGTACACGGCCACCAAGCACGCGATCACCGGCCTCACCAAGTCGATCGCCCTCGACGGCCGCGCCTTCGACATCGCGTCGTCGCAGATCGACATCGGCAACGCCCACACCGAGATGGCGCAGCGCATGGCGCATGGCGTGCCACAGGCCAACGGCACGATCGCCGTCGAGCCCCTGATGGACGTGGCGCACGTCGCCAGCGCCATCGTCTACATCGCCGGGCTGCCGCTGGATGCGAACGTCCAGTTCATGACGATCATGGCCACCAAGATGCCCTTCGTCGGACGCGGCTGACGCGCTCGCTGCACCGCCCCGCGGCGACGGGATTTCAGCGCACGACGATGAACGACGGCGGCCGCGCCGGCGGCGGTGGCCGCGGACGCGGCGGATTCGGACGCGGTGGGTGCGGACGATGCGGCGTCCACGCCGGATACGGCAGCAGGTACAGATCCTCGTTGCCGCAATACGCGCAATCGAGCGCATCCGCGCGCGCCGCCGCGGCGGCTTCGGCGCGCCGCGCGTCGGCTTCGGCGGCGGCAGCGCTCGCGCGCGCCGCGTCGTCGTGCGCGGCCGCGACCCGGCGCATGTCCTCACGCGCATTCCACGCCGCCGCGTCGTCGCGCAGCCGCGCGGCGGCCTGCGGGTCGTAGGCCCCCGGCGCGATGTCGATCGCGCGGCCGTTGCTGCAGGCCGCCGACTGGTAAGTGATTCGCCCGGAGGCGTCGACGCATTTGTAGATGTCGTCGGCCCTGGCATCGGTCGCCACCGCCGCGAGCGTGCCGAGCGCGAGCCACCATGCGACCGCGACGCGGCGCGCTGGCACAGGCAGACGGTATCGCACAACGTGTGGCATGTTTGCGGGAGGATATGCCTATCGGGCGCGCAAGGCGACACCTTCGCAACACCGTATGTCGCGACCCGGCGAGCCGCCGTCGGCCGGCACGCCGCGCGGAGCAGCGCTGGCCTACAATGCCGGCGACCCTAAGACCGCCCGCTCAATGGCCAATCCCCGCACCGTGACCGACGAAGTCGCGCCGCGACCTGCCGTCGAGGACGCGAAGTCGCTGCTGCGCCAGTGCTTCGCGCTGTATCGCGCCAAGCTCGTCGACATCGCGCGCACGTCGCTCGACATGGCGTCGGACCTGTTCGAAGGCAACGACTACGTGTCCGACGACGATGTCGCGCTGTTCCGCACGCAGCGCGCGCAGTGGGTCACGCACTTCGGCGAGAGCCTCGCGAGTCTGTTCGAGCGACGCCTGTCCGGCGTCAAGCGCAAGGGAAGGCGTCCCGACTTCGACGCCTCGCTGGCATCGCTGCGCGTGCTCACGGCGTTCGACCACGAGAAGCAGGATGCGCTCAAGTCGTCGACATCGTTCCTGCTGCGCCTGACGCGGCGCGAGCTCGACGCGCTCGACCTGCGGCTCGAGCTCCTGCTGCCGGAGAGCGACCGCCTCGATCTCGACAATCCTTTCGGTCCAGCGTACGTGCTGGACGCGATCGGCTCGACGTCGCGCGCGATCTACCCCGACGCCCGGGTCTGGCGGCCGGTGATGGAACGGTTGCTGGCCGATCTCACGCCGGCGATCAACAAGATCTACATTTCGCTCAATCGCTTCCTCGCCGACCGCAACGTGCTGCCCGAGATCAAGGCGGCCCTGCGTGCGCGCAGCGAGTTCCGGCCGAGCGACGACCGCGATCTGCTCCCGGCGTTCAGCAAGCTGATGGCCGAGGCCGGCGAGCTGCCGACCAACGTGATCGTGCCCGAGATCCTCGCCGATCCCAACGTCGCACCGGCGTTCGACTTCGCACAACATGCCGTGTCGGCGCCCGCCGCCGCTGGCGGCGCGGCCACTCGCGCGGCGGCGCCAGTCGCGTCCGGAGCACCCCTTATCGCGCCGGAGATCATCGCCGGGCTCAAGGCACTGGCACAGATGGGCAGCGCAGGCGGCGGCGCGCCGCGCGCCGCCGAGCCCGCGGCAGGCGACCTGCCGTCGCTCGATCCGCTGATGGCCTTGGGCTCGTCGACGCCCCTTTTCACCACGCTCGGCCAGTGGCAGCGACTCGATCTCGCGTCTGCGCTGGCGCACGTGGCGCCGTCCGACACGGTCAACGTCGGCGTGCCGCTCAACCTGGTGCCGCACATCCGCTCGGTGATCGCCGACCAGATCACCAATCCGACGGACAAGATCACCGTCGACGTGATCTCGCTGCTGTTCGACTACATCTTCCGCGATCCTTCGATCCCGCAGTCCGAACGCAACCTGTTCGGTCGCCTGCAGGTGCCGATCGTCAAGGTCGCGCTGCTGGACCGCACGTTCTTCTCCGACAAGGCGCATCCGGCAAGGCGGCTGCTCGACCACCTCGCCGAGGCGGCGATCGGCGCGCAGAACGACGACGGCTACCGCGCGGCCTTCGAGCTCGCCGCGAGCGGCGTCATCGACGACATCTGCCGCGATTTCGAGATCGACGTCACGACGTTCGGCGCCGCCAACCAGAAGCTCGCGCAGTTCATCGACGACGAGCGGCGCGCCGCCGCCACCGCCGCGCAGCCCGACGTCGACGAGGCGCTTGCCGCCGAGGAGCGCGAGGCGGACCGCTCGGTCACGCGCGCACTGGTGCGCGACCGCCTGGCCGGGCTCGAGCTGCCGCTGGAAGTGCGCAGCTTCGCCGAGACGACGTGGGCCGACTACCTGGGTGACGTGCGCGCGCGGCATGGCGAGGACAGCGATCCCTACCGGCGCGCGGTCAGCACCCTGGACGATCTGTTGTGGAGCATCGTCGCCAAGGAGCGCACCGGCCAGAAGGCGCGCCTCACCAAGTTGATCCCGACGCTGATTCGCGGCCTGCGCGAGGGCATCGCCGCGCGCGGCGTAACCGATGACCGGGCGAAGCTGTTCCTCGACGAGCTCTACCAGCTGCACATGGCGGCGATCAAGCCACCGGCGCCCGTCGACGAAGTGACGGCCGCGGCGGCGCAGGTGATCGAGGCAGCGCAAAGCCGCAAGGTCAGCAACGTCTACGACTACGTGAGCGAAATGCCTCCGGGGACGTGGCTTGCGTTCCGCCGCGAAGGCGACGCCATCAACGCGCGGCTGACGTGGGTGAGCCCGCTGCGCACCAAGTACATCTTCACCAGCCGCGCGCGCCGGCGCGCATTCGTGTTCTCGCCGGAGGAGCTCGCCTACGAACTTGGCTCGGGTCGCGCAGCGCTGGTGGTCGAGCCGGTGCCGCTGTTCGATCGCGCGGTGAGCGCGGCGCTCGACACGCTGGCGGCGAACAAGCCGCCACCTGAAGCCGGGGCCGAAGCGGCGCCACTGCTCGCGCCCGCCTGAAGCCACGCGCCGCGCGCCGCCGGCCGCGGCTCGCTCTCGCGCGTCGTCAGCCGCCCGTCGTCGGCGCAGGCCCAGCCGGGCACTGCGGGACCTTGCCCCAGAAGCCGTCGCAATAGCGATTGCGGATCTTCTGCTCGCAGAGCACCTTCTCGAGGAAGTTCGCGTTGCTGCAGGTCCGCAACTCCGTATCCATCTGCGCCCAGCGATCGGGACGCGCAGGCGCCTTGGCCGCAGGTGCGGGCGCCGGTGCAGGCGCCGGTGGCGTCGCTGTCGAAGGTGACGGCGCCGGATGCGCCGGCGCCTTGGCGGCGGACTTCGCCGGCGCCTTGTGCGCCGCGCTCTTTTTCGCCGGCTCCATTTCGGGTGCGGGAATCACCGTGGATGAGGCGGCGGGCGCCTCCGGCGCACCTGTTCCCGAAGGTGCTTCGGTGGCCGGGCCGGGCGCGGCCGCCGGCTCGGGCGACGCTGCGGCGGGTGCGGGCGTCGTCGCCGGTGCCGGGTTGGGCTCGGCGCTGCCGGCCGGCGCGGCGCCCTCCGGCGCCGTGGTGATCGGCACGCCGATCTGGCGCCATGCGTACCAGGCCGCGACGATGATCACCAGCGCAACGACCACGATGATGATGTAGGGCTTCGGAATGCCGCCCGCGGGCGCGGCCGTGGCCACGACCGCCGCGCCCTCGGCACCGACCGCGGCGGCCGCCGGCATGGCGCTCGCCGTCGCCGGCACCACGAGCGCCGCACCGCACTTCTTGCAAAAGCGGCCATCGGCAGGATTGTCGAAACCGCAGATCGTGCAAATCATCGTCACTCCCGGGTGAAGGCGCCTGCAGTGGCGCGGACTCCGTGCTCTGGCGGCGCATCGTGCACCCGCGAACGCGCGCCGCGCAAGTCCCGCACGTCGGTCGCGTCCCGGCTTCGTGGGACAATCCGCCTGCGGACACCCGGTCCGCCACTTCCCGACGCCCGCAACGGGCCCCTCGCAATGACCCTTCGCCTGCGAATCATCCTGTGCGTGTCCTGCGCGATGCTCGCGCTCGGCGCGAGGGCCGACGACACGACCGTCGATCCGATGGCGATCCTTGGCGCCGCCAAGGCAGCGACCGGCGGCTCGGCCTGGAACGATCTGCGCTACCAGCATTCGCGCGTCACGCTGGCCACCGGCGGCCTTTCCGGCACGGTCGAGCGCTGGAGCGAGTTCCTGACCGGCCGCTCCTATCTGCGCTACGAGCTGGGTCCTACGTCCGGCGCCGCCGGCTTCGATGGCACGGCCGGCTGGACCCAGGACGCCCACGGCGACGCGCGGCGCGAATCGGGCGGCGCCGCCCGCGAGCTCGCGGTGAATGCCGCCTACCGCGACCAGCTCGCGTTCTGGTTCCCGTCGCGGCACCCTGCGACCATCGTCGTCAAGTCGCACGAGCACGCCGACGATGCCGACTTCATCGTGGTCGCCATCACGCCGCAGGGAGGACGCGAATTCGACCTGTGGATCAACGCCGATACGCATCTCATCGAGCGGATGACGGAGCGCGAAGCCGAGGCGATGCGCACCGAGTACTACATGGATTTCCGCGAGGTGCAAGGCGTGCGCGTGCCGTTTCGCGTGCGCGCGACGCGCGGCGATCCGCGCTTCGACGAGATCATCACCATCGACGCGCTCGACTTCGACGCGCCCGCGACGCCGGTCGACTTCGCGCGGCCGGCGCCGCCGCCGGCCGACTACACGTTCCCACCTGGCAAGTCGAGCGTGGAGATGCCGTTCACGCTCGCCAACGGCCACATCTACATCGACGCCAGGCTCGACAGCAAGTCCCCGGTGCGGCTGATCCTCGACACCAGCGGCGCCAACGTGATCGCCGCGGAGTCGGCGAAGGCGCTCGGGCTCCAGCCTTCGGCGAAGGCGGCGGCGGGCGACGTGGACAGGGTCGACGTCTCGACGCTCGACGTCGGCGGCATCGTGCTCTCGCACCAATCCTTCGCCAGCGTGCCGCTGCAGGCGCAGCTTTCGCGCGTCGAGGGCGTCGAACGCGCGGCCGGGCTCATCGGCTACGAGCTTTTCCGCCGCTTCCCCGTGCGCATCGACTACGCGCAGCGGCGGATCACGCTGTACGCGCCGGGGCAATGGAAATACGACGGCGGCGGCGTGGGGGTGCCGCTGCGCTTCCGGCAGGACGTGCCGAGCGTCGACGGCAGCGTCGATGGCGTGCCGGGCGCGTTCGACCTCGACACCGCGTCGCGCGCGTCGCTGACGCTTGCCTCGCCGTTCGTCGCGGCGCACGACCTGGCGACGAAGTACGCGGCGACGACGGAAGTGGTCGCCGGCGTGGGCGTCGGCGGTCCGGCGCGGGCGATGCTCGCACGTGCCCAGAAGCTCACGCTCGGCGACGTCGAGATCCCGGCGCCGGTGACGCTGCTGTCGACGGCCACCACCGGCCCGCTCGCCGACCCGGACGTCGGTGGCGACATCGGCTACGGCGTGCTGTCGCGCTTCAACCTCGTCTTCGACTATGCCGACGAGGTCGTCTGGTTCGAGAAAAACGCGGCATTCGACGCGCGCGACGCGTTCGATCGCGCCGGCATGTTCGTCGAGCGTGGCAAGGACGGCATCACGATCGTCGACGTGGTAGCCGGCGGGCCGGCGGCCGAGGCCGGCATTCGCACAGGCGACGTCATCACCGCCGTCGACGGCAACCCCGCGACGCGCATCACGCTCGATGCGCTGCGCGGGAGCCTCAAGGCGGCGCCCGGCACGAAGGTCAAGCTCAAGCTCAGGAACGGCCGCACGCCGATCATCACGCTGCGGGACCTCGTGTGACCGTACGCGCGGCGCGGCGCGCGGCCGGGCAATCGCGCGGGCAGCGCGCGTAACGCGACGCCATGGGTGACGTGCCGCGCATCTTCGCGCTCACCTCGCCGCTGTTCATGCTGGTGCTGGTCGGCTACCTCCTGTCGCGGCTCGGCGGCTGGCCCAAGACGGCTTCCGATGCGTTGACACGGTTCGTGTTCAGCGTCGCGATCCCGGCGTTCCTGTTCCGCCTCATGAGCGACTTCGCGCGACTGCCGCATGTCGACGCGCGCCTGCTGCTCGTGTATTTCGGCGGCTGCCTTGCGGTGTACGTCCTCGCGCGACTGGTGGCGCGTGGCGGCTTCGCGATGGACGGCGAGGCGCAGTCGGTATTCGCG
>DATBOK010000081.1:0-27637 GCA_036553845.1 Casimicrobiaceae bacterium
TCTCGCTCCGTACGCCGATATCACCGTCGTCGCGCCCGAGCGCGACCGCAGCGGCGCATCCAATTCCCTGACGCTCGATCGGCCGCTGACCGTGCGCCGCGCCCCCAGCGGCTTCCTGTTCGTCAACGGCACGCCCACCGATTGCGTGCACCTCGCGGTCACGGGCCTGCTGGACCACCTGCCCGACATGGTGATCTCCGGCATCAACGACGGCGCCAACATGGGCGACGACACGATCTACTCGGGCACCGTGGCGGCGGCCACCGAAGGCTTCCTGCTGGGCATTCCATCGATCGCGATCTCGCTGACGTCGCGCAACGCCCGCCATTTCGACACGGCCGCGCGCATCGCGATCGACCTCGTGCGCCTCAACGGCCAGCGCCGATCCAAGGTGTGGCTGCTCAACGTCAACGTGCCGGACGTGCCGCACGCCGAGCTGACCGGCATCGCCGTCACGAGGCTGGGGCGCCGGCACAAGGCGGAGGACGTCGTGCGCACCGAGAATCCGCGCGGCGAGACGGTGTACTGGGTGGGCGCCGCGGGCGCCGCCGCCGACGCCGGCGAAGGCACCGATTTCCATGCCGTCGGCGCACGCAAGGTGTCGGTGACGCCGCTGCAGATCGACCTCACCAACCGCGAGGAAGCGCACGCCGTCGATGCGTGGCTCGCCCCGCTGCGCTGAGGACCGGGCGCGGCGCCGACGCCTGCCGCGACGACAGGGGAGAGGGGAGCGATGGGGACGCTCGACAACAGGCACTCCGGAATCGGCATGACATCCGACCGCACGCGCGCGCGGATGATCGAGCGCCTGCGCGCCGACGGCATCCGCGACGAGATCGTGCTGGCGGCGATGAACGCCGTGCCGCGCCACATCTTCGTCGACGAGGCGCTCGCGATCCGCGCGTACGAGGATTCGCCGCTGCCGATCGGCCACGGCCAGACGATCTCGCAGCCGTGGGTGGTGGCGCGGATGAGCGAGCTCGCGCGCAATGGCCGCGCGCTCGGCGAGGTGCTCGAGATCGGCACAGGCTGCGGCTACCAGACGGCGGTGCTCGCGCATTTCGCGCGAAAGGTGTTCACCGTGGAGCGCATCGGCGCGCTGGTGGCGAAGGCGCGGCGCAACCTGACGGCGCTGAAGATCCGCAACGTCGCGCTGATGCACGGTGACGGCACCGCCGACCTGCGCGAGGAACTCGCCGTCGACGCGATTGTCATTACCGCGGGCGCGACGCACGTGCCCGAGGGGTTGCTGCGCTTTCTCAAGCCCGGCGCGAGGATGGTGCTGCCGCTGACGCACGCCGCCGACGGCGAGGCCGCGGTGCAGCGGCTCACCGTGATCGAGCCCGCTGCGCAGGGTTACAAGGAAGAGATGCTCGATGCGGTAAGATTCGTGCCGTTGCTGCCCGGTACTGCCTGACCGATCCCGTGTGTCCGTCGCGGGGTCGCCCGACGACGACCCATTCGACACCCGGTTTGACATTCGACGCGTCACTTCCGCAATGCCGCCGCATCGCTGCATGCGCGGCGCTCGCCGTCATCGCCGGCTGCGCGAGTCGCGTGCCGGCGCCGGTGGTTGAGCGCGCGCCGCTGCCGCCACCCTCCACGGCGACGACGGCCGCAACGCCTACGCCCGAAGTGACGCCGCCGTCACCGCCACCGGTGCCCACGTACACGGTCAAGCGCGGCGACACGCTGCGCACGATCGCGCAGGACCGGGGTCTCGACACGCGCCAGCTCGCGGCGTGGAACAATCTCGACAACCCGAACCGCCTCGCGGTGGGGCAGGTGCTGCGCCTCGGCCCGCCGGCGAGCGAAGGCGAACTGCCGGCGCCGGGGCCGACCGACGTCTCCGGCCCTGGCGTGACGACGGCGCCGCTCCGCACGCCGCCGCCGGTCGGCGCCGCGCCCGGCGACGTCACGGCCAGCGCCGGCGTGGCCGCTGCACCCTCGCCGGGTGCGCGCAACACGGACAACTTCAAGACATCGCCGAAGGCGATCAAGCAGCCTTACAGCGCCGAGGCCATGCGCGATTTCGGCAAGCTCGCGCAGGCCGCGCCGCCGGCCGACGTCGCGACTGCGGCACCGACATCGCCACGCGCGGCGTCCACGCCGGCCAACGCGTCGCCGCCGCCGATCGGCGCCGACGAGGACCGGCTCGACTGGATGTGGCCAGCCAAGGGACGCGTCGTCGGCACGTTCTCCGACACCGCGAACCTCAAGGGCATCGACATTGCCGGCAGCGCCGGCACGCCGGTGGTGGCGAGTGCCGCCGGCAAGGTGGTCTACGCCGGCGCGGGCCTGCGCGGCTACGGCAAGCTCGTCATCATCAAGCACAACGACACCTACCTGTCGGCGTACGCGCACAACCGCAGCATCGTCGTCAAGGAAGGCGACGAGGTCGCGCGAGGGCAGAAGATCGCCGAGATGGGCAACACCGATGCCGACCAAGTCATGCTGCACTTCGAGATTCGCCGTCTCGGCAAGCCGATGGACCCGGCGCGCTACCTGCCGCCGCCCGGCTGACGCTCGACAACCGCGGGCACGCGATCCTCAGTAGCGCTCAACGCCTGCTGGCGCGCAACGCGGCGGCCGGCGGCAGCACGTCGACGGCGCGCGCGAGCGTCGCCACCAGTGCCTCGCGCTCGGCCGGGCGCCGCGCCGCGTTGCCGTAGCGCAATGCCGCGTACGATCCGGCGATCGCGGTGAAGGCGATCGCGAACTGCGGCCAGCGCGCGCTCGCGCGCGACGCGTAATCGAGCGGACCTTCCCAAGCGAGTCGCGGCAGTCCCGCGGCGGCGAGGCGCGCGCAGGCGGCGCGCCACAGCGCGATCGCGCGCTCGCCGTGGCGCCGGCGCCATGCCATCAGCGCGATCAGCAATGCACCCCATGCGCCGATCGCCGCCACGGCGGCACCCATCACCCACGGCGCCGAGCGCGCGCCGATGTCGAACGCGCGCCACAGCTCGCGCTGGCGCGCGCTGTTGAAGCCGATGACGTCGCGCCGCCAGGCATGGTTGAGCGCGTCGAGCGCGAGCTGCATGTTCTTGAGCCAGCCGCCGGAAAGGCGCGCGAAGCGCGGCAGCGACTCGCTGTCGGGCAGCGCGCCGCCGATGCCGCGCTCGATGCGCGACGGCGCCACCGCGGCAGTGGGGTCGAAACGCTGCCAGGCGCCGTCGACCAGCGCCTCGGTCCACGCGTGCGCGTCGGACTGGCGCACGATCATGTAGCCGCCGCGCGGGTTGATCTCGCCGCCCTGGTAACCGGTCACCACCCGCGCCGGGATGCCGGCGTCGCGCAGCAGCACCGTGAACGCGCTGGCGAAATGCTCGCAGAATCCGCGGCGCTCGTCGAACAGGAACATGTCGACCGGGTCGGACGGAAGCAGCGGCGGCGTCAGCGTGTAGACGAAGCCCTCGTCGCGGAACATGGCGAGCACGGCAGCGATGTAATCGCGATCCTGCGGGTGCTCGGCACGCAAGCGGCGCGCGAGCTCTCGCGTGCGCGGATTGCCGCGCGCCGGCTGGCTCGCGAGGCGCACATCGAGGACGCTCGCCGCGTCTGCGCGCCCGCCCGGTACCGACGCCGCGCTGTAGCGCAGCACCTGCGTCACCGCGCCGCGCGTGACAAGCTGGCGGTCGGGGGTGAGCGCCACGAAGCCGCCGCGCGCGTCGTCGTCGAATCCGCCGGCGAGCCGCGGCATCTCTGACAGCTCCTCGAGCGCGAACAGCCACGGCCTGTTCGACGGCTCGAGCGTCACCGTGTAGCGGTAGGTCGTAGCGCCCGCTGCCGCGAGCGCTCCTGCGCCGCGCTGCGGCAGCGCCGACCACGTGCGGCCGTCGAAGCGCGTCAGCACCGGCCCGCGCCAGTAGCGGCGCGCTGGCGGCGGCGGCGGTCCGTCGAAGTCGACGCGGAAGGCCACCGCGTCGGACAGCGACAGCTCGCTGATCATGCCCGGCGACATCGTGTCCGACAGCCCGGATTGCGCGGCGTAGTCCTGCGGCAGTCCCCACAGCGGAGCCGCGAGGCGCGGGAACAGGAAGAACAGCATCGCCGCGAGCGGCAGTCCCTGCAGCAGCATGAGGCCGCTGCGGCGCAGCGTCGCGCGCCACGGCGGCATCGCTCCCGCGTCGCGGTCGAGCGCGGCCAGCGCGCCGGCGAGGACGACGATCGCGGGCAACGCCATCAGCGCGGCAAACGGCGACTGGCTGGTGAGGAACGGCGTGATGAGCAGGAACGACGCGAGGCAGACGAGCAGCATGCCGTCGCGCCGCGTGCGCGATTCGAGGAACTTGATGCCGACGAGGATGAACAGGAACGCCACCGACGGCTCGCGCCCGGCGAGATGGCCGTCGTAGCTCAGGCGCACGAACCACGCGGCAGCGAGCGCGAACAGCACGAGCGTCCACGACGGGATGCGCGCGGGCGCGGCCGTCGGGCGCGCACCGTCGCGATGCGCGAGCCACAGCCGCAGCGCGACCAGCACGAGACCGAACGTGGCGATCCACAACGGCAAGTGCGGCGCCTGCGGCAGCTGCGCCGCGATCAGCATCGCGCCGAGCCAGCGGATCTGCGGCGGCGCGAGCATGGCGGCAGGTTGCCGCGGGCCGGCCCGCAGACGCGGCCACGCCGCCGCGCGCGCGCTCATTGACCGAATACCGCGAGCGCGGTCAGCGCGGCGCGGCGATGCTCGCGGCCCTGCGCCGCCGCCAGCGCGGCGCCGGGCAGCTCCAGCGCGAATGGCCTTGCCGCGTGCTCCGCGGCGAGCACCCACGCCGCCAGGCGCGCCAGGCGTTCCTCGACGCCGAGTTGCGGCAGGTCCGACCAGGCGAGCGCCACCGGACCGCCGCCGCCCGTGCCTTCGAACTCCTTCGAGTACCAGCCGGCGCCGCGCGCCACCGCCTTCCACGCCACGCGCGACAGCGGGTCGCCGTGGCGGAATTCGCGCAGGCCGGCGAGGTCGCTGTCGTCGCTGCGTCCGGTGGCGTAGGCGTCCGGTCCGGCGCGGCCCGCGGGCAGCGGCGGAGCGCTCGGCTCGGGTGCCGGGAAAACGATGCCTTCGAGCGGGAAATGGATATACGCCCAGCCGCGCCAGAGTCCGAGCGGAAACGTCGACGACAGCGTCACCCGGCCGAGCGGCAGGCGGCCGCGGCGCGGCGCATCGCGCTCGATCGTCAGCGTCTCCACCGATCCCGCGGCAACGTCGACGCGCGATACGATGCCGCCGGCCGCGGCGAGCGCGATGTGCTCGCGCGCGAGCGTCCCCGCGTCGAGCGCGAGCGCGAACGCGAGGCGGCCGCCGGCGAACGTCTCGCCGGCGCCGAGCGGCTTGATCTCGATGCCGGCGAGGTTGCGGAACGTGTGCAGCAGCGCCGCGGCCACGAGTCCGGCAAGCATGAAAGTGACGACGAAGCCGAGCGAGATGCCGTAGTTGAGCGAAGCGAGCAGCATCACGGCCAGCGTGCCGAGCATCGCCCATCCGCGGCGCGTCGGCAGGATGTAGATCCGCGAGTGGCGCAGCACCACGGGCGCGTCGTCCTGTGGCGCGAGGCGGAACCACCGCTGGCGCCTTCGCGCGAAGTAACCGCGCGGCGACGCGAGCGCGGCATTCGTGGCGAAGGTCATCGTGTGTGCGTTGCGGCCATGCGGCCGCGCGCCGGGTGCCCGGCTAGGGCAGCGGCACTGCGCGCAACAGCGACTCCGCCTGCAGCGCGCCGCTGCGCGCGCCGCCCGCGAGACGATGACCGGCGACGGCGACGAACACCGCTTGCACGTCCTCCGGCATCACCATCGGCCGACCCGCCATCAGCGCCCATCCGCGCGCCGCGGCGAGCAGCATCAGGCCGGCGCGCGGCGACAGCCCGCGGCGCGCGCCGGCGTCGGCGCCGCCGGTGCCGCCGGCAAAACCGCGCGACGCCGCGAGCAGCGCCTGCACGTAGTCGAGAAGCGCGGGCGCGACGTGGACGTCACCGGCTTCGCGCTGCCATTCGGCAAGCGTCGCGGCGTCGGCGACCGGCGCGATGTCGGCGATGCGCGCGCGGCGGTCGCCGCCGGCGAGGAGCTCGCGCTCGGCGGCGGCGTCCGGGTAGCCGAGCTCGATGGCCATCAGGAAGCGGTCGAGCTGCGATTCCGGCAGCGGATACGCGCCGATCTGCTCCACCGGATTCTGCGTGGCGATGACGAAGAACGGCTCGGGCAGCTTGCGCGTCTGGCCGTCGACCGACACCTGGCGCTCCTCCATCGCCTCGAGCAATGCGCTTTGCGTCTTCGGCGGCGCGCGATTGATCTCGTCGGCGAGCACCACCGAGTGGAAGATCGGGCCCGGCAGGAAGCGGAACGCCTGCGTGCGCTCGTCGTAGATCGATACGCCGAGGACATCCGCGGGCAGGAGGTCGCTCGTGAACTGCACGCGCGCGTAGCGCAGGCCGAGCGTCGCCGCCAGCGCCTGCGCCAGCGTCGACTTGCCGACGCCCGGAATGTCCTCAATCAGCAGGTGGCCGCGCGCGAGCATGCACGCCATCGCCAGGCGCAGCGGCTCGTCCTTGCCGACGACGATGCGCGCAAGCTGTGCCAGCGCGCGGGCGATGCCTTGCGCGACGGAGGCGGGCTGCTGGGCGGGGCGGACGGTCATCGCGGGGGAAGGCGCACGCAAAAGATGCGCCACTTTAGCCGCTCCCGCGCGGCGGCGTCACCTCCATCGGGCGCGGGTTAAACTCCACTCGTCTGCCGGGCCGCGCGCGATTGCCGTTCGCGCGGCGGCCCCGGGCGCGCCCATTGCCTCGGAAGATCCGCTTGAGCACCGCTTTCATCACCCACCCGTCGTTCCTGCTGCACGACATGGGTCCGCAGCACCCCGAATGCCCGGCGCGCCTGACGGCGATCGCCGACCGCCTCGTCGCCGCCGGGATCGACGGCCACCTCCAGCATCACGAGGCGCCGCGCGCGTCGCGCGAGGCGGTGCTGCGCGCGCACGGTGCGGCCTACGTGGCGCGGCTGGAAGCGGCGAGCCCGCGCGAGGGGCTCGCCTATCTCGATCCCGACACCGCGCTCAATCCGCATTCGCTCGACGCCGCGTGGCACGCCGCCGGCGCCCTCACGCTCGCCACCGACCTCGTGATGCGCGGCGAATGCGACAACGCGTTCTGCGCGGTACGTCCTCCCGGGCACCATGCGGTGCGCGACCGCGCGATGGGATTCTGCGTGTTCAACAGCGTCGCCATCGGCATCCTGCATGCGCTGGAAGTGCACGGGCTGACGCGCGTCGCCGTGGTCGATTTCGACGTCCATCATGGCAACGGCACCGAGGAAATCTTCGCCGGCGACGAGCGCGTGCTGATGGTGTCGACGTTCCAGTATCCGCTCTATCCGTACTCGGGCGTGGAACCGCTCGGCGACAACATGCTCAACGTGCCGCTGGCGCCGGGCAGCGACGGGGCGCGCTTCCGCGAAGCGGTGCAGCAGGTGTGGCTGCCGGCGCTCGCGGCGTTCGCGCCGCAGGCGATCTATGTCTCGGCCGGCTTCGACGCGCATCGCGAGGATCCGCTGGCCGGGCTCAACTTCAGCGACGACGACTTCGCCTGGGTGACGCGGGAGCTCCTCACGGCGGCCCATGCGCATGCCAACGGCCGCGTCGTGTCGACGCTCGAAGGTGGTTACGCGCTGTCGGCGCTCGGCCGCAGTGCGGCCCTGCACGTCAGCGAGTTGCTCGCCTTCCGGCCCGCCTGACGCCGACGGGTCGTGCGCGTCACCGATGACGCGCGCGCCGTCGCCGCGCGCTCGCGCGGTGTCAGTGCGTCAGCGACTGGTTGCCGACGGCCACGGCCGTGTGCCGCTCGGCGAGCGTCCAGACGGCCATCACCGCGACGACCAGCCCGACGATGACCGCGTCGTCGCGCGCGGCGATCGTGCCGCGGTAGCCGAGCACCCACGGCGACGCGATCATCCAGATGCCGAGCGCCATGTTGACCCACTCTTCCCACGCGGTGCGCAGGTTGAGGCCGACAGCCGCGAAGATCGCGAATGCGAACCCGGCCATGAAGAAGTTCCAGCTCGCGGCCGGAATCGCCGTGTAGAAGCCGAGGAGCCAGGGCGAAAACAAAAGCCACACGCCCACCACCAACGTCACCCAGTCCTGCCATTTCATCGCCATTTGATTTGCCATCGATCAAGCCCTTCGTGATGCATTGCTGCCCGTCGCTTCCGTTGCTCGCGCACGGCGAGCGCCTACGCCGACCCGCATCGCGCAGCAATCCGCGACGCGTAAGAGGTACGACTGTGCGCAGGGCGGCACGGTTCCGCACAGCCGTGCGAGCGGCGTCGGCGGCGCGAGGGACGGCGACGCGGCCATGGCCCTAGGCGCGGCGGCCACGGGCGTAACGAGCCGCCGTGGCGGCGCTATTCGACCAGCAGCAACGCCACGACGCGGCGGCCTTCGGCGACGAGGATGTTGTAGGTGCGACAGGCGGCGGGCGTGTCCATCACTTCCACGCCGACCTGGGCGTCGGTCAGCGCGCCTGTCAGCTCGGGCCGTGGAAAGCGCTGGTTTGCACCGGTGCCGAGCAGCACAATCTCCGGCGCGTGGGCAAGCAGCGCCGCGAGGTCGGCAGCGGTGAGGGTATCGAAACCGCCCGGTGCCACGCCCGGCTGCACGGTGTCAGGCGTGAGCACGACATTCTGCCGATGCTCGACAGCGTTGACGCGCAGCCAGCCCGGTCCGGTGCCAGTGACGCGTTGCGTGATGCCGCCTTGCAGGTGCAGCTTCATCGTGGGTGGTGGCTCAGGGTCAGCAACGGCCCGGCGCGCATGGTGCATTGCAATAAGTGCAGGATTTGGCGAGAATTGTAGCCGGTTGCTGCCGCCGGCCTTGCGCCCTCGCCAAGTCCTCCTGCTGCTTCCACGTCGCTCGGACGGTTCCGGGCGCTGACGTGAGAGCCCCGCCGATGCCTGTCGCCCCCGATACGCGCTTTACCCGCCTGACGCGCCTGCCGCCCTACATCTTCTCCATCACCGCCGAGCTCAAGATGGCGGCGCGCCGCCGCGGCGAGGACATCATCGACTTCGGCATGGGCAATCCCGATGGCCCCACGCCCACGCACATCGTGCAAAAGCTCGTCGAGACCGCACAGCGCGGCGACACGCACGGCTACTCGGTGTCGAAAGGGATACCGCGGCTGCGCCGTGCCATCTGCCATTGGTACCGCCAGCGCTGGAACGTGGAGTTCGACCCCGATACCGAGGCGATCGTCACGATCGGCTCGAAAGAGGGCATCGCCCACCTGGTGCTGGCAACGCTCGGTCGCGGCGACACGGTGCTGGTGCCGAACCCGAGCTATCCGATCCACATCTACGGGCCGATCATCGCCGGCGCCGACGTGCGCTCGGTGCCGATGACCACCGAAGCCGAGTTCCTGGCGGAGGTCGAGCGCACGATCCGGCTGTCGATCCCCAAGCCGACGATGCTGATCCTCAACTTCCCGTCGAATCCGACGGCGCAGTGCGTCGAGCTGCCGTTCTTCGAGAAGATCGTCGCGCTCGCGCGCGAGCACGGCATCTGGATCGTCCACGACCTGGCCTACGCCGACATCTGTTTCGATGGCTGGAAAGCGCCGTCGATCATGCAGGTTCCCGGCGCGCGCGACGTCGCCGTCGAGTTCTTCACGATGTCCAAGAGCTACAACATGGCAGGCTGGCGCGTGGGCTTCATGGTCGGCAACCGCGACCTCGTCAACGCGCTCGCGCGGATCAAGGGGTACCACGACTACGGCACCTTCACGCCGATCCAGGTGGCGACGATCGCCGCGCTCGAAGGTCCTCAGGACTGCGTGCACGACATCGCCTCCACGTACGAGCGTCGTCGCGACGTGATGGTGAAAGGGCTGATCGAAGCCGGCTGGCCGGTGGAGAAGCCCAAGGCGTCGATGTACGTATGGGCGCCGATTCCCGAGCGCTATCGGGCGATGGGATCGCTGGAGTTCGCCAAGCGGCTGCTGGCCGAGGCGAAGGTGTCGGTGTCGCCGGGCATCGGCTTCGGCGAATTCGGCGACGGGCACGTGCGCTTCGCGATGATCGAGAACGAGGCGCGCACGCGCCAGGCGATCCGCGGCATCAAGCAGATGTTCCGCAACGACGCCGCGGTGGACTTCCGGCCGCATGCGCCTGGCGACCCGCGCGGTCAGGATGCGGTGTCGCCGGATGCCGCGCCGCAGGGGGACATCGAGGGTGCCGCGACGATCGGCGACGACGTGCTCGGACCCGCCGTGACGAGGCTGGCATCGCAACGCCGCTGAAGCCGCTCAACGTCGGACTGCTCGGCTTCGGTACCGTCGGCCGCGGCACGTTCGACGTGCTCGCGCGCAACGCCGGCGAGATCGCGCGCCGCGCCGGGCGGCCGATCGAGGTATCGGCGATCGCGACGCGCTCGCCCGAGCGAGCGCGCGCGACGGCGGCGCGGGCCTCGCCGCCCCACGTGTCCACCGACCTCAAGGCGCTGGTGCGGCGGCGCGACGTCGACATCGTCTGCGAGCTCATCGGCGGCATCGAGCCCGCGCGCGAGCTGATCCTCGACGCCATCGCCCACGGCAAGCACGTGGTCACCGCCAACAAGGCGCTGCTCGCGCACCACGGCACCGAGATCTTCGCCGCGGCCCACGCCAAGGGCGTGATGGTGGCGTTCGAGGCGGCGGTCGCCGGCGGCGTGCCGATCATCAAGGCGCTGCGCGAAGGTCTTTCGGCCAACCGCATCGAGTGGATCGCCGGCATCATCAACGGTACGTCGAATTTCATCCTGTCCGAAATGCGCGCGCGCGGCGCGACGTTCGCCGAGGTGCTGGCCGAGGCGCAGGCGCGCGGCTTCGCCGAGGCCGATCCCACGTTCGACGTCGACGGCATCGATGCCGCGCACAAGCTCACGATCATGTCGGCGATCGCCTTCGGCATCCCGATGCAGTTCGACCGCGCCTACGCCGAGGGCATCCGCACGCTGGCCGGCGAGGACATCCGCTACGCCGAGGAGCTGGGTTACCGCATCAAGCTGCTGGGCATCACCCGCCGCGTGCGCCATGGCGACGGCGAAGGCGTCGAGCTGCGCGTGCACCCGACGCTGATCCCGCGGCGCCAGCTCATCGCCAACGTCGAGGGTGCGATGAACGCCGTGCTGGTGAAGGGCGATGCGGTGGGCGCCACGCTCTACTACGGCGCCGGCGCCGGCGCCGAGCCTACCGCCTCGGCGATCATCGCCGACCTGATCGACGTCACGAGGATGCACACCGCCGATCCGCACCACCGCGTGCCGCATCTCGCGTTCCAGCCCGACCAGCTGACTGACCTGCCAATCCTGCCGATCGGCGACGTGCGCACGAGCTATTACCTGCGCATGCGCGTCGACGATCGCCCGGGCGTGCTGGCCGACATCACGCGCATCCTCGCCGACCGCGACATCTCGATCGACGCGATGATCCAGAAGGAACCCTCCGAGGGCGAGGACCAGACGGACATCATCCTGCTCACGCACGAGACGCTCGAAAAGCGCGTGGTCGACGCCATCGCGCGCATCGAATCGCTCACCACCGTGCGCGGAGCCGTGGTGCGGCTGCGCCTCGAATCGCTGGCCTGACGTGGACTACGTCTCCACCCGCGGCGCCTGGGCCGATGCGCCGCACCCGTTCTCGGCGATCCTGCTCGCGGGGCTCGCGCCCGACGGCGGGCTCGCGCTGCCGCGCAGCTATCCCCGCCTGCATGCCGGCGAGCTCGCCGCGATGCGCACGATGGCGTATCCGGAGCTCGCCTTCACGATCTTCGCGCGCTATGCGGACGACATCGCGCCGGTGGACCTGCGCACCCTCGTCGACGGCACCTATACGGCAACCACGTTCGGCAGCGATGCCATCGCGCCGCTGTCGACGCTGGCGCCGGGGTTGCACCTGTTGCACGTGTCGAACGGCCCGACGCTGTCGTTCAAGGACATCGCGCTGCAGATGCTGGGGGCGCTCTTCGAGTACACGCTGGAGCGCCAGGGCGGCCGGCTCAATATCGTCGGGGCGACTTCCGGCGACACCGGCTCGTCGGCGGAGGTGGCGATGCTGGGCAAGCGCCACGCCGCCGTGTTCATGCTGTCGCCGTGGCAGCGGATGAGCGCGTTCCAGCAGGCGCAGATGTACGCGATCGACGCGCCCAACATCCACAACCTGGCGATCGAGGGCACGTTCGACGACTGCCAGGACATCGTCAAGGCGATCAATGCCGACGCCGCGTTCAAATCGCGGCATGCGATCGGCGCCGTCAATTCGATCAACTGGGCGCGCATTGCCGCGCAGTCGGTCTACTACTTCAAGGCCTATTTCGCGGCGACAGAGAGCAACGCCGACGTCGTCGACTTCGTCGTGCCGTCGGGCAACTTCGGCAACGTGTTCGCCGGCCACGTCGCGCGCGCGATGGGGTTGCCGATCCGCCGCCTGATCGTCGCCACCAACGAGAACGACGTGCTCGACGAGTTCTTTCGCAGCGGCGTCTACCGGCCGCGAGGCGGCGCCGAGACGCACGCGACATCGAGCCCGTCGATGGACATCGCCAAGGCGTCGAATTTCGAGCGCTTCGTCGCCGACGTCTGCGGCCGCGATGCCGCCGTGGTGCGCGATCTGTGGCAGCAGCTCGCCGCTCGGGGCCACTTCGACCTCGCCGCGACCCCGTTCTGGCCGCACGTGCGGGACGCCGGCATGGTCTCGGGCCGCAGCACCCACGCCGAGCGCATCGCCACGATCCGCGAAGTCGAGCGCCGGTTCGGCGTGACGATCGACCCGCACACCGCGGATGGCCTGGGCGTCGGCCTGCGCCTGCGCGAGCCGGGCGTGCCGCTGGTCGCCATCGAGACCGCGCTTCCCGCCAAATTCGCGGCGACGATCATGGAGGCCCTGGGCCGCGCGCCGCCGCGGCCGGCGGCCTACGACGGCCTCGAATCGCGGCCGCAGCACTACACGCGGCTTGGCGCCGACGTCGCCGGCGTGCGCGATTACATCGCGCGCCACGCCATCGCTGCATGAGCGCCGGCTACGCATTGCGGTCGCTGGCGCGCAACGTCGCGGCGGGGGTGCGCCTCGCGCTGTTCCTGCCGGTATCGCGGCTCGCGTTGCGCGTCGACGTCGTGCAGTTGCTGCTGCTCTTCGCGCTGTCGTGCGCGATCGACATCGGCGGCGACCGCCTGCGCTTCGGTGCCGGTGCGCCGTTCGTGACGCAGGGGGCGGGCACCGAGCTCGCCGGCATCGCCATGCTCGGCCTGGTCGCGATCGTCGTCGCGCTCGGGCTGCGGCGCGCGTCGCTGGCCTTGTCGATCGCGGTGACGGCGATGGCGGCGCTGCTGATCGTGCAGGTCGTGCATTACCTGCCCTACGCGCTGGCCGAGGCGGCGCCGCGCGTTGCGAGTGTCATCGATGCGGGCGGCCTGGTGGTGCTGGCGTGGATGGTGGCGATCCTCGTGCGCACGGTGGCGATCCACGTCGAGGCGGCACCGCGCAGGCGATGGCTGACGGCCGGCGCCGGCGGACTGGTGCTCGCGCTGCCGCTCGTGCTGTCGCCGATGATCGTCGACGACACGCCCTGGTTCCGCGGCGACGGCACGGATACCGAGGGCGCCATCAGCGCCGCGTCCGAGCCGGTGCTCGCCGCGCAGGCGCAGCTGCTCGACGACGCGCTCGCGGACATCGACGACCACGACCCGGGCGCGCCGAACCTGTATTTCGTCGCCTATGCGCCGGATGGCGCCGTCGGCGCGTGGAACGGGCACCTCGAGCGGGTGCGCAAGATCGCCGACGACCGTCTCGACACCAAGGGCCGCTCGATCGTGTTGCGCAATCACGCCGACACCCTGCTGACGCTGCCGTTCGCCACGGTCAGCAACCTGCGCGAGACGTTCTCAGAGATCGCCGCCGCCGCCGATCCGCAGGAGGACGTCCTGATGCTGTACGTGGGCGCCACGGGGGCGAAAGGCGGCCGCATCGACGGCACGCTGCCGCCGCTCGACCTGGTCGCGCTGACGCCGGCGGGCCTGCGCAGCCTCCTCGACGACGCCGGCTTCGAGTGGCGCATCGTCATCGTCGCCGCGTGCTACGCCGGCGCCTACGCCGACGCGCTCGCCGACGATCACACGGTCGTGATCACCGCGTCCTCGGACGAGCGACCGTCGTTCGGCTGCGAAGGGCGCGGCGATCCCACGTTCTTCGGCGACGCGCTGTTCGGCGACGGTTTCATGCGCGGCGACTCGCTGGTCGCGGCGTTCAACGTCGCGCGCGATCGCGTCGCCGCGCGCGAGGCCGAGCGCGGACTTTCGGCGTCGCAGCCGCAAATGCGCGTGGGCGCGCGCATCGCGTCGCGAATCCGTCACCTGCGGCGCTTCGGCGGCGGCGGCAACACCACGGCGAGCGGGGCCGGCGCGTTGGCGGCTCAGGGCGTGCGACATCGCGCCTGACGCGCACGGCGCGGCGCGGTCCGCGGCCCGCGGCGGTATTACAATGAGCGCCCAAGCGCGGGGCTCTCGCGCGCATATCCGGAGGAACGTTTCCATGCGACGTGTGTCGGCGCTCATCGCGCTTGCAGTGTTGTCCGCGGCCGCGACCGTGATGCCGGCGGCGGCCCAGGGCCTGGAAAAGCCGAAGCTCTCCCTCGGCGTCGGCGGCAAGTCGCTGTTCTACTACCTGCCGCTGACCATCGCCGAGCAGAAGGGCTATTTCAAGGCGGAAGGCCTGGATGTCGAGGTCCTCGATTTCCCCGGCGGCGCGAAGGCGCTGCAGGGACTGCTGGGTGGCAGCCTCGACATCGTGTCGGGGGCGTACGAGCACACGATCACCCAGCAGGCGAAAGGCCAGCCGATCGAGGCGCTGGTGCTGGAGGGCAAGTACGCAGGCATCGTGCTCGGCATGCCGAAGGCGAAGGCCGCCGCGTACAAGTCGGGCGCGGACCTCAAGGGCATGAAGATCGGGGTCACCGCGCCGGGGTCGTCGACCAACATGTTCGTCGACATCCTGCTGGCCAAGGCCGGCCTGCCGCCGGACGCCGCCGCCTACGTCGGCGTCGGCGCGGGATCCGGCGCCGTCGCGATCATGAAGCGCGGCGAGATCGACGCGATCTCGAATCTCGATCCGGTCATCTCGCTGCTCGAGGCCGACGGCACGATCGTGCCCGTCGTCGACACGCGCACCGCCAAGGGCAACGCCGAGATCTACGGCAACGCGTACGCGGCCGGCTGCATCTACGCACCCGTCGACTTCGCGAAGAAATACCCGCGCACGGCCCAGGCGGTGGTCAACGCGATGGTCCACGCGCTGCGCTTCATCCAGACCGCGACGCCCGACCAGATCGTCGACGCGGTGCCGAAGGAGTTCTACACCGATCGCGCCGCGTACCGCGCGTCGCTGGTGAAGAACCTCGACGGGTTCAAGCACGACGGCTCGATCAGCCTCGAAGCCGGTCAGAACGTCGCGCGCGTGCTGACCACGTTCGACCCGGGACTCAAGGGCTTCAACGTCGACGTCGCCAAGACGGTCGACATGACGTTCCAGCAGAAGGCGGCGCAGAAATACCCGTGACGTCGCCGACCGCGACGGCGGCGCTCGCGTTCGACGCCGTCACCTGCACGTTCGCCGCGCGCAGCGGGGGCGAGCGCTACACGGCGGTGCAGGCCACCACGCTCGCCGTGCAGCCCGGAGAATTCGTGTCGGTGGTCGGTCCGACCGGCTGCGGCAAGTCGACGCTGCTCAACCTCGCCGCCGGGTTGCTGGCGGCATCGGCGGGCACGGTCGTGGTGGACGGCGAGCCGCTCGCCGGCTTGAACCGGCGCGCTGGCTACATGTTCCAGGCCGACGCGCTGATGCCGTGGCGCAGCGCACTCGCCAACGTCATGGCCGGCCTCGAGTTCGGCGGCATGCCGAAATCCGAGGCCGAGCCGCGCGCGCGGGAGTGGCTTGCGCGCGTCGGCCTCGCCGGCTTCGAGAACCGCTATCCCCACCAGTTGTCCGGGGGCATGCGCAAGCGCGTCGCGCTGGCGCAGATGCTGATCCTCGATCCCGAGATCCTGCTGATGGACGAGCCGTTCTCCGCGCTCGACATCCAGACGCGGCAGCTGATGGAGAACGAGCTCCTCGAGCTGTGGTCGGCCAACCGCAAGTCCGTGCTCTTCATCACGCACGACCTCGAGGAGGCGATCTCGCTCTCCGACCGGGTGGTCGTGCTGGCGGCCGGCCCGGGCACGCACCCGATCGGCGAGTTCGCGATCGACCTGCCGCGTCCGCGCGACGTCGCCGAGATCCGCCTGACGCCGCGCTTCGTCGAGCTGCACGAGGCGATCTGGCAGGTGCTGCGCGGCGAAGTGCTCAAAGGCTATGCCCAGGCGCGGCACTGAGATTCGCGTCACCCGCGGCGGCCTCGCGGCCATCCACGTCGCGCTGGCCGCGTTCGTGTTCTTCCTGTGGGGGCTGCTGACCGAGACCAAGGTCCTGCCGCCGTTCTTCTTCGGCGAGCCGCTCAAGGTGGTGCGCGTCGTCGTCGAGTGGTTCGTCACCGGCAAGATCTGGCCGCACCTCGCGATCACGCTGTGGGAGACGCTGCTCGCGTTCGCGTTCGGCAGCCTGCTCGGTCTCGCGATCGGCCTGTGGCTCGCGCTGTCGCCGCTGGCGAGCGCGATCGCCGAGCCCTACATCACGGCGATGAATGCCATGCCGCGCGTGATCCTCGCGCCGATCTTCGCGGTCTGGTTCGGCCTCGGCGTGCTGTCGAAGGTCGCCCTCGGCGTCACGCTGGTGTTCTTCATCGTGTTCTTCAATGTGTTCCAGGGGGTGAAGGAAGTGAGCCCGGTCGTGCTCGCCAATGCGCGGATGCTGGGCGCGTCGCGGCGCCAGCTGCTGCGCCACATCTACCTGCCGTCGGCGACGTCGTGGGTGTTCTCGAGCCTGCACACGTCGGTGGGCATGGCGTTCGTCGGCGCGGTGGTGGGCGAATACCTGGGCTCGGCCAAGGGCGTGGGATACCTGATCCTGCAGGCCGAAGGATCGTTCGACATCAATACGGTGTTCGCAGGCATCGTCGTGCTGACGATTTTCGCGCTGCTGCTCGACTACCTCGTCACGCGCATCGAGGCGCGGCTGCTGGTATGGCGTCCGCGCACCGCGGAAACCGAGGCGCTGTAGCGGCGCGCGCCGAATTCAGTCGGCCGCGTCCTGCACGAGCTGCGGCGGGGCGATCATCTGCGTCGACGAGCGAAAGCCGATCGGTATGCAGCCGGCGAGGGCGAGCACGAGCACGGCGGCAAGGAGGCGTTTCATCGATCGCTCGGGAGTGGGCGACACCACTGTACGCGTCCGGGTCGCCGCCCTCAAGCGATTCATGCCGGCTGCGCGCGCGGCGGGCGATCGGTTCCGGGATCCTTCCAGCGCCGATGCGCCCAGTACCATTGCTCCGGGTGGCGCAGCACGAGGCGCTCGAGTACTGCGTTGTACGCGCGCGTGTTGCGGCGGATCGCCTGCGACGTGTCGTCGTCCTCGATGAGCGGCATCGGATCCTCGAAGCGCAGCACGTGCGAGCCGTCAGGCTCGCGCCAGCTCGCCGCGGCCAATACCGGCGCGCGGGTGGCGAGCGCGATCACGGCGACGCTCTTGAACGTGCGCGCCGGATGGCCGAAGAACTCCACCGGGATGCCGTCGCGACCCTTGGCGTGCTGGTCAAAAGGGAACACAACGACGTCGCCGCGCTCGAGCTGCCCGACGATGTCGTCGAGGCCGCCGCGCTTCGCCACGATGCCAAAGCCCGCGTCGCGAAAATGCCAGCTGACCAGCCTGTCGAGCCAGCGCGGCTTGATGGGCCTCCGCACGAAGTGAATTCGACCGCGCATGTGCGGGAACGCCGCCAAGGCCGCCGTCGTCGACACTTCCCAGCTGCCGAAATGGCCAGTGACGACGATCACGCCCTTGCCCGTGGCCAGCACGCGGTTGATTCCCTGGTTGTTCTCGACGCGCACGCGCGACGCGCGGTGTCTCTGCGGCACGAGGAGGAAAAGGAAAAAACCGGCGTAGACGCGCAGCAGGTGCAGGTAGTGCGCCTGCGCGAGGCGCACGATGTCCGCCTCGGGCAGCGTGTCGCCGAACACAAGCCTCAGGTTGGCGAGGATCACGCCGCGGCGCATCGGTACCAGGTGATAGAACAGCTTGCCGACGAGCGGTGCCGAAACCGGCTCGTATTCGCCCAGCGCGACGGCCGAGGCGCTGGCACGGTCATGCGTCAGCGACAGCCCGATGCGCATGATGCGGTGACGCTGCATCACCGCCTGCGCCGCCGGCGACGCATCCACTTCGGGCGCACCGAACGCATTGCGCGTCACGCCGAAATCCGCCGCCACCAGCGTGTTGAGCGCGGCTTCGCGCGGAAACAGCTTGAGGCAGGCCTCTTTGGCGGCAAAGCGCGCAGCGAGGCTCGCGGCACGTCCCGGCCCGTCGCCGGCATCCTGCAGCTCCGTCGGGGTCCACAGCTTGCCGAGATCGTCGGCGGGTGTCTCGCGCAACAGCCGTTCGATGCGCGCGATTTCCACGCTGTCGATGCCGCAGCGCGGAGGCGCCTTATGTGGCATGGCTCCCCCCGTAGCGCGCTTCGCGCGCCTCCCCCAAAGGGGGCTGAGCGCCTTGGGGCGGCCCTGCGGCGCTCACACGCGCACCAGGAGCGCCGTGTTGGTGCTGCCGAAACCGCGCGAAAGCACGAGCGCCGTGTTGCCGCGCGGCGCCTGCGCCGCACGCGACACGCGCAGTCCCGTGCACGCCGCGTCGAGTGCGGCGAGCGTGGCGATGCCCGGTACGACTCCCTGCCGCAGCGCTTCCAGCGCGAGCACCGTCTCGAGCGTGCCGGATGCCGCCAGCAGGTGGCCGAACGACCATTTGAAGCCGGTGACGGGCGGCATCGCGGTGCCGAACACGCGCAGCAGCGCGCGCGCCTCGCTGGCATCGGAATTGGGCGTGCCGTTGGCGTGCGCGACGACCATGCCGACGTCCGCCGCGGCGATGCCCGCATCGTCCAGCGCCAGCGCGATCGCCCGTGCGAGCCCATCGCCATCATCGCTGATCGCGAGCAGCCCGCGCGCTTCCGACGCCGAACCGCTGCCGAGGATCTCGCCCAGCACCGTGGCGCCGCGCGCTTTCGCCGCTTCCTCGCTCTCGACGACGCACGCCGCTGCGCCCTCGCCGAAGATCGTGCCGTTGCGCGACGCATCGAACGGGCGCAGGCCGTCCGTCGACACGAGGCCGGCGCGGTAGTAGTAGAGCAGGAGCTGCGGCTCGACGGGCGCGTCGTGGCCGACGCTGACGATGCGGTCGGCTTCGTTGGCACGCAGGGCCTCGAGCGTTTCCGCCAGCGCCAGCGTGCCGCTGATGCTGTGGTGCGTGATGCACGCATTCGTGCCCTTGAGGCTGTGCGTGATGCCGACGTGGCACAGCACGTTGTTGGGCAGCGAGCGCAGCAGCCACATCGGGTTGACGTTGGCGGCGAGCTCGGTGCCGAAGGCGCGCAGGTCGTCGTGCGTCTCGGTCATCAGCGGGAAGTAGTCGTACTGGCTGTCGAACGTGCCGCCGCCCGAACCGACGATGCAGCCGAAGCGGTCGTTGCAGCGGATCACCGCCTCGGCGTCGCCGAGCGCGTCGCGCCAAGCCGTGACGCCCGCCGCGCGGACTGCCTCCCCGGCGGCGAAGATGCCGAACACGTCGGTGCGGCGGATGAACTTCAGGAGCTTGCGGTCCGGCAGCAGCGCGCGCAGCTCGATGCCGCCGACTTCACCTGCGAGCTGCGAAGGAAAGGCCGAGGCGTCGAAGTTGGTCAGCGGCGCGAGCGCCGAGCGACCCTCGAGCGCGGCCGCGAAGATCTCGGTCGGCGAGCGCCCGGTGGCGCAGATCGCGCCGGTGCCGGTGATCAGCGCGCGCGCGGCCATCGCTAGCGTCCGCCGGCCACGAGTGCGTCGGCCTCGTCGGGATGGCGGAATACGACGCAGCTGTTCGAGCCGCCGAAGCCGAAGGAATTGGACAACGCGGCGCGGATGCGCCCGCTGCGCGGCGCGTCGCGCACGAGGTCGAGGTGCTCGCAATCGGGATCGAGGGTGACGAGGTTGGCGTTGACGGGCATCACGCCGTCGCGGATCGCCAGCGCGCACACGGCGGCTTCGACCGCGCCGGCCGCGGCAATCAGGTGGCCCATCGAGCTCTTGGTCGACGACACGCCGATCTCGGCGCACCGCGCGCCGAACACGCGCTGCAACGCCGCCGCCTCGCTGCGGTCGTTCATCGGTGTCGACGTGCCGTGGGCATTGATGTAGTCGATGTCGCCGATCGTCATGCCGGCGTTGGACAGCGCCTGCTCCATGGCCTGGATCGGGCCGTCGCCATCGGGCGGCGAATCGGTGATGCGGTAGCTAGACAGCGAATTGCCGTCGCCGGCGAGCTCGGCGTAGATGTGCGCGCCGCGGTGGCGCGCCGCCTGCCATTCCTCGAGCACGAGGAACCCCGCTCCTTCGCCCAGCAGGAAGCCATTGCGCGAGAGGTCGAAGGGCCGGCTCGCGCGCTCCGGCGTGTCGTTGTCGGGCGAGACTGCCGAAAGCAGGCAGAAGCCGGCCAGGCCGACCGGATTTACCATCGAATCGAAGCCGCCCGCCAGCACGCAGTCGGCGTTGCCGCGGCGAATCAGCTTCATCGCCGTGCCGACCGCCTGGCCGCCGGAGGCGCACGCGGTGTGCACCGACGACGCGTAGCCGCGGATGCCGAAGCGCCGCGCCAACGCTGACAGGCCTGCGGAAGACTGGCTGCGGCAGAACACCATCAGGTCGTTGGCGGACGGATCGTCGAGCAGCTGCTCGGGATGGAGCTCGCCGTCCGCCGCGCTGTGCGCGTGAACCTCGGCAAGGTCGACGTAGGGCACGCCCATCATGCCGGTGCCGACGACGATGCTCCAGCGCGCCGCCGTCGCGGGCGTGGGCGCGATGCCGGCATCGCGCAGCGCCTGGTCCGCCGCGGCCACGGCGAAGCCGTGCGGGCGACTCAGGAACTTGATGAGCTTGCGATCGTCGATCAAGGCCTCGACATCGAAACCCTTCACCTCGGCCGCGATCTGCGTCGAAAAGCCGCTGGCGTCGAACTGGGTGATGCGCGCGCCGCCGCTGCGGCCCGCCTTTAACGCGCTCCACGCCGTCGCCACGTCGTTGCCGACCGGCGTGATGAGGCCGAGCCCCGTGATGGCGACGCGACGCCGGCTCACGGCACCGCCCGCAGCGAGACGCGCTCGCTCATGCCGTCTGCGCGCCGGCGCGCGAGAAGCCGATCTGTGCGCTGGCCATCGTGCGCTCGGCGATCGTCGCCGTGAGCTTGACGCGCGCGTCGTCGTCGTTGCGCGCGGCGATGTGCGCGACGTGCAGCAGCACGTCCTCCCCCGGCGCGATGAAGTCGCGCATCTTGACGTTGTGCACGCGCGACACGCGCCGCGGTCGCGCAGGGTCGATGTCGACCAGCGCCGTGGCAACGCGTATCGCATGGTCGAGCAGCAGCGTCGCCGGGAACACCGCGCGCCGCGGAAAGTGGTCCGCGAAGTAGGGCGCGTCGGCCGGCACGTGCAGCCGCGCGACGCGCGAGTCGGTGCCGGCCGTCACCGTTTCCATCGCGTGTTCGCCGACGCCGTGGAACCGGCCGGGCGTGGCGCCGGGGCCGCACAGGAGCGCGAACTGGTGCGCGAGGTCATCGGCGGAATCGTAATCGTGCTGCGGCAGCATGGGACCAAGGCAATCGACGAGCTCGACGGCGACCCGGCCTGCGACGTGCGCGCGGCCCTGGTAGAACACCGCCTCGGCATCACAGCTGCCGATCTCGACTTCCAGCGAAAGGGTGTCGCCCGGCCGCACTTCGCCATGGATGCGCACTTCGCGCGCGAGCGCCGCGACCGGGCGGCCGCGAAAATCGATGTGCGCCATCGATATCCAGGCCGCGAGCTGGCCGGTAGCCTCGGCCACGAGGCACGACGAGAACTGGCCGAGCGTCGCCGGCACGGCGAACGTCGCACGCGCGCGAGTCGCCGGGACGTGCTCGGTGATGCGGTCGCAGAACGTGAACGCGCCGTAGCGTCCGCCCATGCCGTGCGCGTCAGGCCGCGGGCGCGTTCTTCTGCGCGCGCAGCACGACCTTGCAGAACGTTTCCGGCGTGAACAGCCGCGGGATGTCGGCGGCCTTGAGCGGCGTCTTGAAGCGTTCCGCCGGCACTTCGGCCAGAAACTGACGCAGCCGGGCGAGTCCGGCCTCGGTGACGATGCCCTTCTGCTCGAACGCGGCCTCCGAAAGGTCGCCACGCGCGTCCTCGACGATCTTGCCGCGCGGAATCTTCACCTTGAATGCGCGCTCGAGCCGGAACACGAGGTCGAGGAAGTCGATCGACTCCGCATCGAGGTCCTCGATCAGCGACGAGCTCGGCTTGACATCCGACACTTCGCAGCCGAGCGCGTCGGCGATGACTTCCGCGACCTTGGGAAATATCGCGTCGATTTCCTGCCTGCTTGGTTCCATGTTCTCGATCCCCTCATTCCATCTTGAATCCGCCGTCCACGTGGACGATCTCGCCGGTCATGTACCCCGACAGGTCCGACGCCAGGAACCACACGGCGTTGGCGACTTCCTGCGGGGCGCCGAAGCGGCGCAGCAATATACGCGACTTTACCTCGTCACCCGCCGCCTCCCGCACGACCTGCGACATTTCGGTGTCGATCACGCCAGGCGCGACCGCGTTGACGCGAATCTTCCGCGGCGCGAGCTCGACCGCCAGCGCGCGCGTGAATGCCTCGATCGCGCCCTTGCTCGCCGCGTAGTTGGTCTGACCGCGGCCACCGCGCGACGCGGCGACCGAGCTCAGGTTGACGATCGTTCCGCGCCGGCGCGACACCATGAACGGCGCCACCGCGCGGGTGACGTTGAAGACGCCGCCAACGTTGGTGTCGAGCACGTCGCTCACCTCGTCGTCGGACATGCCGGTGAGCACGTTGTCGCGCACGATACCGGCGTTGTTGACGAGCACGTCGATGCCGCCGCGCGTCTCCACCAGCCCCTCGGCTGCCGCCGCGCAGGCCGCGGCGTTGCGGATGTCCACCTGCATAGCATGGGCGTCGCCGCCTGCCGCCCTGGCGGCGGCCACGACTTCGTTTGCGGCCTCGGCATTGTCGCGGTAGAAGAATGTGACGCGCGCGCCGTCGGCAGCGAGCGTCTCGACGATCGCGCGGCCGATGCCGCGACTGCCGCCGGTAACGAGCGCGATCCTGCCGGAGAGACCCGAATCCTGCGCCATGTCAGCCGGAAATCGCGAAGCCGCCGTCGACGACGATCGTCTGGCCGGTGATCTTGTCGGCTTCCGGCAGGCAGAGGAGATAGATGGCGTCGGCCACGTTCTCCGGCGTGAGCGTCGGTCCGGCCGGCGTGCGCTCGGCGTATTCCGCGAGGAGACGCTCACGATTCGGAAAATAGCCGAGCGCGTCGGTGTCGACGACCCCCGCGCTGACGGCATTGACGCGAATGCCGCGGGGACCCAGCTCCTGCGCGAGCGAGCGCACCAGCGCCTCGAGTGCCGCCTTCGACGCGCCGACGAATGCGTAGTTGGGGATCGCGCGCGAGGCGCCCAGGCTCGACATCGCCAGCATGCGCCCGCCTTGCGGCATCATCGGCGCGGCATGCTGCGCGACGAGGTTCAGCGCGAACGCGTTGGTTTCCATGCACCAGCGCCAGTGCTTGAGCGTCATTTCCATCGCCGGCTTGAGAACGCCGCTGGCGGCATTGCTGACGACGATGTCGAGCCGCGGGAATTCGGCCGCGATGGCCGCGAACATGTCGTCCACGCTCGCGACATCGGCTACCGAGCCCTGCACGGCGAGCGCGCGCCGTCCGCGAGCGCGCAGCTCCGCGCACAGGGCTTCGGCCTCGTAGTGGCTGTTGTAGTAATTGACGATGACGTCGGCGCCGGCCGCGGCGAGCTTGCGTGCCGCCGCGCGGCCGATGCCCCGGGCGCCGCCGGTGATCAGCGCCGTGCGTCCGGCGAGCGGCTGCGCCGCGGTGGCCGCGGGCGAGGATTGGGGCGCGGAAGTCAACGGCGTGCTTTCGGGAAGTGCGGGCCGGAGCGGGTTGCCGGGGAGCCGGCGGGGTAACAGCCGAATTTTAGCAAACGGCGGCGCCTGCTGCCGCGCCGCCACCTACCAGGGCGCCGAAGTCGTCAGCGTGCTTCGAGGGCGCGCCGCGCGCGCACGAATCGCTGCGCCTCGCGTACCCAGTGCTCCTTGATGCTGTACCAGACGTCAGCGGCCCACTGGATGTTCTCCGGGTTGATGCCTGCGGGGGGATCCTGGCCGGTCAGCGCCGGCGTCCACGCGTTGAGCCAGTCGCGGGTATTGGCGTCATCGGCCAGCGGCTCGACGTTGGCCACGTAGTAGTGCGAATAGGCGGCCGGCAGGTGGACGTTGCGTACGTTGGCGGAGCCGATCGCGCGGTAGCGGCCGCGCGTGCGCGAACTGTCGAGTGCGATCAGGTCGACGCCGAGCTGGAAGCCGGTGAAGTCCTCGACGCTGTCGGGAATCTCGAAGGTGCGTTCAACCATGATCCACTGGTTCGGAAGCAGGTTCGTGAGACCGCCCGCTCCGACCGACGAGACGTACGGAAGCTTGAGGCTCGTGATCGGCCGCACCACGCCGGTCAGCGGATCGAGGAACGTCGTGCGGTCCTCCTCGCGATGGGTCAGCGGGTTGAACATGACGATGCGATCGTCGAACGTGCCGGAAAGCTCGTAGAGGACCTTCACCGCCTGCATGCCGCCCTGGCTGTGGCCGACGAGCATCGGTCGCACGCCTTCGTGCTCGTAATACCACGCCACCTCGCCGGCGAGCACGCGCGCCTCCTCGTACGGACTGTGGGTGAGGTCGTGGCTGCCGGGGTCGCGCACCGCGCTCTCGGGATACCCCATGCGCACGAGGAATTCGGCGAACGATTCCATCACGAGGTGCACCGGATAGATGCCGCCGTGGATGCTCATGATGCGCGGGGTGGGTCCCAGGGCGAGCGTCTGTCTGACTTCCGTGTCGCTGACGTGCTCGGGGTCGATCGCCAGGATGTCGTCCTCCAGCGCGCGCGTGAGCGTCGACGCGCGCAGCACGCTGCCGGGGGTGAGCGGGACGACGTTGCGCTCGCTGCCGGCGCGCGGTGTCGCGCATGCGCCGAGCGACAGCGTGATCGCGATAGCGACGACGGTTCGCAGGCGTCTTAGCTCGTCGAATCTCGTGCGCATAGGCTGATTTCCGATTGCAGTCGATGAGGGAACTCGTCGGGGAGGACGGCACGGCGCCACGACACGCCGACCGACATGCCCGTAGTGGTGGTGGAGATGGCGAGCACCGCCGGCGTCAGCGGGCCGGTGGAAACGCCGCGCGTGTAGCGCGCCGCGGGACGCAGCGACGGCGGCCACAGCGGATCGACGTCGAGCATCGACACGCCCGCCCATGCAGGGTGGTGCTTGGCATAGAAGCGGAGGCGCTGGCCAACGGACATGAAGCGCCAGGCGGCGGAGGCGAACAGCAGGCCGTAGAGCGTGCGCAGGTAGAGCCGCCGGCGCTTGATCGGCGAGGTGATGGCACGCACGTCGCGCGCCAGCGCGTCGATGCCGACGCCGTCGGGCACGGCGTGCGCGATGCGCATGCTGGCGAGGAACTGCCCGAACGCGCCGGCGGTTTCGACGCCGAAGTCCTTGCGGATGTTGACGATCGAGGCGACCCCGATCTCGCGGCGGCGATGCTCGCGAACGCGGCCGGCGGCGATGGGTGCGAGCGTCTTCAGCATGATCGCCACCACCAGGTCGTGCAGCGTGACGCCCTGCGCACGCGCCCGGCGGCGCAGCGTGGCGGTGTCGGCAGCATCGACGCGAATCACCTCGAAGGCATTGTGCGTGTCCTCGGGATCGCGATCCGCGCAGCGATACACGCTCTTCGAGTCGCGCGCGATCGCGGGCATGGCGGCCAGCGCGCGCGCGAACCACGCCGGGTGCCGCCGCACCAGCGACGCGTAGGTCGCGGGATAGAGCGCCGGCCGCAGCGCGGCATCGTCGACGGGCGCGCCGACGATCCGCGCGACGACGATCCCGAGCAGCGCGGCCGCCGAGTCGCCACCCGCGATGAAGTGGTCGTAGGCCAGTCCAAGGTGGAAGCCGGCGGGGGAAGCGACCGCGAAAAAACGCAGCGGCGCGCCGATGGCGAAGGGCCGGTTCAGCTCCGCGCCGATTTCGCGCGACAGCACGCGATCGAGGTCCGCGTCCGCGGCGTCGATGACCTCGAGCGTGGGCTCGACCGGGCCGCCGCGATACACGTAGCGGCGGCGGGTGGCATCGAGTGCGAAGTCCGCGATGCCCATTGCCTGCAGCGATGCCGCGACGGCGCCGCGCACGCGTATCGCGTCCAGCGGTTGCGCGACGTACACGACGTGCACCGCGTTGTAGGGATGAAGTTCGCGCCAGCGCAGCATCATGCGCTGGAAGAGATTGAGCTCGCCCGGGAATTCCCGGCGTCGCGTCATGTTCAGGAAGGCACCGGCCGCGGGCTCGTCGCGCATGAGGTCATCGCGGGCCCATGAAACGCGGCACGAAACGGCCGGTGTGGCGGCAGTAGCTCGCGTAGCGCTCGCCATGCGCCGCCAGCAGGAAGCGCTCCTCGTTGCGTGCCTTGAGCGCCATCAGCGTGACGTGCACGGCTGCGACCAGCAGCATCGGCCATGTCGGAATCACGACGAGCGTCGCCAGTATCAGCACGATGCTGAAGGCGTAGATCGGATGCCGGATGCGGCTGAAGACGCCGGCGGTGAGGAGCGTCGCGGATTCGTCGCGCGTCACGGCCATGGTCCAGTGGCTGCCCATCTGCCGCCATGCGCGAATGGATCCGTAGAGCGCGGCGAGTGCCGCGAGCGCCGCCAGCGCGCGCAGCCCGAGATAGGCCCCCGCCCGGGCGAACGCGGGCACGGCGAATGTGCCAGCCTCGTGCGTCACGGCGAGCCAGGGCAGGACGAGCCATGCCGCGACCAGCGGTACCCACACGATCCACATCGCGGCCTCGACCCCCTGCTCGGGCAGCACGCCCGCGAGCTTGCGCGTCTTGCGGCGCCTGCGCACGATCATCGCGCCGACGATGATCCAATAAAGCCAGATCGCCAGCAGCGTGACCGCGGCGGGAAGGTCGGATGTGGAAAGTCGCATGGGCCATCGTGCCGGGTGCGCGCCGGGCCGTTCGATTATACGGACGCCCGGGAACCGCGCTGTTGCACGTGCCGGCACATCGCCACGCCGTCGCGGCGCGGCGCACGCGATGCGCTATCCTTCGCGCGCGGCACCACGCCGCGTGACGTCGACGATGGCATTCCTGCTGCGCGCACTGGGCCACCTTCCGCTGCCGATGCTCTATGCATTGGGACGTCTGGTTGCGTTCGTCGCCTTCGACGTCCTGCGCTGGCACCGTGGGCTCGCGGCGGCCAACATCGCGCGTTCGTTTCCCGATCGCAGCGAAGCCGAGCGTGCGGCGATCCTGCGCCGCGCCTACGTCAATCTGGGGCAGACGCTCGTGGAGGCGATCTGGGGATGGTGC
>DATBOK010000110.1:0-9479 GCA_036553845.1 Casimicrobiaceae bacterium
GTCGATCGGTGCCAACCTCGCCGAGCCGCTGTTCGACGCCGGATTGCGTCGCGCGCAACGCGACCAGACGCTTGCGCAATATGACGAAGCCGTCGCCAATTACCGGCAGACCGTGCTCGGCGGATTCCAGGAAGTCGAGGACAACCTCTCGACGCTCGCGGTGCTGAAGGACGAGGCGACGATCCAGTCGCAGGCGGTCGACGCCGCGCGCCTGGCACTCGAGCTCGTCACCAACCAGTACAAGGCGGGCATCGTCGATTTCCTCAACGTCGTCGCCGCGCAGACGGTGCTCTTCAACAACGAGCGCACGCTCGTGCTGCTGCGCGGTCGGCAGTGGCAGGCGAACGTGACGCTGGTGAAGGCGCTGGGTGGTGGCTGGTCGACGGCGGAGCTGGCCAGCGCGGCGAAGTGACGAGCGCCGCCGCGTCGCCGGGCGCCCCCGGATGCGCGGCGGGAGATCAGTGCGCGACCGGCGCGCGAATGCCGTCGTAGCGGTAGTCGATCGACATGTGCGACACCATGCCGGCGGACTTGAGGTCTTCCTCGGTATGCAGCAGCAGTCCGCTGCCGGCGGCGATCGAGATCGTCGCGTCGCTCACCGGATCGCCGTCGGCGGCTTCCATGTGTGCGCGGTACGTGTGCGCCTTGACGCCGTTGACCACGGAGTCGGCAATCGGCTGGCAGACATAGGCGCGCGCCGTGCGGATGTTCTCGCGCTGCTGCGCCAGCATTTGCTGCGACGTCATCGGACTCGCCTTCCATGCGCCGCGCACCTGCACATACGTGACGCCGTTGGCGGTGATGCTCTCGCTGGTCGTGCCGCCGCGGACGATGCGGATGGCGTGATCGGTGACGGCGACCTTTTCGACCGCGTCGAAAAGGGGTTTGCAGGCGGCGCTCTTCTCTGCGGCGACCGCCGGGATCGCGGCGGCGATACCGCCCGCCAGCGTCATGATTGCCAGTGTTCGCATGCGTCCTCTCCTCGACGGTGGCGGTGATCCCGGCGCTCGCTGGTCGTCGCCCCTGAGCGCTCCGCGCCGCCATTCTCCCATTCGCGCGGGAGGAGACTTTGCCGGAGGCCTTGATTTCCCGGGCGATTGCCCGTATTATTAGCACTCGTAGCCGTCGAGTGCTAACAATCGCGAAGCATCGGCTTCGGGCACCCGCCGCGGCGACCTACGCCGTTCCCAGACAACCCCAATCGTTGGAGTGAGCACTTACCATGAAGCTGAAGCCTTTGCATGACCGCGTGATCGTCAAGCGGCTCGAAGAGGAGCGCAAATCCGCCGGCGGCATCGTGATCCCGGATACCGCCGCGGAAAAGCCGTCGATGGGCGAGGTCGTCGCCGTCGGACCGGGCAAGACCGACGACAGCGGCAAGCTCCTTCCCATGGGCGTCAAGGCCGGCGACAAGGTCCTGTTCGGCAAGTACTCGGGCCAGGAATTCAAGATGGACGGTGCCGATCTCCTGCACATGCGGGAAGACGACATCATCGGCGTCGTCGCCTGACCCCTCCACCGCTTACGCATACCGCATCAGGAGAAACGAAATCATGGCAGCCAAAGACGTCCGCTTCGGCGAGAACGTACGCAACAAGATGGTGAACGGGGTCAACGTCCTCGCCAACGCCGTCAAGGTGACGCTCGGCCCCAAGGGCCGCAACGTCGTGCTCGAGCGCAGCTTCGGCGCGCCGACGATCACCAAGGACGGTGTGTCGGTGGCGAAGGAAATCGAGCTCAAGGACAAGTTCGAGAACATGGGCGCGCAGATGGTGAAGGAAGTCGCCTCCAAGACTTCCGACGTCGCCGGTGACGGCACCACCACCGCCACGGTGCTGGCGCAGTCGATCGTGATCGAAGGCATGAAGTACGTCGCCGCCGGCATGAACCCGATGGACCTGAAGCGCGGCATCGACAAGGCCGTGATCGCGGTCATCGAGGAGCTGAAGAAGATCAGCAAGCCGTGCTCGACGTCGAAGGAGATCGCCCAGGTCGGCGCGATCTCGGCCAATGCCGACGAGTCGATCGGCAAGACGATCGCCGAGGCGATGGACAAGGTCGGCAAGGAAGGCGTGATCACCGTCGAGGACGGCAAGGGCCTCGAGAACGAGCTCGACCTCGTCGAGGGCATGCAGTTCGACCGCGGCTACATCTCGCCGTACTTCATCAACAATCCCGACAAGCAGACGGCGATCCTCGAGGATCCGTACATCCTGCTGCACGACAAGAAGATCTCGAACATCCGCGACCTGCTGCCGGTGCTCGAGCAGGTGGCGAAGGCGGGCAAGCCGCTCCTGATCGTCGCCGAAGACGTCGACGGCGAGGCGCTGGCGACGCTGGTGGTCAACAACATCCGCGGTATCCTCAAGACCGTCGCGGTGAAGGCGCCGGGATTCGGCGACCGCCGCAAGGCGATGCTCGAGGACATCGCGATCCTCACCAACGGCACGGTGATCGCCGAGGAGCTCGGACTCAAGCTCGAGAACGCGACGATCAAGGATCTCGGCCGCGCCAAGCGCATCGAAGTCGCCAAGGAAGACACGACGATCATCGATGGCGCCGGCGAGAAGGCGTCGATCGAAGCGCGCGTCAAGAACATCCGCGTGCAGATCGACGAGGCGACCTCGGACTACGACAAGGAAAAGCTCCAGGAGCGCGTGGCGAAGCTCGCCGGCGGCGTGGCGGTGATCAAGGTCGGCGCGGCCACCGAAGTCGAGATGAAGGAAAAGAAGGCGCGTGTCGAGGATGCGCTGCACGCGACGCGTGCGGCCGTCGAGGAAGGCATCGTGCCGGGCGGCGGCGTCGCCTACCTGCGCGCGCGCGCCAACGTCAAGGGACTCAGGGGCCTCAACGCCGACCAGGAAGCCGGCATCAAGATCGTGCTGCGCGCGGTCGAGGAGCCGCTGCGGATGATCGTGCAGAACGCCGGTGACGAGCCGTCAGTGGTCATCAACAAGGTCGTCGAAGGCAAGGGCAATTTCGGCTTCAACGCGGCGACCGGCGAGTACGGCGACCTGGTCGAAATGGGCGTGCTTGATCCGACTAAGGTGGCGCGCTTCGCATTGCAAAACGCGGCGTCGGTGGCCTCGCTGATGCTGACGACCGATGCGATGGTCGCCGAGCTGCCGAAGGACGACAAGCCGATGGGTGGCGGCGGTGGCGGCATGGGTGGCATGGGCGACATGGACATGTGATTCAGGAATCAGGGATCAGCGGTCAGAGGTCGGAAAACCTCCGGCTCCGATCCCGCTCCAGCGAAGAGCCCGGCCTTGTGCCGGGCTTTTTGTTGCGCGGTGCTGGTGCTTCGCGTCGCGTGCGGGGAAGCGTCGATCAGCGCTTGCGGGCCTCGCCCGCGGCAGCCTTGCGGCGCCCATGCGCGCGCCGAAAGCACGCGGCATCGTGGTCGTCGACCATGCCGACCGCCTGCATGCAGGCGTAGACGATCACCGGCCCCACGAACTTGAAGCCGCGCGTCTTGAGCGCCTTCGACAGCGCTTCCGATTCCGCAGACTGAGTCGGCCGGTGCTTGCCGCCGACGATCGGCTTGCCGCCGACGTGGCGCCAGGCGAACGTCGCGAAATCCTCGCCGTCAGCCTGCATCGCCAGGTACGCGCGCGCATTGCCGATGGTGGCCACGATCTTGGCGCGCGAGCGCACGATGCCGGCGTTGGCGAGGAGGCGCTCGACGTCGGCCTCGCCGAAGCGCGCCACCTTGACCGGATCGAAGCCGCGAAACGCCTTGCGGAACGCGTCCCGCTTGGCGAGGATGGTGCTCCACGCAAGGCCGGCCTGGAAGCCGTCGAGCATCAGCTTTTCCCACAGCGCGCGGCTGTCGCGCTCCGGCACGCCCCATTCGTCGTCGTGGTACGCGATCATCCGCGGGTCGTCGCCGGCCCATCGGCAACGCGGATGCGCGCCACGGGCGCGCGATGCGTCGGACTTGGCGGTCAACGCAAGCCTACGCGCAGCTCGAGGCCGTAAGTCGTGAGCCCCTGGTTGGGCGGAACTAACCCGGCGTTCGAGCGGTGCTCAACATAGGTCGCAAACTCGTAGCGGCCCGTGGCGTCGAGCGCCAACCCCGTGGAGAGCCGCTCGTTGAACAGGAGCGCGTTGCCGAGGTGGCGGTCGCCGATGCTGGCGTGCGTGAACGCGGCGCCGCCGATGCCGAACTCGATCCACGGTCGCCAGCGCGAGTCGGGAAACAACGGCCAGCGTGCGCCCGCCATGAGGCCGGCATTCCACACGACGTCGTTCACCGACTGCGTGCCGCGGCTGTTCAGGTATTCGACGTGACCCGAGACGAACGGCACCGCGCTGATCCGCGCCAACCATTCGCACGTGCAATCGGGTCGCCATCCGCCACCGATGCGCAGCGCATTGACGTCTTCCCCGGTACTGGCGGCAAAGTTGAGCCAGCGCGCCTCCTGCGCGCACGCCAATCGCACGAAGGCAACGGTCAATGCGACCCCCAAGGCCGCGGCCACGACGGATTTGCGCACGAAGGGTTTCCCTAGAGATGCGGTCGCGGGCACTCCCGCGGCCTGCTGCCGAAGGCCCGGATTGTAGAGGGTTGCGGCAGCCAGCGGTTCTTCAGTTGAGAAGCAGGCCGAGCTCATGCGCCGCAGTGAGGAGGTGCGGCTTTAGCCGCGCCTCCATTTCCGGCATCGACACGCGGTTCGCCTGCACGCTGATGTTGATCGCGGCGGCGATGCGGCCATGGGCGTCGCGCACCGGCACGCTGATCGAGCGCAGGCCGATCTCGAGCTCCTGGTCGACGATGGCGCAGTCGCGGCTGCGCAGCGCCTCGACGATCGCGCGGATCCTCGCAGGCGAGGTCTGCGTCTTCTCGGTGTGCGGCACGATGCGCACTCGCGCACAGTACGCCGCGAGGTCTTTCGGGTCGAGGCCCGACAGCAGGATGCGCCCCATGGACGTGCAGTACGCCGGCAGCCGGCTGCCGACGGTGAGGTCGATGGACATGATGCGCGAGGACGTGCGCGATCGCCCGATATAGAGGATCTCGTCGCCCTCGAGGATCGACATCGAGCACGACTCGTGCACGGTGTCGCTGACGTTGTCGAGGATCGGTTGCGCGGATGCGGCGAGCGGGCTCGACGTCAGGTAGGCATGACCGAGCGCCAGGATGCGCGGGCGCAGCATGAAGTTGCGGCCGTCGTCGGATGCGACGTAGCCCAGCTCGGCGAGCGTGTACAGGCAGCGCCGCACGGCGGCGCGGGGGATTCCGGTCTTCATCGACAGCTGCGCGATCGTCAGCGGCCGCCGCTGCTGGGTGAACGCGCGCACGACGGCGAGGCCGCGCGCCAGCGTCGCCATGAAATCGGGGTCGCCCGAATAGCGGCGGATGTCCTCGGCCGCGTTTTGCGGCGCCGTGTCGCCATGCGTGCCGGCGGCCGCAGGCCTGGTTTGCGCGCGCCGCGCATGCACGGCGCGCGCGGGCGCGTTCCTCGTCGAGGCGGGCATCGTGTGGCCGATGTTCGCACATTTTTTCGGTAATCGGAATGCGCGGTGGAATGAGGCACAATGCGGCTGCATGCGAACCCAAGTCGCCATCGTCGGGGCGGGTCCCGCCGGCCTCCTCTTGTCGCACTTGCTGCATCACGCGGGCATCGACTCCGTGGTCGTCGAAGCGCGCTCGCGCGCGGAGATCGAAAGCACCATCCGCGCCGGCGTGCTCGAGCAGGGCACGGTCGACCTGCTCACCGCGGTGGGGCTGGGCGAGCGGCTCGCGAAGGAGGGCTTCGTCCATCATGGCATCGAGCTGCGCTTCGACGGCCGCGGTCACCGCATCGATCTCACCACGCGCTCGGGTGGCCGCTCGATCACCGTGTACGCCCAGCACGAAGTCATTCGCGACATCGTCGCCGCCCGCCTGCGCGACGGCGGACGGCTCGTGTTCGAGGCGGCCGGCGTTGTGCCGCGCGGATTCGACGGCGCTTCGCCTTCGCTCGACTATGTCGCCGGCGGCGCGGCACAGAGACTCGACTGCGATTTCATCGCCGGCTGCGACGGCTTCCACGGCGTCTGCCGCGAGGCGGTGCCGCGCGGCGCGCGGCAGGAATTCTCGCGCAGCTACCCGTTCGGCTGGTTCGGCATCCTCGCCGAGGCGGCGCCGTCGTCCGCGGAGCTCATCTACGCCCATCACGCGCGCGGCTTCGCGCTGGTCAGCACGCGCTCGCCGACGATCCAGCGCCTCTATTTCCAGTGCGACCCGCACGAGAATCCCGAGCGCTGGAACGACGCGCGCATCTGGGCCGAACTGCGCGCACGACTTGCGACGCATGATGGCTGGCAGCCGATCGAAGGGCCGGTGATCCAGAAGAATGTCGTCGGCATGCGCAGCTTCGTCTGCGCGCCGATGCAGTTCGGCCGACTGTTCCTCGCCGGGGACGCTGCGCACATCGTGCCGCCGACGGGCGCCAAGGGCCTCAATCTCGCCGTCGCCGACGTGCGCGTGCTGGCCGCGGCGCTCGCCGAGCATTACCGGCATGGCGACATGCACGCACTCGACGCCTATTCGGCGACCGCGCTGCGGCGCGTGTGGAAGGCGCAGCGCTTCTCGTGGTTCATGACCGCGCTGCTGCACCGCTTCCCCGACGCGACGCCGTTCGAGCAGCAGCTGCAGCTCGCCGACCTCGACTATGTGACCACTTCCGCCGCCGCACAGGCCTCGCTCGCCGAGAACTACGTCGGTCTGCCCTTCGCACCGGACTAGAGGAATCCAGCGCCATGCACGAACGCAATCCCGAGCCGAGCAACCCCCTCGGCATGGACGGCATCGAATTCGTCGAGTACGCGACGTCGCAGCCGCAGGCGCTGGGCGCGATGCTGCTGATGATGGGCTTCGCGCTCGTCGCGCGCCACCGTTCGCGCGAGGTGATGCTCTACCGCCAGGGGTCGATGAACGTGATCGTCAACGCGCATCCGGAGGCGCTGCCGGGAATGACCGCGCCGGCGACGCATCCGTCGCTGTCGGCGGTTGCGCTGCGCGTGCGCGACGCCGAGCTCGCATGGGGGCGTGCGCTCGACCTCGGCGCATGGGCGATGCCGACGCGCGCGTCGGTGATGGAGCTCAACATTCCGGGCATCCACGGCGTCGGTGACAGCCTCATCTACTTCGTCGACCGCTACCACGATTTCTCGATCTACGACGTCGATTTCCTGCCGATCCCCGGTGCCGCGCAGCACCCGCCGGCGCTGGCCGGCATGCACTGGTTCGGCATCGTGCAGAGCGTCTACCCGGATCGCAGCCGCGACTGGGTCGACTTCTACACACAGCTTTTCGGCTTCGCGCCGCTGCCGGGCGGCCAGTTCTTCGGCATCCTGCCGAAAGGCACGCTGCTGCAAAGCGCGTGCGGCAAGTTCTACCTGCAGCTGATCGAACCGCCCAGCGGGGCCGAGGACATCGACTGGGAGGAGCGCCTGTTGCGCGTCGGCATCGGTGCGCCGGACATCGGCGCCGCGACGCGCGAGTTGCGCGCGCGCGGCGTGGTCTTCGTCGACCGCGCGCCGGTGCAGCCGAGCGACAAGGGCGCGCTGACGCAGATCTACATGGGATCGGTGACGTTCGAGCTCGTGAAGAGCGACGGCCGGGTGGCGGCGGGCGCCGGAGGTGCCGGATGAACGTCGAGCGCTTCGGCATGGACACGATCACGCTGGCGGGTCCGCTCGAGTCGAAGCTGCGCGCGGTGCGCGACGGCGGCTTCACGCAGATCATGCTGGCGGCGCGCGACATCGTCGGCCATCCCGGCGGCGAGTCGGCGGCGATCGCCGCCGTGCGCGCCAGCGGCCTGCGCGTCACGGGCTTCCAGGTGTTGCGCGATTTCGAGGGGCTCTCGGGCCACCTCCACGACTACAAGATCGACATCGCCAAGTCGATGCTGTCGATGTGCAAGGCGCTCGGCTCGCGCGTGCTGCTCGTGTGCTCGACGACGTCGGCGCATGCGGACGGCGACCGCGATCGGATGGCCGCGGACCTCGCCAAGCTCGCGATGCTGGCGGTGCCCTTCGGCATCGACATCGCCTACGAGGGCCTGTCGTGGGGCCGCTTCGTCAGCGACGTGCCGGCGGCGTGGGACCTGGTCGAGCGCGCCGACCGCTACAACCTCGGGCTCGCCATCGATTCCTATCACATGCTGGCGACGGCGACGCCCGTGGACGTGCTCGACGACATCGATCCCGCTCGCATCTTCTTTGTGCAGCTCGCCGACTTCATGTGGACCAGCACGCCGACGCCGGACGAGCGGCGCGAGACGGCGCGCCACTTTCGCGTGTTCCCCGGCGAAGGCGTACACAGCGACGAGATATCCGCGCTCGTGCGGCGCCTCGATGCCAACGGCTATGCGGGCGACATGAGCTTCGAGGTGTTCAACGACGACTACGTGCAGATGCCGCTCGACACGGTGGTCGCGCGTGCGCGCAAGTCGGTGCAATGGCTGCTGGCGCAGGTGCCGCGGCGGAGCCTGCCGTTTCGCCGCACCGCGGCGACGTCGCAGTGAACGAGTCTCGCCCCTGCCGTCGTCGAGGTGTTCGATTATCGCCCCGATTTTCGATAATCGCACTTGACCTGGACCTGCGCCCCGCCTAACCTCGCAAACAGGCCGAACCTCGACCAGAAGCCGCTTGAGCGGCCGGCGACCGCCCATCGCCCGTGCTCGGCCCCGGGGCTCCATCCGAGGAGGCTGTCGCATTGAAGCCATTCCGCACTTCGCCCGCGCGCATGACGCGCATCCGCGCCCCGCGCGCACGCCTTCATCCACGCCAGCACGGCGTGCACGCGCGATGATTCGCGGCACCACGTCCATCATCGCGCACTTCGGCGATCCCATCGCGCCGGTGAAGGCGCCGATGATCTACAACCCCTGGTTCGAAAAGCGCGGCGTCGACGCCGTCGTGGTGCCGATGGGCGTGACGACCGCCGACTACGCCGCCGTCCTGTCGGGCGTGTTCCGCCTCCTCAACATCCGCGGTGCGCTGGTGACGATGCCGCACAAGGTATCCACCGTCGACCATCTTGCCGAAGCGAGCGTCGCCGTGCAGATCGCCGGGTCCTGCAATGCGGTGGTGCGGCGCGCCGACGGCACCCTTGCCGGCGACCTGTTCGATGGCGCCGGATTCACGCGCGCGGCGCGCGCACGCGGCGTCGCCATCGCCGGACGCAGTGCGCTGGTGGTCGGCACCGGCGGCGTCGGCCGCGCGATCGCCGCCGCGCTGGCGGCCGAAGGCGCGGCGCGACTGCGCCTTTACGACCTCGACGTGGCCTCGGCGGCGGCGTTGGCGGTGCGCATCGCCAGGCATTACCCGCAGATCGCGATCGAGACCGGCACGCGCGATCCCGCCGGCATGGACATCGTCGTCAACGCCACGCCGCTCGGCATGCGCGCCGACGATCCGCTGCCGATCGACGTCGATCGCCTCGCCGCGTCGACGTTCGTCGGCGAAGTCGTGAGGAAGGAGCAGCT
>DATBOK010000091.1:0-6396 GCA_036553845.1 Casimicrobiaceae bacterium
TGACGACGCCGCGCCACGGCCTCGCCCTCAAGGCGTCGACGCCGGCGGAGGAAACCGTCGACGGCTGGCGCTTCTTCCGCACCTCCCCTCCCAGCCCCCGCTGGCGCGACGTGCCGCTCGTCGCCGAGGTTGCCGAAATGGCGGCGACGTCGCGGCGCATCGGCGAGCTCATCGACCGCCTGCGCCCGGACATCGTGCACGCGCACTCGCCAGTGCTCAATGCCTTGCCTGCGCTGTGGGCGGCGCGTCGCCGGCGCGTGCCGGTTGTCTACGAATTGCGCGCGCTGTGGGAGGACGCCGCGGTCGACCACGGCACGACGCGCGAGGGCAGCCTGCGCTACCGCGCATCGCGCAGCGTCGAGACATTCGCGTTGCGCCGTTGTGACGCGATCACCACGATCTGCGAGGGTTTGCGCGACGAGATCGTCGGCCGCGGCATCGCGTCGAATCGGGTCACGGTGATTCCCAACGCGGTCGACGTCCGGCGATTTTCGACGTCGGGCGCGCCCGACGTCGCACTGCGCGATGCGCTCGGGCTCGGCGATGCCACGGTGCTGGGCTTCGTCGGGTCGTTCTATGCCTATGAGGGCGTTGACCTGCTGCTGGAAGCGCTGGCGCGCCTCATGTCGACGCATCCCGCGCTGAAGGTGCTGCTGGTTGGCGGTGGATCGCACGAGCCGCTGCTGCGCGAGCGCGCGGCAAGTCTCGGCCTCGCCGATCGCGTGGTGTTCACCGGTCGCGTGCCCAATGCCGACGTCCAGCGCTACTACGATCTCATCGACGTCCTCGTCTATCCGCGCCGCTCGATGCGCCTCACCGAGCTCGTGACGCCGTTGAAGCCGCTGGAGGCGATGGCGCAGGGGCGCATGTTGGTCGCTTCCGACGTCGGCGGCCACCGCGAGCTTATTCGCGACGGCGATAACGGCACCCTGTTTCCGGCGGGAGACGTCGCGGCGCTTGGGGCGGTGCTTGCGCGCGTGCTCGGCGCCCGCGGCCAATGGCCGGCGATGCGCGCCCGGGCACGCGCGTTCGTCGAGGAGGAACGCAGCTGGGACCGCAGCGTCGCGCGCTATCGCGAGGTGTACCGGCGCGTCGCGCCGACGCGGGTCACGGCGATCACGGCACAGCGGCGTCCGGCCGGGAGCTAGCGCGCGATGTGCGGCATATACGGGCTCGTGCAGCTCGACGGCGCGGCGGCGGACGTCGGCGTCGTCGCCGCGATGTCGCGCATCATGACCCACCGCGGTCCGGACGACCACGGCCATCATGCCGACGGGCCGGCGCTGCTCGGCATGAACCGGCTGTCGATCATCGACCTCGCCGGCGGCCATCAGCCGCTCGCCAGCGAAGACCGCATGCTGTGGCTGGTCTGCAACGGCGAGATCTACAATTTCCGCGAGCTGCGTCGCGAGCTGGTGCAGCGCGGCTGCCACTTCCGCACCGATTCCGACAGCGAAGTCATCCTGCATGCCTATGCCGAGTACGGCGACGACTGCGTGTCTCGCCTCAACGGCATGTTCGCGTTCGCGTTGTGGGATGCGCGCCGGCGCCGCATGGTCGTCGCGCGCGATCGCCTCGGCGTCAAGCCGTTGTACGTCGCGCGCGATGCGCGCCGCATCGCCTTCGCCAGCGAGGCGAAGGCCTTGCTGACGCTGCCCGGGATCGGCGTCGCCGTCGATCCGCAGGCGCTCGACGGCTACCTGCAGCTCGGGTACGTGCCGGCGCCGCAGTCGATGTTCGCGGGCATCGCCAAGCTGCCGCCGGCGACGCTGCTCGTCATCGAGGGCGGCAAGGTCGACGAGCGCCGTTATTGGCGCCTGCCGCATGCGATCGACCGCGGACGCTCCGAGGCGCAGTGGACCGAGGCGATCCGCGCGCGCCTCGAGACGTCGACTCGCATGCAGATGGTCAGCGACGTGCCGATCGGCGCGTTCCTGTCCGGCGGCATCGATTCGAGCGCGGTGGTCGCGTTCATGAGCCGCCACAGCACGCAGCCGGTGAAAACGTATTCGATCGGTTTCGACCAGGGCCCGGCGGACGCGTTCTACAACGAGCTGCCCTATGCGCAGCAGGTGGCGCGACAGTTCGGTACCGACCATCACGAGATCGTCGTGCGTCCGGACGTGGTCTCGCTGTTGCCGCGTCTGCTGTGGCACATGGACGAGCCGATCGCGGACACCGCGTTCGTCACCACCTACCTCGTGTCCCAGTTCGCGCGGCGCGACGTCACCGTCATCCTGTCCGGCGTCGGCGGCGACGAGCTGTTCGGCGGCTACCGGCGCTACCTCGGCGATCACTATGCGCGGCGCTACCGGCGCTTTCCCGGATGGGCGCGACGGCTCGCCGCCGGTGCGGCGCGCCGCCTGCCGAGCGACCGCCATTCGGCGTGGCGCAACCGCTTTCGCTACGCCAAGCGCTTCCTCGAATCGGCCGAGCTGCCGTTCGAGCAGCGCTATCTCGCCTACGTCGAGGTCTGCGATGCCGGCGCACGCAGCGCGCTGCGCGGACCGCCCGCCGGCGGCATCGAGCCGCACGCGATCAGGCGCGCCTTTGCGGACGCCGCGGGCGACGACGGCATGAACCGCATGTTCGCCGTCGACGCCGAGACCCAGCTGCCCGACGACCTGCTGCTGCTGACCGACAAGATGAGCATGGCGGTGTCGCTTGAGTGCCGCGTGCCGCTGCTCGACCACGAGCTGGTGGAGCTGGCGGCAGCGATGCCCGAGTCGATCAAGATGCGCGGCGGCACGCTCAAGTACGCGATGAAGAAGGCGCTGGCCGGGATCCTGCCGGAGTCGATCCTGCATCGCCAGAAGCGGGGCTTCGGCACGCCGATGGGCGCGTGGCTCAAGGGCGACCTGGCGCCGACGCTGCGCGAGCTCCTGTCGGCCTCGAGCGTCGGCCGCCGCGGCTGGTTTCGTCACGCGGCGGTGGACCGTCTCATCACCGAGCATGCGAGCGGCCGCGAAGACCGCACCGATGCACTGCTCGCGCTGATGAACCTCGAACTGTGGGGGCGCATCTTCCTCGACCGGCGCAGCACCGACGACGTCGCCGACGAGCTGCGGCGATTGCGCGCGTGAAGATCCTCTACGTCTGCCATCGCTTTCCGTATCCACCCAAGCGGGGCGGCAAGATCCGGCCGTTCAACATGATCCGCCACCTCGGGCGCGCGCACGAAGTCACCGTGGTATCGCTGGTGCGCTCGGCTACCGAGGCCGACGAGGGCCGCGGCATCGCCCCGTACTGTCATCGCTTCGAGATGGCGCGCGTGCGCGCTCCGCTGCAGGCGCTGCGGATGGTCGCCAGGCTGCCGACCTCCACGCCGTCGTCGTTCGGGTATTTCCGCTCGGCAGCCATGGCGTCGACGCTCGACCGTCTGCTCGCCGAGCAGGCGTTCGATCTCGTCTTCGTGCACTGCTCGTCGGTGGCGCGCTACGTCGAGCACGCGCGGGGCATGCCGAAGATCCTCGATTTCGGCGACATGGATTCGCAGAAGTGGCTCGAATACGGCGCGTACAAGCCGTGGCCGATGAGCCTTGGATATCGCCTCGAAGGGCACAAGCTGGCCGCCGAGGAAAAGCGGCTCGCGCGCGCCTTCGACCTGTGCACGGCGACCACCCGCGCGGAATGGGAGACGCTGCAGGGCTATGCCACCGGCGCCGCGACGGACTGGTTCCCGAACGGCGTCGACAGCGAGTTTTTCGCACCGGACGGCACCGCCTACGATGCCGATACGCTGTCGTTCGTCGGGCGCATGGATTACTTCCCGAACCAGGATTGCATGTTCGACTTCTGCCGCACGACGTTTCCGCTCATTCGCGCCCGGCGTCCGCAGGCGCGGCTCGTCATCGTCGGCGCCGACCCCAGTCCCGGCGTGCGCGCGCTCGCGACGCAGCCCGGCGTGACGGTGACCGGATCGGTGCCTGACGTGCGCATGCACCTGCGGCGCTCGGCGGCGATGGTGGCGCCGCTGCGCATCGCGCGCGGCACGCAGAACAAGATCCTGGAGGCGATGGCAGCGGGCGTGCCGGTGGTCACGAGCAGCGTCGCCGCGGGCGGCGTCGATGCGCGCGATGGCGACGACTTCGTGGTGGCCGACGGCCCGCAGGCCGTCGCGACGGCGGTGCTGCGGCTGATGGATGACCGCGCCGAGCGCGCGCGACTCGCGGATGCCGGGCGCGCGCGCATGCTGACGCATCATGCGTGGAACGCATCGATGGCGCGGCTCGACGGAATCATCGCGCGCGGCCTCGCGCTGCGGCCTCGCCGCGATCCAGGCAACCTCCAGATAACGGGAAATCCAGCGTGAACATCAGCATCTTCGGCCTGGGCTACGTCGGCGCGGTCTCTCTCGCATGCCTCGCGCGCGACGGCCACCAGGTCATCGGCGTCGACGTCGACCAGGCCAAGCTCGATCTCATTGCGGCCGGCAAGACGCCCGTGGTCGAGGAGGGTATGGTGGACTTGATGGCGGCCAGCGCCGGGTCCGGCCGCGTGACGCTGACGCGCGACACGTGCAAGGCGATACTGAACTCGGAAGTGTCCCTGATTTGCGTCGGCACGCCATCGGCGCCGAACGGAAGCCAGGACCAGTCGGCCATGCTGCGAGTGGCGCGCGACATCGGCACGGCGCTGCGCGATCGTGCCGATGGGCACGTCGTGGTGTTTCGCTCCACGCTCATCCCGGGCACCGTCGAGGACATCCTGCGCGCCATTATCGAATCGGAGTCGGGAAAGCGGGACGGCGAGGGCTTTCACATCGCCTATCAGCCGGAGTTCCTGCGCGAGGGGACGTCGATACGCGACTACGACAAGCCACCATTCACGATCGTCGGCGCGAACGCTCCGTTCGCGTACGATGCCCTGCGCCGCCTGTTCGGTCATCTGCCGTGCGAATTTCACGCGACATCGATTCGCGCGGCCGAGATGGTCAAGTACTGCTGCAACAATTTTCATGCGCTCAAGATCACGTTCGCCAACGAGACGGCGCGCGTGTGCGAATCGATGGGCGTCGATCCGTTCGAAGTGATGAGCCTCGTGTGCGAGGACCGCCAGCTGAACATCTCCGCGGCGTACCTCAAGCCCGGGTTCGCGTTCGGCGGCTCGTGCCTGCCGAAGGACCTGCGCGCGACGCTGCATTTTGCCAAGACCCACGATGTCGAGTTACCAATGCTCGGCAACGTGCTGGCATCGAATCGTGCGCATGTCGAGCATGCGATCGCCAAGATTGCGGCGACCGGGAAACGCAGAATCGGTATGATCGGACTGTCGTTCAAGACCGGCACCGACGACCTGCGCGAGAGCCCGATGGTGGCACTGGCCGAGCACTGCATCGGCAAGGGAATGGACCTTCTCATTTTCGACCCGGAAGTGCACCTGTCGCGGCTGCTGGGCGCCAATCGCCGTTATATCGAGCAGCACGTACCGCACATCGGCCGGCTGTTGCGGGGGGAACTCTGCAGCGTAGTCTCCGAATCCGATGTCGTCGTGGTCGGCCTCGCCGATCCACGCGTGACGGAAGAGCTCGTGGAGACGGTGCGCCCGGACCAGATCGTTCTGGATTTCGTCAACCTGCCACGGCTCAGGGCAAGCGCGGCGGAGGTGAAGGGGCTGTGCTGGTAGAAGACGCGAAGCGAGCAGAGCCTGCGGCGGTGCGTCGCTGGCGCCGCGTGTTCGTCGCGAGCACGGCTGTGGTGGTGCTCGCCGTGGCATCGATCGCGCCGTACATGACGGGATCGACGGAACTCGTGCGCATGCGCAATGCGTTGCTCCTCAAGCACGACCCTGCAGCCGATTTCTCCTGGTCGCCCGCAGCGCCGCCCGCGGACTTCATGGTCGAGCGCGCGATGCCTTCCGCGCATTTCAGGGCGCTTGTCGCGAGTCTCGACTTGCCCAGGTTCGCGAACGACTGGGAGCGGGCGGTCGCAATCGCGAAATTGCTGCGCGTGCATCCCGAGAGTGGCTCCGGGGAGCCCATTCAATCCAATCTGGAAGACACGTATGCGCGGATCGTCGGCACCGGCAAAGGCTACTGCGGTGATTACGTTCGCGTCTACAGCGCGCTCGCCCTGGCCGCCGGCATACCGGTGCGATCGTGGGCGTTCTCGTTCGATGGCTTCGGGGGCCATGGGCACATCTTCAACGAGATCTGGGACGCGTCGGCACACCAGTGGCGGATGATCGACGTCTTCAACAACTACTATTTCGAGGGCGCGGACGGCGAGCCGCTGTCGGCGCTCGCGTTCCGCAAGGCACTCGAGTCGGGCGCCGCCGATATTCGCATGCTGCCGGTGGAAGCGCGCTCCCAACCGGGATTCCGCTTTCCGGCGAAGGCCTGGGACTACTACCGCCGGGGGTTGCCCGAGTGGTACATGTGGTGGGGCAACGACGTGT
>DATBOK010000093.1:0-6437 GCA_036553845.1 Casimicrobiaceae bacterium
CAATCTCGCCGACCGCCCCGACACGTCGGTCTCGCAGCTCGCCTACGGCGAGAGGCGGCGGCTCGAAGTGGGCCTGGCGCTGGCGTCGTCGCCGACGCTGCTGCTGCTCGACGAGCCGCTCGCGGGCATGAGCCCGCGCGAGCGCGTCGAGACGGTGAAGCTCCTCAAGTCGATCGGCCGCGGGCGCACGATGATCATCATCGACCACGACATGGATTCGCTGTTCGAGCTCGCCGAGCGCGTCACGGTGCTGCAGGAGGGGCGCGTGCTGGTGGAAGGCACGCCTGACGAGATCAAGGGCAACGCCAAGGTGCAGGAGGCCTATCTCGGCGGCGTGCATGGGGTGCTTGCGGCATGAGCCTGCTCGAAGTCGCCGGCCTCAACAGCTACTACGGCGATTCCCACATCCTGTTCGACGTGGCCTTGCGCGTCGAGCGCAACGAGGTCGTGGCGCTGCTCGGCCGCAACGGCGCCGGCAAGAGCACGACGCTGAAAAGCCTGATGGGCGTGGTGACGCCACGCACGGGCTCGGTCGTCCTCGACGGCGTGGAGATCGCCGGCAGGAAGAGCCATGCGATCGCGCGCGTGGGCATGCAACTCGTGCACGAGGAGCGCCGCATCTTCGGCAGCCTCAATGTCGAGGAGAACATCGTGCTGGCCGGGCTCACGGCGCCGAAGAAATGGCCGCTCGATCGCATCTACGGAATGTTTCCGAGGCTCAAGGAACGCCGCGGCAGCCGCGGCACTGACCTGTCCGGCGGCGAGCAGCAGATGCTGGCGATCGCCCGTGCGCTGGTGCGCGATCCCAAGATCATCCTGCTCGACGAGCCATTCGAAGGGTTGGCACCGGTCATCGTGCGCGACCTGATGGAAGCCTGCCGCGAGCTCGCGGCTGCCGGGCAGACGATCGTGCTGGTCGAGCAGAACCTCGCGGCGACGCTGGCGCTGGCGCACCGCGTGTACATTCTCAACAACGGCCACATCGCGCACGAGAGCTCGGCCGACGAGCTCAAGTCGCGACCCGAGATCCTGCACCGCCATCTCGGCGTCTAGCGAGATGGAATGGCGAGCAGGCGTTGCCTGTCACGCGCCGCTTCGGTACGCGGCGGCCGCAACGGCGGCCGCAGGCAGCGTCGCAGCGGGCCTGCCGCAAGCCGCTACGAGGCGCGGGTCGCGGTCTCGGTGCCGCAGGCGCTGGCTACGCTCGCTCCGGCAGGATCCTCGACGTCGACTGACAGCGTGCTGGTGAATGCGTTGGCGTCCGTGGAAAGCGTGATGGTGCGCGTCACCTTGTTCGATCCCGCGTAGCTGCCGTCGGCGTTGAAGCGGAACAAGCGGAACATGCTCGTGTACTGCATCGTCCCGGTGTTCTGCCACGTGCCAAAGGCAGGGCCGTGGGACGCCGGAGGCTGCACGTCGGTATCGGTCAGCGTGCCACCACGGATGAAAAGGTTCATCGCCACGAACTGCCGCGTCACGGCATTGGTCTGACAGTCGGATATCGTCACTTGCGAATTCCACAGCCCCTCGATCGGGTCCTTGTTGCCGTCCGACTGTGCCGACGTCGACGATGTGCACGCCTGCGACACGATCACCGCGACCGCCACGGGCAGCGTTGTCAGGGCAATGGACTTCAAGATGCTCTGGCTCATGGATCCTCCTCTTGGCTCGGCCGAGTCGGGTGCTGCGGGGGCGCGAATTCGAGCCGCAGCGCATGGATCGAGCTTGCGCCCGCCCACGCATGAAAGTATTTAGAATGCAGGTGAAACGTTCTGAAGACTTCTGAACGCGCCTCATGCAGGACACGCCGCGGTGGTACGAGTTCGGGCAATTCCGCCTTGACGCGGCCGCGCGTCAGCTTTGGCGGCGCGATGGCGTGCACGTTTCGTTGACGCCTCGCGTGTTCGATACGCTGCTCTATCTCGTCGAGCATCGCGGTGCCGTGCTCGGCAAGGAGGAGCTGATCGCCGCCGTGTGGCCCGGCCGGGTGGTCGAGGAGAACAACCTCAGCCAGAGTATTTCGAGCCTGCGCCGTGCGCTTGGCGAGCGAAGCGGCGGTCCGCGCTACATCCTCACGGTACCCGGTCGGGGCTATCGTTTCGTGGCCGAGGCCAGCGCGCACGTGGAGCGGGTCCAAGCGGAGGCGGCCGGCGGCTCGATCGTGTCGCTGCGGCGTGCTCCGCAAGGCGCAGTGCGGCCGATGAGCATCGTCGCCGACGTCTCGGCGCGGCCCCCGGCAACCTCGCCGTCTTCCGTCAGGGTCCTCGTCGTCTTGCCGTTCCAGTCGCTGCCGCCTGCGCCGCATGATGACGAGGTCCTGGAGACGGGTATGGCGGAAGTGCTGATCGCGAGGCTCAGCAACAGTCGGGAGCTTGTGGTGCGCCCGTTCAGCCTCGTCCGGCGTCACGTCATGCCGGAGCGGGATCCCCTTGCCGTCGCCCGTGCGCTGGGTGCCGACATCGTCCTCGACGGCGGCCTGCAACGCGAACAGGGCCAGTTACGCGTGACCGCACGACTGCTGCGGGTCGCTGACGGCGTCGCGCTCTGGGCCAATCACTTCGATGTCAAATTCACGAGCGTGTTCGATGTCCAGGATGCAATTGCCGAAAAGGTATTCGAGGCGCTCGCCCTCCGGCTCGGCGCCGACGAAAGGCGCGGGCTGACGCGGCGCGAAACTCGCAATGTCGACGCGTACCAGTGCTATCTCACCGGTCGCCACCACATCGCAAAACTGAAGCCTCCGGAAATCCACAGGGGCATCGCGATGTTCGAGCGGGCCATTGCGCTCGACCCGCGTTACGCGCTGGCCTACGCCGGTGCTGCCGACGCCTATCGCCGGCTGCCCATCGCATGCGACTGGCGTCCGACCGAAGCGTTCCCGCAGGCCCAGGCCGCAGCACTCGATGCCCTTGCGCTCGACGACACGTTGTGCGAGGCGCATGTTGCGCTCGGCTTCGTCCGGTTCTGGTACGACTGGCGCTGGAGCGCAGCCGAGGCCGAGTTCCGGCGCGCCATCGAGCTTTGCCCGGACAGCGCGGAGGCGCATCTGGGCCTCGCTCATCTGCTGTCGAATCTTGCGCGGCACGACGAGGCGCTCAACGAGATCGCGCGTGCGCGCATGCTCGATCCGCTGTCGTTGATCGCCAACACGCTCGAAGCATCGTTCCTGTCGCTGGCCCAGCGCGACGACGAGGCACGCGTTCGTCTGCAAAAGACTTTCGAGATCGAGCCGGATTTCTGGGTTGCGCACCTGCATCTTGCCGCCATCGAGTTCAAGGGCGGCAGGACGGAGGACGCGATCGCTGCCATGCAAAGAGCCCGGGCCTTGTCCGGTGACGGCCCGCAGACGCTGGCTGCGCTCGCCTATCTGTACGCTCGCGATGGTCGCCCGGCTCGTGCGCGCTCGCTTTTGCAGGAGCTGCACGCCCTCTCGGCGCAACGCTATGTGCCGCCGTCCAATTTTGCGGTGGTCCATTGCGGATTGGGCCAAGTCGAGCTGTCGCTGGATTGGCTCGACAACGCTTGTGCCGAGCGCGACGTGCGACTTACATTCCTGCGGATCGATCGCCGTTGGGACGTGCTGCGCGACCATCCGCGGTTTGTCGCGCTGGCGAAGCGCGTGGGCCTCGAGTGAGATTCAGCGGTGCGCTGCCGTGTCGTGCACCAGGCTCTGCCGCCGAGCGAATGGCGCGGGCCGGGACCGTGCATGGCAATCTCGGCATGTCCACGCAAGCGGCCGCACCGTGCGCATGAACCGGCGACAACCTCAGGGCTCGCGCGTCGCCTTCGCGCTTCGCGGCTGCCTCGCGCCCGAATCGACGCCGGGCAGCGCGGATCGCACGCCACCGCCGGTACGGGCATCGCGCCCGAGGCTCGTCAACGCGTCGCGCAGCTGGCGATCGTTCGGGTGGCGGGCCAGCGCTCTCTCCAGCTCGGCCATTGCTGCGGCAGGCTGCGCGGCCGACTCGAGCCCTACGGCGTAGACGTACGCGAAGCGCGCGTCGTCCGGCGCGAGGCGTGTCGCAAGCTGCAGCGACGCCAGCGCCTCGTCCTTGCGTCCGAGGCGAATCAGCGTGAGTCCAAGCGCGTGCTGCAAGACGCCGCTGCCGGGCGCGCTGGCCAGCCCTTCGCGCAACACGCGCTCGGCATCGCCATCCCGATGTTGCGCACGATAGAGATCGGCGAAATTCACGTACGCCGGCACGAACGATCCGTCGAGCGCAACGGCGCCGCGAAATTGCGCCTCGGCGTCGTCGAATCGGCGCTGGCGCGCATAGAACGTCGCCAGTGCGACGCGGGCTTCGGGACGGTCGGCGAGGTAGCGCTGGGTCGCTTCGTACTCGCTGGCGGCGCGCTGCCACGTGGCGTCGGACGCCGCAGCCGGCGCGTCGGCGACGGCGGCCGCGGCGTCGATGCGCACGACCCGCAATGCGTCGCCGAGCAGCGGCGATATCGCGCGCCAGCGATCGGGCGGAGGCAGATTGGCCAGCACGTCGATGCTCGCGTGCCGCACCAGGGGATCGGAGTCGTGTGACGCGCGCAACGCGGCGTCGATCGTTGCCTGCGATGGCAAGCGCGCCATCCACGCAAAAGCGGTGGCGCGCGCGATCGCGGGCTGCGAAGTGTCCGCCGCAAGCGACACGAGCTCCGCTGCCGCGCGCGGATCGTCGCGCCCGGCATCCGCGAACGTCGTGGCGTAATGCTGGAAGCCGACCGGCACGTGCCCATACCAGCGTCGGACCGCTTCAGCGGCCCATTGCGCGGACTTGTCGCGATGGCAACTGCCGCAGGCGTTCGGCGTGCCGGCGGTAACCGTCAGGTCGGGACGCGGAATGCGCAGGCTGTGATCGCGCCGGGCGTCGATCTGCATGTAAGTGGTCGCCGGCATGTGGCAATCGACGCACTGCGCACCCGCGCCACCTTGCGGGTGGTGGTGATGCGCGGCCGTGTCGTATTTCGTCGCGAGATGGCAACCGCTGCACAGCGCATTTCCGGTGGCTCGCAGTTTTGCGCCGTGCGGCTCGTGACAGTCGCCGCAGGTGACGCCATGGCGGTACATCCGGCTCTGCAGGAAAGAGCCCCAGATGTAGACCTCGTCGCGCTGCTGACCGTCGGCGTGATACAGCGGCGGCTCGAGCAATGCCGGCCGGTAGTGATCGAGGAAATGATCGCCCGCATGCCAGCCTTCGGCGATCTCTGCGCGCCGCGCATGGCAGGCCGCGCACACTTCGATCTCGACATCCGCCGGCCGTTCGCGGCTGCGCGTCGCATTGCCCGACGCGGGGTCGATCGTCCAGCGCGCGCCACGGCGCTCGTCGAGGTCTACGGTGAGGCCCTTGGCCGGGTCGGTGCCCTTGGCGCCGGCCCACGCAACGTGCTTCGACGCCGGACCGTGACACGCTTCGCAGCCGACGGCAATCTCGGCCCACGTCGTGGCGAAGGCATCGGCGTGGGCGTCGTAGTTCTTGCGCACGTCCGTCGAATGGCAATCCGCGCACATGAAATTCCAGTTTTGCGCACGACGGGTCCAATGCAGTTCGTCGCGGTAATCGATCGCCTGCTCGGCGTATAGGTGGAACCAGCGCGCCCCGCCTTCCTGCGCGCTTCGCGTGTCCCAGGCGACGGATAACGCCTGCAGACGTCCGCCCGGCAGCTCGACCAGATACTGCTGGAGCGGCTCGACGCCGAAGGTGTACTTGACCGCAAAATCGGCGAGCTTGCCATCCACGCCGTCCGTGTTCACGAAAAAGCGGCCATCGCGCTGGAAGAACGTGGACTCCGTCGCGCCATGGACGAACTTCGCACCGGAGAAATCGCCACGCATGTTTGCCGCGGTGGCTGGCTGCATGGCGCGCGCATGCTGCGAGCCGAGCCACGCCGCGTATTGGCTGGCATGGCAGCCGGAACAGGCTGCGCTGCCGACGAATGTCGGCCCCGTGGGCGCCGGCGGGGTGACCGATGACCGCGGGAGCAGCCACCACGCAGACGCAGCGGCGCCTACGCCGATGGCGATGACGCAGGCCGCGATCCACGCGCGCGTCGGGCGGCGCGTGCGCAGCGCGACGACGGCCGGGGTGGTTGTCGCAGGCGCGCTCGGTGCAACGGCACCGGGGCGCTTCGGATTTCTACGTTTCTTGCGCGTCACGGGCTGAAACAGGCGGCAACGCGCGTGCGCGAAGCAGCGTCGAGGAAAGCTGCGATCTTAGCCCCTAGCGCCGGCCGCCGCGAAAGCCGCCGCCGCCGCCCAATCCTCCGCCGCCACCGCCAAAGCGACCGCCCCAGCCACCGCCGCCCGCGAATCGATTGCCGCCACCGGCGCCGCCGAAGCCGCCCGATCGGCTGCCGTCGAATCCGCCACCACCGGATCGATCGGCCTCGCTCGAAAATGAGCCGGCTCGGTCATCGCCATCGCTGCGCGTTTGCGACTCACGATCGGC
>DATBOK010000104.1:0-3109 GCA_036553845.1 Casimicrobiaceae bacterium
AGCAGCAGTTTGAGCGCTTCGCCGCGTCGCATCCGGTCGCCGGCGATGGCTGGCAGCGTGGTAACGGCATCATCGCCCGCGGCATCGCCGAGCGCGCCGACGACTACTGCGCGACGGCCTACATCTACTGCCGCGAGCCGCACCCGGTGCCGCGCGTCGACATCGCGCTCGCGACTGCCGACATCGCCCGCCGTACTTACGAGCGAGCGAGCGGCTTCGAAGCCCTCTTCACGTAACCTCGACGCGCCAGCGGCCACCTCTGACCTCCGAACTCCGACCTCCGTGCCCCGCTATACTGACAAGGCCATGCCGATCTACGAATACAAGTGCAAATCCTGCGGCCGCCTCACCAGCAACCTCGTCCGCAACGTCGATGCCGAGGTGGCGCCGCCCTGCCAGCACTGCGGCGGCCGCACCGCGCGCGCCCTCTCGCGCTTCGCCTACCACAAGAGCGAGCAGCGTGTGCTCGAGGAGCACGGCGCGCTGCCGCGCAGCCCGGAGGAGTACAAGGACCCCCGCCAGATCGGCCGCTGGGTTGAGAAGAAATTCGACGACTACGGCATGGACCTCCCCGACGAAGCCCGCACGATGATCGACGCCGCCCGCGAAGGCGAGATGCCCGACGCCGTGAAGGATCTCTAGCGGGCTTGTTCGGCGTTATGTGAACTCAGCCCGTCGCGCAGGCCGTCACCTCCCGCATCTGCACCACTGAGCCCCGACCGACATCGCGAATCTTGAAGTGCCTGCCGGCTTGTCCGCGTACGCCATGATCACTTCTGATTGTCCGCGCGAAAACGGCGTCGTCACCGGCTCGAGTAGAATAGGCGATGCCAACCTCCTCGAATCGACCAATAGCCCTCGTGACCGGCGCCTCCTCGGGCATCGGCCTCGCCTACGCACAGCGGTTGGCGCATGATGGCCGCGACGTCATCCTCGTCGCGCGCCGGCAGGAGCGTCTCGAAGAGCTGGCGCAGTCGCTCCGCGCGGACGCCGGCGTGGACGTCGTCGTGCTATCCGCCGACCTCACGGACAGGGAGGCGCTGCTTCGAGTCGAGCGCGCAATCGAGGAGCGCGAGGGCCTCGACTTCGTCGTCAACTGCGCGGGGTTCGGAGGCTACCGTCCGTTCATCGATCTGCCCGCCGATGAAGCGGAGGAACTGATCCAGCTCCACATCACCGCGCTCACACGCATCACCCGTGCCGCGCTGCCAGGGATGGTCGCGCGCAACGGCGGCGCGATCGTGAACGTCGCATCGCTGCTGGCCTTCAGCGCGTCCGCTCCGGCGCCGCCGCTGCCCTTTCGCGCGGTGTATGCGGCAGCGAAGTCGTACATCGTCACGTTCTCCGAGATCGTCGCCGCGGAGGTCCGCGATGCAGGCGTGCTGGTCCAGGCGTTGTGCCCGGGCATCGTCGCGACCGAGTTTCACGATGTGCGCGGCCTCCGGATGAACGCGCGCTCGTCCGGCATGGCGCCCGACGCCGTCGTCGAAGCATCGCTGGCCGGCGTCCGTGCCGGCGAAGTCATCTGCATCCCGCCACTCGAGGATCGCGCGTTCGTCGAACGCTATGCGACCAGCCGCACGGCGCTGCTCCAATTCGCGCGGAGCACCGAGATCGCCGAACGCTACAGCGAGAAATAGCGCCGATCTCTAGCGCGCCAAGCGGCTCGGATCGTCCTGGCTGTTGCCCGGTCTCGACCTTCGATCGGAGCATTGGCGCGTTCCGATAACACGCGTGTCCTAGCCTCAGCGGCTCCGGTGTCACACTTCTTCTGAACCGCGATAAGATGATGCGATCACAGACAAGGAAGGTTGGAATGCCGGTCAGCACATCCTTGCGTTGCCAGGGACTACCGAAATTCGCGAACGCGTAGTGCTCTACGAATTCGCGCGTGATCGACTGCATGTACTGCACGCGCGGGGCGATCAGCCGTGCGTGGAAGAACCGTGGAGACACCATGGCGCGCGAGGGCTCATGAGCGCAGCTAGCCACCTCGAGGCGCACAGCTTCGCACTACCTACCCGATTGGAGCGCTCGTGCGCATTGATCATGACTGCGCGGTAAACCACGTGCCGGGATGCACCAGGCAACATACACGTCGACAGGCATGCAACGTGCTTGGACCGCCATCTGGAGAACATCGCGAAACCCGCGAGACTACTCCGCCTACCAGCTCTGCGTCGAACGATCGCGGAGGACGCATGCTAACGATGGCGTGCATTGCCACAATCGCAGTTCAGACCGTTTGGAGCTTGTCGTGGCTAACAGCAATCATTATCTTCCATGCCCAGTGCAACAGATCTTTGGGCGAGTGCAGCGGAGGGCTGGCTCTGGCGTTCTTTTGGTTTCTGCCGGAGATGCTGCTTGGACCGTTAACAATCGGGGCGGCAACATACCTATTGTTTAGATCAAATGATCATGTTACGAAATAGATATTGACGTCGGAGACCCACTGAGGCACACGGCGACTCACACGCGGTGCCGAAGCCCGTTCGTGCCTGCTGCGACGTTAGCCGCCGAACAGGGCGCGGCCGACCCAATCGCGCTCCTCGGCGCCGCGCGGGCAGGCGAAGACGGCGCTGCCGGTGTGGATCAGGTAGAGGTTCAGCGCGTCCTGATCCGCGAGCCGCGACTGAATCGGCACGAACTGCTTCCGCGGGTCCCGCTGGTAGCAGATGAAGAACAGCCCTGCGTCGCTCTCGCCATTTGCGTCGAGCCCGTCGAGGAACGAATAGCCGCGGCGCAGGATCCGCGCGGCGTCGTTCGTCGCGTGGCTTGCGATGCGGATGTGCGACTGCGGCGGGATCACTGGCGCGCCGTCCTGCTGCGCATCGAGGTCGACGGCATCGGTCTCGTGGACCGCGCCGAGCGGCGCGCCGGTCATCTTCTGCCGACCGACGCGCGTCTCCTGGTCGCCGAGCGAGTCGCGGTCCCATGCTTCCAGCCGGATGTTGATGCGGCGCGCGACCATGTAGCTGCCGCCGCGCATCCAAGCCGGCCCCTCGTCGCCGGCCCAGACGAACTGCTGCATCGACGCGGCGTCGTCGGCCTTGATGTTGTTGGTGCCGTCCTTGAACCCCATCAGGTTGCGCGGCGTCGCCTGGCTCGC
>DATBOK010000114.1:0-47722 GCA_036553845.1 Casimicrobiaceae bacterium
TCGCCGCCGGTTGTCAACCCGCCGCGCGGCGCCGCGGCACGTGGCGTGCATTGGGTGAAGCCGGTGCTGGTCGCCGAAATCGCGTTCACCGAGTGGACGCACGACGGCACGCTGCGGCATCCGTCGTTCCTCGGCCTGCGCGAGGACAAGAAGGCGGCCGACGTGACGCGCGAGCGCGAGGCGGCGACGCCTGGCGCGCGCGCCGGCGGCCACGTGCCTGCGCGCAAACCGAAAGCGGCCAAGGCTAGGGCTGCCGCGAAGGGCGACAAGTCAACCCAGTCGAATCCCGGGGCCCGCAAGCGCATGAAGCGCGTCGCGGCGAAAGCGACGACGCCCTCCAGGGCGAAGATCGCGACGAAGCCGGCAACCTCGCGCGCACCACGCGCGGCGAAGACGCGCAGTGCCCCGGCGCAAACCGAGGGCCCGGTCGAAGGGGTCACGATCAGCAACCCCGGCAAGCTCTACTATCCCGACGCCGGCATCACGAAGCACGACGTCGCCCGCCATTACGCGCTCGCCGCGCCGCGCATGCTGCCGCATCTCACCGGCCGACCGTTGTCGCTGTTGCGATGTCCCGAGGGGTGGCAAGGCGAATGCTTCTACCAGAAGCACGCGCCGGCGAGCTTGAGCGACGCGGTGGGACGTGTCGCGGTGCAGGAGTCCGGCGGTGCCGCCACGTATGCCGAGGTGCATTCGGCCGAAGGCCTCGTGAGCCTCGCGCAGTGGGGCGCGCTGGAGATCCATCCGTGGGGCTCGCGCAAGCCGCGCCTCGCCAATCCCGACCGCCTGATCTTCGATTTCGATCCTGACGACGGGGTGACCTACGCGACGCTGGTCGAAGGCGTCAAGGCGATGCGCACATTCCTCGCCGAGCTTGGACTGCCGGCGTTCGCCAAGACCACCGGCGGCAAGGGACTGCATGTCGTCGTGCCCATTCGCGCCACGGTGGATTGGGACGTGGCCAAGGGCTTCACGCGCGCCGTCGCCGAGCTGATGGCGAAGACCTTTCCCGAGCGCTTCGTGGCATCGATGTCGAAGGCGCGGCGCACCGGGCGCATCTTCATCGACTACCTGCGCAACGCCGAGGGCGCCACGGCCATCGCGCCCTATGCGTTGCGCGCGCGGGCCGGTGCGCCGGTGGCGATGCCGATCGCATGGGCGGAGCTCGACGACGGCATCGACCTGCGGCGCGATCACTTCAACCTGCGCAACGCCGCCACGCGGCTCGCGGCGTCGCACCCGGACCCCTGGCGCGATTTCGCGGCATCGCCGCCCGCGCTCACGCAGGCGATGCGACGCCGCGCCGGCGCGACCTGATCAGTCGCCTTTCAGGCTGTCGGGGCCGTCGATGTCGGGCAGCCTCGACTCGCGCAGCGGCGGCTCGGCACCCGGCGCCGCATACAGCGACGCGCCGGTGCGCGCCGGTGCCGCGCGCGACGGTTCCATCGGCGCGGAGTGCGACACGATCGTGGCGTCGACTCCGGATCCGGACAAGCGCTCGACATCGCCGCCTCGCGCCAGGTACACGTCCTGGCCCGCGCCGAAGCTTTGCATGCCTCCCGGCGTGATGCCCTGCATGCCGCCGCGATCGGCGGGAACGTCCGGCGAGGTCTTCGCCAGGTTCGGCGCTGGAGTCACCGTGGTCACGCCATTGCGGGTCGTGTAGGCGTCGGCATAGGCATTGATGCTCTGCATGCTGAAGGGCGTCACGACGTCCTGCATGCGCACGCCCGTCGCCGCGCCGGCGGGTGCCGCAAGCGGCAGCACCAGCGCCGCGGTGGCGGCAAGGCTCGTCAATCTGGAACTCTTCATGGCACAACTCCTGTAGTGAAAAAAAGCGCGCGCCCTCCCTCGCACGCGTCGACGCGTGCCGTTCTCGTCACTTTTGGAACGGTTCAAAACTTGGACGGCTTGGGGCCGCCCGCAGTTCACTGCGCATGATCAATTGGCCGGTCGCGCGCGTCGGCGAATCGCGTTGTCACGAGGGAACAGCGCATCCGCCGCGAGTTTGCAACGAGGCGTTACAGGCGCGCGGCAAGCTCGGCGCCGTCGCGGATCGCGGCTTCGGCATCGAGCTCGCCCGCACGCCGGGCACCGCCGATCACGTGGATGCGCGGATCCGTGCCCGCGGCGAGCGCGCGCGACGACTCCTGGCCGGCGCACACGACGATGCTGTCGACGCCGAGGCAGCGCTCGTCGGTGCCGATCCGGATGTGCAGTCCGGCATCGTCGATGCGCAGGTACTCGACGCCGCCGAGCATCGTCACGCCCGCGCGCCTGAGCGCGATGCGATGTGCCCAGCCCGTGGTTCGCCCGGGCCCCGCACCCATCCGCCGCGCGTCGGCGCGGCGCTGCAGCAGCCACACTTCGCGCGCCGACGGTGGCGGGTTCGCGGGCACGAGGCCGCCAGCCTCGCGCGCGGCGACGTCGACGCCCCATTCGTCGCACCAGGCCTCGCGCGACATCGCGTAGGGCATCACCAGGAACGTGCAGACGTCGACGCCGATGCCGCCGGCGCCGATCACCGCGACGCGGCGCCCGGCCACCTTGCGCCCGGCGAGGAGATCGGGGTAGGCGATGACCTTCGCGTGCTCGATGCCGGGTATCGCCGGCATGCGCGGCGTGACGCCGGTGGCGACGATGACCGCGTCGAAGTCCCGCGCAAGGTCGTCGTGCGTGATGCGCCGGCCGAGCTCGAGCGCGACGCCGGTGGTCGCGATGCGACTGCGGAAGTAGCGCAGCGTGTCGCGGAAATCCTCCTTGCCGGGCACCTGCATCGCCAGCCGGAACTGGCCGCCGATGTCGTCGCCGGCCTCGAACAGCGACACGCGGTGGCCGCGCTCGGCGGCGATCGTCGCCGCGGCGAGCCCGGCGACGCCGGCGCCGACCACCGCCACGCGCTTGCGCCGCGGCGTCCTTGTGTACGCGAGCTCGGTCTCGCGGCAAGCGCGCGGATTGACGAGGCAGCTCGCGCGCGCGTTGCGGAACGTGCGGTCGAGGCACGCCTGGTTGCAGGCGATGCACGTGTTGATGGCGTCGGCGAGGCCGCCGGCGGCCTTGGCGACGAACTCCGCATCGGCGAGGAACGGACGCGCCATCGACACCATGTCGGCGTCGCCGGCGGCGAGGATGTCCTCGGCGACACCCGGCGTATTGATCCGGTTCGAGGCCACCACGGGGATGCGCAGCGCGCGCTTGACGCGGGCGGTGGCTTCGCGAAACGCCGCGCGCGGCACCACCGTGGCGATCGTCGGGATGCGCGCCTCGTGCCAGCCGATGCCGGTGTTGAGCAGCGTGATGCCGGCGTGCTCGAGCGCCTGCGCGACGGCGATCGTCTCCGCCATCGTGTTGCCGCCCTCGACGAGGTCGAGCAGCGACAGGCGGAACATGACGATGAAGTCGGCGCCCGCGGCCGCGCGGACGGCACGCGCGATTTCCACCGCGAAGCGCATGCGCGCGTCGATGCCGCCGCCCCAGCCGTCGCCGCGGCGGTTGACGCGCGGCGACAGGAACTGGTTGATCAGGTAGCCCTCGCTGCCCATGATCTCCACGCCGTCGTAGCCCGCGCGTTGCGCGAGGCGCGCGGCGCGCGCGAAATGGGCGATGACGCGGCGGATGCGCGCGTCGCTCATCGCGCGCGGCGTGAACGGCGAAATCGGCGAGCGCGTCGCGGTGGCCGATTCGCACAGCGGCTGGTAGGCATAGCGCCCGGCGTGCAGGATCTGCATCAGGATGCGGCCGCCCGCGGCGTGCACGGTGCGCGTCACGCGGGCGTGCCACAGCACGCCGCCGGCATGCGTCAGCGAGCCGGCGAACGGCGCCAGGCGTCCGCGCAGGTCGGGGGCGATGCCGCCGGTGACGATCAGGCTGGCGCCGCCCAGTGCGCGCTCGCGATAGAACGCCGCGAGCTTGCCGAAGTGCCACGCGTGGTCCTCGAGGCCGGTGTGCATCGAGCCCATGATCGCGCGGTTGGGCAGCTCGACGTGCGCGAGCCGGATCGGCGTGAACAGGCGCGGATAGGGCGAGGCGGCCATGGGCGCGCGCATTGTAGCCGCCCGCCACCGCGCATGCGGTACATTCGCGGCACGTCCATCATGAGGTCACCATGCTCGAATCGCATCTCGCGGCCGTCGCCGTGCTGCCTGCCGACCACGCGGTCGCGACGCTCGTCGGCCGCGCGTTCGTTCCCGCGTTCGCGGGACCGGCGCCGGTGCTCGTGCGCGCCGACGGCATCTTCGACCTGACGCCGATCGCGCCGACCGCGAGCGAGGTCTTCGCACGCGACGACGCGGTGGCCGCGATCCGCGCGGCGACGCTGCCGAAGCTCGCCACGCTCGACGCCGCGCTCGCCAACAGCGATCCCGCGCGGCGCGACGCCGGCGCGCCGTGGTTGCTCGCGCCCTGCGACTGGCAGCCGGTCAAGGCGTCCGGCGTCACCTTCGTCGCCAGCATGCTCGAGCGCGTGATCGAGGAGCAGGCGCGCGGCGACCCCGCGCGCGCCGAGGCCACGCGCCGCGCGATCACCGGCGTGATCGGCGACAACCTCGCGCGCGTGGTGCCGGGCTCCGCCGAGGCCGCGGAGCTGAAGCGCGTGCTGGTCGAGGCGAAGGCGTGGTCGCAGTACCTCGAAGTCGGCATCGGACCCGACGCCGAGGTGTTCACCAAGTGCGCACCGCTGGCGGCGGTGGGCCTCGGTGCCGACATCGGCGTGCTCGCCAAGTCGACCTGGAACAATCCCGAGCCCGAGATCGTGCTGGCCGTCGCCCCCAGCGGGCGCACCGTCGGCGCCACGCTCGGCAACGACGTCAACCTGCGCGACTTCGAGGGCCGCAGCGCGCTGCTGCTCGGCAAGGCGAAGGACAACAACGCATCCTGCGCGATCGGCCCGTTTGTGCGCCTGTTCGACGCGCACTACGGCATCGACGACGTTCGCCGCGCCGACATCGCGCTGCACGTCGAGGGGGAGGAGGGTTTCCTGCTCGACGACGTGTCGTCGATGCAGAAGATCAGCCGCGATCCGCTCGACCTCGTCAAGGCGGCGATGGGAGCGGAGCACCAGTATCCGGACGGCGTGATGCTGTTCCTGGGCACGATGTTCGCGCCCACGCTCGATCGATTTGCGGCGGGGCAAGGCTTCACCCACGCGATTGGCGACATCGTCCGCGTGGCAACACCCACGCTCGGCGCGCTCGTCAACCGCGTCGACCATTGCCATCGCATCGCGCCGTGGACGTTCGGCGCCGCGGCGCTGGCGAAGAGCCTCGCGCGCCGCGGCGTACTCTAGCGTCCGCGCGCGGCGCGACCGGCGGCGCGTGCCGGGCGGGCCGCACGCCGCGGGGTCAGTCGACGCGACCGGGGCGCGAGGCCGCGTCGACGGCTATCGCGCCTGCCCTCATTCGAGGCCGCCGAAGCGGCGCGTGAATTCCGCCGACGGCGCCTGGTACTCGGCGCCCATCGTCGTTGCCAGCCAGCGGTCGGCCGGGCGCCACACGAGGCGATAGAAGTCGCGCGTCAGCGCGTACGCCGCGGTGCCCGGCCAGTCGAGCGCGAGCAGTGCCGTCGGCAGCAGCGGATCGCGCAGCAGCACGCGGCGGAACGCATGGATGAGGAGCGTGCGCGCGATGAAGCACTGGCGCGGGTCGGGCGCGTGCGCGACGTCGCGGAAGAGGTCGATCGCGCGGCCGAAGCGCGCGAGGTAGCGCCGGTAGTCCGCCGCCAGCGCAGCGAGGTCGAACGCCCGCGTGGCCAGCTTCCCCAGCGCGACGCCTTCGCCGCCGGCGTCGCTTGCCGTCAGCACGGTGAGGCGCGCCAGCACGGGCTTCGGCAGCGGAATCGCCGCGCCCTGCGCGGCGAGAGGGCGCGCGTAAACGCCGGGCGCCAGCGCGCCGAAGCCGTTCCAGGCGAACGTGTTGCGCAGCAACGCGCGCTCGCGCGCGCGCAGCGAATCGGGCGGCGCGACGACGATCTGCCAGCGCCCGTCCCATGCGGCGTCGTGCGGATCGTAGATGCGGCGGTAGGCGTCGGCGAACGCGCGCGCGCCGGTCGCCGTGAGCCGATAGCGGCTGCGCCGGCCCTGCGCCTCGCCTGCGAGCCAGCCGTCGGCGGCGAGGCGGAACACGCTGGTGCGCGCCAGGCGCTCGCCGATGCCGAACGCCTCCATCAGCGCGAAGAGCTCGCGCAGCCACAGCGCGCCGCCGTGCGGTGCTACGGCATCCCCCCAGACCGTGACGATCAGCGATTTCGCGCGCGGCGGGTCGGTTGCCAGCGTGGCGGCGATCCAGCGCGCGATGCGGCGCTGCGCCGGCGGGGTACCGCCCGAGCGCGGCACCGCTCGATCTGATACGGAATTTGCCTTGCGCATGTCTAAAGTGTATCGTATCCACGGGCCTCTCCGCGAGGAGGAAATCGCGATGTACGCACAGATGGTCGATACCGGTCTCGCCCGCTTCGAGGACCTGGACGCGCTGCCGCCGGCCGAGCGCGCGTTCCAGGCGCGCATCGACGCCGACGTCAAGATCGAGCCTCAGGACGCGATGCCGGACGCCTACCGGCGCACGCTGATCCGCCAGATCCAGCAGCACGCACATTCGGAGATCGTCGGCATGCTGCCCGAAGGCAACTGGGTGACGCGCGCGCCGAGCCTCAAGCGCAAGGCGATCCTGATGGCGAAGATCCAGGACGAGGCGGGCCATGGCCTCTACCTGTATTCGGCGGCGGAAACGCTCGGCGTGTCGCGCGACCGCATGACCGAGGACCTGCTCGCCGGCAAGGTCAAGTACTCGTCGATCTTCAACTACCCGACGCTGACCTGGGCGGACATCGGCGCGATCGGCTGGCTGGTGGACGGCGCGGCGATCATGAACCAGATCCCGCTGTGCCGCTGCTCGTATGGCCCCTACGCGCGGGCGATGATCCGCATCTGCAAGGAGGAGTCGTTCCACCAGCGCCAGGGCTTCGACATCATGATGGCGATGTGCGCGGGCACGCCGGCGCAGAAGGCGATGGCGCAGGACGCGCTCGACCGCTGGTGGTGGCCGTCGGTGATGATGTTCGGGCCACCCGACGCCGAGAGCGTGCACAGCGCGCAGTCGGCGCGCTGGAAGATCAAGCTCCTGTCCAATGACGAGCTGCGCCAGCGCTTCATCGACCAGACGGTGCCGCAGGCGGCGTACCTCGGTCTGACGATGCCCGATCCCGATCTCGGGTGGAACGAGGCGCGCGGCCACTATGATTTCGGCGCGATCGACTGGGACGAGTTTCACGCGGTGATCAAGGGCCGCGGCCCCTGCAACCGGGATCGTATCCGCGCGCGCAGCGAGGCGTGGGAGAACGGCGCCTGGGTGCGCGAGGCGGCGCTCGCGCATGCGCGGAAGCGCGCCGCGCGCGCGACGGTGGAGGCGGCATGAGCGAACCCGGGCACGCGCGCGACGAATGGCCGCTGTGGGAAGTGTTCATCCGCAGCCAGCACGGCCTTGCGCACAAGCACGTCGGCAGCCTGCATGCGGTGGATGCGGCGATGGCCGTGAAGAACGCGCGCGACGTCTACACGCGGCGCAACGAGGGCGTGTCGATCTGGGTGGCGCGCTCGGCGGACATCCACGCGTCGGCGCCCGGCGACCGCGAGGCGCTGTTCGACCCGTCCAACGACAAGGTCTACCGGCATCCGACGTTCTTCCCGATGCCCGACGAGGTGAAGCACCTGTGAGCGCGGGCGATGACCACTGACGACGCCCTGCTGGAATTCACGCTGCGCCAGGCCGACAGCCCGCTGGTGCTTGCGCAGCGGCTGTGCGAATGGATCGGCAAGGCGCCGGCGATCGAGGAGGACATCGCGCAGACCAACGTCGGCCTCGACCTCGTCGGCCAGGCGAGGCTGTGGTACGCGTACGCCGCCGAGATCGAGACGCGGCTCGGCCGTCCGCCGCGCGGCGAGGACACGCTGGCGTTTCGCCGCGACGCGCAAGAATTCCGCAACCTGCTGCTGGTTGAGCAGCCCAACGGCGACTATGCGCAGACGATCGTGCGCCAGTTCCTGTTCGACCATGCGCAGTGGCACACGCTGTCCGCGCTGGCGCATTCCACCGATGCGCGGGTCGCCGGGATCGCCGCCAAGGCCGTCAAGGAAGTCGCCTACCACGCCGAGCGCTCCGCCGACTGGATGGTGCGCCTGGGTGACGGCACCGACGAGTCGCATGCACGCACGCAGCGCGCGCTCGACGGCCTGTGGATGTACACGGGCGAGCTGTTCGTCGCCGACGACGTGGATCGCGTGCTCGCCGAGGCGGGTGTGGCCCCCGATCCCGGCTCGCTCGCGGCGGCGTGGCGGGCCGGGGTCGATGCGGTGCTGGCGGACGCCACGCTGTCGCGGCCGCAGGACGACTTCGCGCAGCGGGGCGGCCGCCAGGGTCGCCACAGCGAGCACCTCGGCCATCTGCTATGCGAGATGCAGTTCCTGCAACGCGCCTATCCGGACGCGCGATGGTGAGCGTGGACGGCATCGGCGTGCGGCCGGGCGACGGCGACGCACGCCGCCACGTGCCGGCGAAGGGCGTCGTTCGCGCGCCGCCGGGCGCGTGGCAGCTGCTCGCCGGCATCATGGATCCGGAAGTGCCGGTGATCTCGATCGTCGAGCTCGGCATCGTGCGCGACGTGCGCGAGGTCGACGCCGAGGTCGAAGTGACGATCACGCCGACGTATTCGGGCTGTCCGGCGATGGACGCGATCGCCGAGGACATCGGCGCCGCCTTCGCGCGCGAGGGCCTCGCCGCACGCGTGGTCACTGCGCTGTCGCCGGCGTGGACCACCGACTGGATGGCGCCCGAGGCGAAGGCGCGGCTCGCCGCGTACGGCATCGCGCCGCCGGGCGCAGCCGCGGCGCCTGCGCGCATCGACGTCACCGGGATCAGCCCGCTGCGCCGCGCGCGCACGCCGGTCGCCTGCCCGCGCTGCGGATCGCGCACGACGACGCTGCTCGCGCAGTTCGGCTCGACCGCGTGCAAGGCGCTGTACCGCTGCGACGCCTGCCGCGAGCCGTTCGACCACTTCAAGCCGCATTGAGCGGCTGCGTCATCACATGAGCAAATTCCATCGGCTCGAAGTCGCGCGCGTCGACCGCGAGACGCGCGATGCCGTGGCGGTGACGTTCGCCGTCCCAGCCGCGCTCCAACAGGAGTTCCGCTTCGACCCCGGCCAGCACCTGACGCTGCGCGCGACGGTCGGCGGCAGCGAAGTCCGCCGCTCGTACTCGATCTGCGCGGCGCCGCGCGATGCGGCGCTGCGCATCGGCATCAAGCGCGCGCCGGGTGGCCTGTTCTCCAATCACGCCAACGAGGCGCTGAGGCCGGGTGACGTCGTCGACGTGATGCCGCCGATGGGCCATTTCGGCGTCGCCGCCAACGCCGCGACAGCACGCCACTTCGTCGCGTTCGCCGCCGGCAGCGGCATCACGCCGGTGCTGTCGATCGCCAAGGCCACGCTCGCGGCCGAGCCGCGCTCGCGATTCACGCTCTTCTACGGCAACCGCGCCTCGTCGTCGGTGATGTTCCGCGAGGAGCTGGCGGCGCTGAAAGATACCTACCTGACGCGCTTCAACGTCGTGCACGTGCTGTCGCGCGAGCCGCAGGATCTCGAGCTCCTGAACGGCCGCATCGACCGTGCCAAGGCCGTGGCGCTCCTCGAGCACTGGGTGGGCGACGCCGACGTCGCCGCCTATTACGTGTGCGGCCCCGACGGCATGATGAAGAGCGTGGCGGAGGCGCTGGCGGCGCACGGCGTCGCCGCCGAGCGCGTGCGCATCGAGCGCTTCGCCGCGAGCATCCCCGAGCACACGCACGTGCCGCGCCCGCTGCCCGCGGCCGGGCAGCGCGAATGCGAAGTGACGGCGATCATCGACGGCACGCGCCGCAGCTTCGTCGTCGCCAAGGGCGTCGACAACATCATCGATGGCGGCCTCGCCAACGGCATCGAGCTGCCGTATTCCTGCAAGGGCGGCGTGTGCTCGACCTGCCGCTGCCGGCTCGTCGAAGGCGAAGTCGACATGGACGTCAACTTCGCGCTCGAGGACTACGAAGTGGCGCGCGGCTTCCGGCTCGCGTGCCAGAGCTATCCGGTGAGCGACAAGGTGGTCGTCGACTTCGACCAGACCGGCACCGGCGTCGAATGACGCCGCGCGTCGCGTGCTAGAGTTTTGATTGAGGAGGAGTCCCTCGTGTCGCATCCCCTGTTCGACAAGCATCGCGCCACGCTCGAGCGCGCGCTGACGGCGATCGCCGAGCGCACGTACTGGAGCGCATATCCCGAATCGGCGAGTCCCAAGGTGTACGGCGAGGGCGCGGCGGAGGCCGGCAAGGCGGCGTTCGACGCGCTGCGCGACAAGCCATTCGCGCTCGACGCGGCCACGGCGGCCGAGCGCGGGCGCGCCGTCGGGCGCGAGCGCTCGCCGTTCGGCTTCGACCTCGGCATCACCTATCCCGCGCGCGACCTCGACACGCTCTTCGCTTCGATCGCGCGCGCCGAAGTCGCGTGGCGCAAGGCGGGACCCGAAGCGTGGGTGGGCGTGTGCCTCGAGATCCTCGCGCGGCTCAACCGCGAGAGCTTCGTCATCGCCAACGCCGTCATGCATACCACCGGCCAGGCGTTCATGATGGCGTTCCAGGCTGCGGGACCGCACGCGCAGGACCGCGGACTCGAGGCGGTCGCCTATGCGTGGGACGCGATGCGTCGCGTGCCGGCCGAGGCGCTGTGGGAGAAGCCGCAAGGCAATCGCGACCCGATCCGCATGCGCAAGCGCTTTCGGGTCGTGCCGCGCGGCATCGGCCTCGTCATCGGCTGCTCGACGTTCCCGACGTGGAACGGCTACCCGGGCCTGTTCGCGAGCCTCGCCACGGGCAACGCGGTGATCGTCAAGCCGCATCCCGGCGCGATCCTGCCGCTTGCCATCAGCGCGCGCATTGCGCGCGACGTGCTGCGCGAGGCGGGCTTCGACCCGGACGTCGTCACGCTGGTGGCGCACGACGCCGGCGATGACGTTGTGCAGAAGCTCGCGCTGCGGCCCGAGGTCAAGCTGATCGACTTCACCGGCAGCTCGGCCAACGGCAACTGGCTGGAACGCAACGCGCAGCAGGCGACGGTGTTCACCGAGAAGGCCGGCGTCAACCAGGTGATCATCGATTCGACCGACGATCTCGCCGGGCTTGCGCGCAACCTCGCCTTCTCGCTCGCGCTGTACACCGGGCAGATGTGCACGGCGCCGCAAAACATCTACATCCCGGCGGAAGGCATCGATACCGCCGAGGGCCATCGCACGTTCGACGACGTGGCGAACGCGATCGCCGACGGGGTGCGCAAGCTCCTGGGCGACCCGGCGCGCGCCGTCGAGATCCTCGGCGCCGTGCAGAACGACGCCACCGCGGCGCGCGTCGACGCCGCGCGCGCGCTGGGCGTGCCGGTGCTCGACGCGACCACGCTCGCGCACCCGGCGTATCCGGACGCGCGCATTCGCACGCCGCTGATCGTCAAGCTCGAGGCCAAGGACCGCGACAAGTACCTGGCCGAGTGGTTCGGGCCGATCGCGTTCGTGATCGCCACGCGCGACACGCAGGAGAGCCTCGCGATCGCGCGCGACGCGGTGCGCGACAAGGGCGCGCTGACGCTGTCGCTGTACGCGAACGACGACGCCGTGATCGACGCCGCGATCGACGTCGCCGAGGACGCAGGCGTCGCGCTGTCGATCAACCTCACCGGCTCCGTGTACGTCAACCAGTCGGCGGCGTTCTCCGATTTCCACGGCACCGGCGCCAACCCGGCGGCCAACGCGGCGCTCACCGACGCCGCGTTCGTCGCCAGCCGCTTCCGCGTCGTCCAGCATCGCGTCCACGTCTGACGCCGCCGGCGAGCATTCGATGGCCTACGCGAACATTCTCTTCGCGATCGCGGGCGGCGTCGCGCGGCTGACCCTCAACCGGCCCGATCGCCTCAACAGCTTCAACGACGCGATGCACGCCGAAGTGCGCGACGCGCTCGCGCTGTTGCGCATCGACGAATCCGTGCGCGTGCTGGTGCTGACCGGCGCGGGCCGAGGCTTCTGCGCGGGCCAGGACCTTGGCGACCGCGCCGTCGCGCCGGGAGACGCCGCGCCGGATCTCGGCGCGTCGATCGAGCGCAACTACCGGCCGCTGGTGCTGGCGCTGCGGGCGTTGCCGATGCCGGTCGTGGCGGCGGTCAACGGCGTCGCCGCCGGCGCCGGCGCCAACCTGGCGCTCGCCTGCGATCTCGTCATCGCGGCGAAGAGCGCGAGCTTCATCCAGGCGTTTTCGAGGATCGGGCTGATCCCCGATTCCGGGGGCACGTACTTCCTGCCGCGCCTCGTCGGCGAGGCGCGGGCGATGGGTCTCGCGATGCTGGGCGACAAGCTCGCCGCCGAGGATGCCGCGGCATGGGGCCTCATCTGGCGCGCGGTCGACGATGCCGCATTTGCCGCCGAGGTCGACGCGCTGGCGCAGAAACTCGCCGCGGCGCCGACGCGCGCGCTCGCCGCGATCAAGGACACGCTGCGCGCGTCGGCGCGCAACACGCTCGAGGCGCAGCTCGATCTCGAGCGCGACGTGCAGCGCGAGCTCGGCGCCAGCGCCGACTACCGCGAAGGCGTCGCCGCGTTCCTCGGCAAGCGGCCGCCGCAGTTCCGCGGCCGGTGAGCGAGCCCATGCCCGGCGGCCGCACGGCCCGCGCGTATCCCGCGCCGGACGACGCGGCGCCACTGCCTGCAACGGCGGTGGTCGCCGTCATCGGCGCCGGCACGATGGGCAGCGGCATCGCGCAGGTAGCGGCGCAAGCCGGGCATCCGGTGCGATTGTTCGACCTGCGCGATGGCGCCGCCGCCGACGCTGTGCAGAAGCTGCGCCAGCGATTCGACGACCTCGCCGCCAAGGGCCGCATCACGCGCGACGCCGCCGACGCCGCTGGCGCGCGGCTGTCCGCGGCAACGACCCTCGACGCTTGCGCGGACGCGGCGCTCGTCGTCGAGGCGATCGCCGAGGACCTCGCGGCCAAGCGTGCACTGCTGCGCGAGCTCGATGCGCGGCTCGCCGCCGACGCGATCGTCGCCAGCAATACGTCGTCGCTGTCGATCACCGCGATCGCCGCCGGATCGCGGCATCCGGCGCGCGTCGCCGGCATGCATTTCTTCAACCCGGCGCCGCTGATGGCGCTGGTGGAAGTCGTCAGCGGGCGCGAGACGGACGCCGGCGTTGCGCGCACGCTCGCGGCGACCGCGGTGGCGTGGGGCAAGACGCCCGTGCAGGCGCGCTCGACGCCCGGCTTCATCGTCAACCGCTGCGCGCGGCCGTTCTACGGCGAAGCGCTGCTGCTGCTGGCCGAGCGCGCCGCCGACGCTGCCACGCTCGACGCCGTGATGCGCGAGGCGGGCGGCTTTCGCATGGGGCCATTCGAGTTGATGGACCTGATCGGCATCGACGTCAACTTCGCGGTGACGCAAAGCGTGTTCGCGGCGACGTTCGGCGATCCGCGCTACGCGCCGTCGTTCATCCAGCGCGAGATGGTCGATGCGGGGCATCTCGGCCGCAAGAGCGGACGCGGCTTCCACGACCATGCGAGCGGCGCGCCGCCGCCGGCGGCGGCGAGCGAGGCGGCCTGTCCGCCGCCGTCGCGGATCGTCGTCTATGGCGAGCTCGGCGCCGCCGCGGCGCTGGTCGAGCGCATGCAGGATGCCGGTGCCGCGATCGAGTTCGTCGGCGCGGCGCCGCCATTCGCGGCCGGCGTGATCGGTGTCGGCGGCGCGTGGCTCGCGCCGACCGACGGCCGCACGGCGACGGTGCGCGCGGCAGCGACGGGCGCGCACGACCTCGTGCTGTTCGACTGGGCACTCGACTACACGACGTGCAGGCGCCTCGCCGTCGCCCGCGCCGACGGCTGCGCCGACGTCGCCTATGCGGCCGCCGTGGGGGCGCTGCAATCCTGCGGCGTCGCGGTGTCGCGCGTCGACGATGTCGGCGGCCTCGTCGTGGCGCGCACCGTGGCGATGCTCGTCGACGAGGCGAGCGATGCGGTGAAGGAGGGCGTCGCCACGGCCGATGCCGTCGACCTGGCGATGCAGATGGGCGTCAACTATCCGCGCGGTCCGCTGGCGTGGGGCGACGCGATCGGCGCCGCGCGCATCACCGAGCTCATCGCGCATCTTCGCGCGCACTACGGTGCGCCGCGCTACCGGATCTCGCCGTGGCTCGCGCGCCGCGCCGCGACGCGGACGGCGCTGCGTGGCGCCGCGTCATGAGCGGCGGCGACGACGCGCAGGCATTGGCCGGCCGCGTGGCCGAGTCGATGTACGCGCGCGATCGCGCGTCGCAGGCGCTCGGCATGCGCATCGTCGCGGTCGCCCCGGGGAGCGCGCGTCTTGCGATGACGGTGCGCGCGGACATGGTCAATGGCCACGCGATCTGCCACGGCGGCCTCATCTTCACGCTGGCGGACAGCGCGTTCGCGTTCGCCTGCAACAGCTACAATCTGACGACCGTGGCGTCGGGCTGCACGATCGAGTTCCTGGCGCCGGCACGCGAGGGCGACGAGCTGACGGCGAGCGCCATCGAGCGCAGCGTCGCCGGGCGCACCGGTGTCTACGACATCGAGGTCACGAACCAGCGCGGCGAGGTCATTGCGCTGTTCCGCGGCAAGAGCCATCGCATCAAGGGGCACGTCGTCGACGACGGCTGACCGTCGCACCTTCCGGAGGAATCGCGTGACCGCACGACATCCGCAACCGGGCGACCTCGAGCCGATCGAGCGCGCCAGCGTGGACGAGCTTCGCGCGCTGCAGCAGGCGCGCCTCGCGTCGACGCTGCGCCACGCCTACGCCAACGTGCCGCATTATCGGCGTGCGTTCGACGCGGCCGGCGTGGCGCCCGGCGATCTGCGCTCGCTCGACGACCTCGCGCGCTTTCCGTTCACCGTCAAGGCCGACCTGCGCGACAACTACCCGTTCGGCATGTTCGCCGTGCCGCGCCAGCAGGTGGCGCGCATCCACGCCTCGTCGGGCACGACCGGCAAGCCGACGGTCGTCGGCTACACGCGCAACGACATCGACACGTGGGCGACGGTGATGGCGCGCTCGATTCGCGCCGCCGGCGGCCGCGCCGGCGACATCGTGCACGTCGCCTATGGCTACGGCCTTTTCACCGGCGGCCTCGGTGCGCACTACGGCGCCGAGAAGCTCGGCTGCACGGTGGTGCCGATGTCCGGCGGCCAGACCGAGAAGCAGGTGCAGCTCATCGCCGATTTCGCGCCGTCGATCATCATGGTGACGCCGTCGTACATGCTGGCGATCGCCGAGGAGATGGAACGCCAGGGACGCGATCCGCGCGCGTCGTCGCTCGAAATCGGCATCTTCGGCGCAGAGCCGTGGACGCCGGCGATGCGCGTGGCCATCGAGGCGCGGATGGCGATCGATGCGATCGACATCTACGGCCTGTCGGAAGTGATCGGCCCCGGCGTCGCGCAGGAATGCATCGAGACCAAGGATGGCCTGACCGTTTGGGAGGACCATTTCTATCCGGAGATCATCGATCCCGAGACCGGCCGCGTGCTGCCCGACGGCGAGCGCGGCGAGCTCGTGTTCACCTCGCTCACCAAGGAGGCGATGCCGATCGTGCGTTACCGCACGCGCGACCTGACGCGGCTGTTGCCGCCCACCGCGCGCGCGATGCGGCGCATCGAGAAGATCACCGGGCGCTCCGACGACATGCTGATCATCCGCGGCGTCAACGTGTTCCCGACGCAGGTCGAGGAGCTGATCCTGCGCGAAGCGGGCCTGGTCGCGCACTACCAGCTCGAGATCGCGCGGCCGGCGCATCTCGACGAGCTGACGGTGCTGGTCGAGCGCGCGCCCGGCGCCGGCGCGGCCGACGGCGACGCCGCGGGCGCGCGCCTCGCGCATTCGATCAAGGATCTCGTCGGCGTCACGGCTGCCGTGCGGGTGGTGGCGCCGGGCGGCATCGAGCGTTCGGTGGGGAAGGCGCGCCGCGTGGTCGACAAGCGGCCGCGCGCGTGAAGCCGCCCCGGCGCCACACGCCGGTTGACGCGCGCGTGCCGCGCGTGCTCCGATCGGCCGTGGCCGGTCCTGCGACCGGCGGGAGAAAGCAATGGCAACGAGGCTGAACTCGCGTGCGGCGCAGGTCGCTCGGCAAGGGCTCGGCGCGGCACTGGCGCTGTGCGCGCTGGCCGCGGGACCGGCGCTCGCCGAAGTGAAGGAAGCCGCGGCCGACGGCTTCACGCTCACGTACACCCGCACGCTCGACGTGCCGCCCGGCAAGGCCTACGCGGCGATACCGGCGATCGACCACTGGTGGAATGGCGCCCACAGCTACTCGGGCAACGCCGCCAACCTGAGCCTCGGCATGGAGGCGGGCGGCTGTTTCTGCGAACGCTGGAAGGATGCTGCGGGCCGCGACAACAGCGTGCGCCACGGCGTCGTGCTGATGGCGCTTCACGATCAGGCCGTTCGCCTCGAGGGCGCGCTCGGCCCGTTGCAGGGCCTGGGCGTCAACGCGGTGCTGTCGATCGGCACGCGCGCCGAGGGCACCGGCACCCTGCTGACGATGATCTACAAGGTGAACGGCAGCGCCGCGAGCGGCCTCGACAAGCTCGCGCCTGCAGTGGACGCCGTGCTGGGCGAGCAATTCGCGCGCCTTTGCAGTTACGCGGCCACCGGCCGCGCGACGCCGCCCTGATGGCGCAGGCGGCGCCGCGCATTGCGATCGTCGGTGCCGGCGCCGTCGGCGGATATCTCGGCACGCGCCTCGCAAGCGCCGGCGTCGACGTCACGGCAGTGGCGCGCGGCGCCACTGCCGATGCGTTGCGTCGCCATGGCTGGCAGATGGACAGTGGCGGCGAGCGCCTGGCGGCGGCTGCCCGCGTCGCCACCGACGCCCGCGACGTCGGTCCGTGCAACGTCGTGATCGTGGCGGTGAAGGCGCCGGCGATGGCGGCCGCGGCGCCGGCCGTGCAGGCGATGCTGGGCGCGGATACCCTCGTGATGACCGCGATGAACGGCATTCCGTGGTGGTTTGCGCATGACCTTCCGGCGCTCGCCGGCGCGCCGCTGACGTCGATCGATCCGGGGGGCCGCATCCTCGCTGCCATCCCGGCGCGACACGCGGCAGGTGGCGTCGTGCACCTGTCCGCGTCGTGCAGCGCGCCCGGCGTCGTACGGCATGCGCTGGGCAATCGCCTCATCGTCGGCGAAGCCAGCGGCGCGCCGACGGCGCGCCTCGCGCACCTCGTCGAGACGCTGCGTGCCGCGGGCATCGACGTCGAGGTTTCGGCGTCGATTCATCGCGACATCTGGTTCAAGCTGTGGGGCAACATGACGATGAACCCGGTGTCGGCGCTGACCGGCGCGACGATGGACCGGATTCTCGACGACCCGCTGGTCAACCGCTACTGCCTCGCGGTGATGGCCGAGGCGGCGGCGATCGGCGCCGCGATCGGCTGTCCGATTGCCGACTCGGGCGAGGCGCGCCAGGCGGTCACGCGCAAGCTCGGCGCCGTGCGCACGTCGATGCTGCAGGACGTCGACGCCGGACGGCCCCTGGAGATCGACGCGCTGGTGGCGTCGGTACGCGAGATCGGCCAGCGCGTGGGGTTGCCGACGCCGAATCTCGACGCGCTGCTCGGCCTGGTGCGGCTGAAGGCGCGCGTGCTGGGTCTGTATGCGGACGAAGCGCCGCCCGTGCCGCCATCGCGCACGCACGGCGCGGCGGGCGCGCCGACTGTCGCGCCGTGACGAGAGGGCGTGCGGGATGATGACGGCGCACCCAACCATGACGGAGCCGTGCGCAACATGAGCGCCACCACGCTGCGCGTGCAATTCGGCCGGCCCCTGCGCCTGGCGCTGATCGGCGGCGGCCCGCGCTCGTGGATCGGCCGCATCCACCAGAGTGCCGCCGAACTCGACGGTGCGTGGCGGGTGGTCGCCGGCGTGTTCTCCGGTGACCCGGCACGCTCGCGCGAAGCCGGCGTCGCCGTCGGTGTCGATCCCGCCCGCGCGTACCGCGATGTCGGCGAGCTCCTCGCACGCGAGGCCGTGCGCGCCGACGCCATCGACGCCGTGGCGATCATGACCCCCAACGACAGTCACTACGCCTACGCGGTCGCCGCGCTCGACGCCGGCCTCGACGTGATCGCCGACAAACCGGTGACGCGCACGTTCGCCGAGGCTGCCGACCTCGTCACCCGCGCCCGCGCCGCGGGCCGCGTGTTCGCCATCACGCACGGATATTCTGCGTATCCGATGACGCGGCATGCGCGCGGTCTGGTGCGCGACGGTGCGATCGGCGCGGTGCGTTTCGTGCAGGTGGAGTACATCCAGGGCGGCCTCGCGACGCGCATCGAGAATCATCCGCAGGACGCGCGCCAGCGCTGGGTGGTCGACAGCGCGCGCAGCGGCCTGGCGCTGGTGATGGACGCGATCGGCTGTCACGCGCAGCAGCTCGCGTGCGCCGTCACCGGCGCGCGCATCGCGCGGGTGGTCGCGGACCTCACGCCGCTGATGCCGGGGCGCACGCTCGTCGACCAGGCGTCCGCGCTGCTCGAATTCGACGACGGCGCGCGCGGCACCTTCACTGCGACGCAGGCGGCGGCGGGCGCCGAGAACGAGATTCGCCTGTGCGTGTTTGGCGCGCGCGGGCATCTCGCCTGGTCGCACCGCGAGGCGAGCTACTTGACGCTCGCGCGCGAGGGTGAGCCCGCGCAGCGCATCGGACGCGGCGACCGCTACCTGCCGCCCGACATCATCGCGCTCGGACGCACGCCGCGCGGCCATCCGGAAGGCCTGCGCGAGGCGTTCGCCAACCTCTACCGCGAAGTCGCCGACGCCTGCTGTGCGCGCAATCTCGGCATCGCGGCGCCGCCTGCCGCGTGGCCGCGCATCGAGGACGGCGCGCACACGATGGCCTTCATCGAGGCGTGCATCGCCTCGCATCGCGAGCGGCGGTGGGTGGACGTCGCGGCTTCACCGCTCGCCGCGGCATGAGTCGCGCCGGTGGCTCGGCCTAGCGACCGCGGCGGCGGTTGATCCGGTTCTCGAGCATCCGCAGCAGGATGTCGATCGCGAAGCCGACGAGGCCGATGGCGATCATGCCGCTCATCACGATCGACGTGCTGATGCTGGCCTGCCCGCGCACCAGCAGGTAGCCGATGCCACTCGACGCCACGATCAGCTCCGCGCCCACCAGTGACTGCCAGCCCAAGCCGGCGCTGATGCGCAGCCCGGCGACGATCGACGGCACGGACGCCGGCAACAGCACTTCGGTGATCATCCGCCAGTGCGACGCGCCAAGCGTCTGCGCGGCTTCGACGAACCGGGGCTCGACGAACCGCGCGCCGCGATAGGCATTGATCACGCACGGCGGAAACGCGCCGCTGAAGATGACCAGCACCGGGCCGCCGATGCCCGTGCCGAACCACAGCGCGGCGAACGGCACCCAGGCGATCGGCGCGACGAAGCGCAGCGCGTCGAACAGCGGCGTGACGATGGCGTCGAGCCAGCGGAACCATCCCATCGCGAGCCCGAGTGGAACCCCGATCAGCGCTGCGAGGCCGAAACCCGTCGCGAAACGGCCGAAGCTGGACCAGAGGTGCTGCTGCAGCGTGTAGCCGACGAACGGCTCGTGCGTCAGCGCGACGAATTGCGCGAGCACGGCGGAGGGGGATGGCAGGAACTGCGGCGACACGATGCCACTGGCGGCCGTCAACCCCCAGACGCTGAAGAACGCGAGGACGCCCGCGGCGGTGAGCGCGAGCCAGCGGGCGAGAGGCAGCGGAGCGAACGGGTCGCGCACGTCACGCCTTGCGCCACGGCATCGCGCGCCGCTCGACGACGCCGAGCGCCAGCGTCATCAGCGCGGCCGTGACGGCGACCGCCATCATGCCGACGACGATCATCGCCGGGTAGAGGTCGAGCGACGCCTGGGAGAGCACGTGCCCGAGGCCGGCGATGGCGCCGATCAGCTCCGCCGCGACGAGCGTCGTCCAGCACGCCTGCAGCGACAGCCGGAGGCCGCTGAAGATCATCGGCAGCGCGCCGGGAATCAGCACCTCGGTGACGATCATCCGGCGCGAGGCGCCCAGCGTGCGCGCAGCCTCGACGAGATAGGGCTCCAGGCTGCGCACCCCGCTGTAGCTGTTGATCACGGCGGGCACGAACGCCGCGAACCAGATGACGAGCACCTTCGCCGCGTCGCCGAGGCCGAGCCAGACGATCGCCAGCGGAATCCATGCCAGCGGCGGAATGGGCCGCAGCAGCAGGAACGTCGGATTGACGAACGCCTCGCAGGCGCGGCTCCAGCCCATCGCCAGGCCGAGCGGCACGCCGAGCGCGACGGCCGCCGCGAAACCCAGCAGCACGAGTTTCGCGCTGTGCAGCGCATGCACGGGCAGGCGCGCATCCGCGTAGCCCTGGACGAGGATCTGGCGCAGCGCGTCGTAAGTCTCGGCCGGCGACGGGAATCGCCCCGATCCGATCGTCTGCGTCCACGTGGTGAGCGCGTACCAGAGGACGACGAGCGCGGCGAAGGTGACGACGCCGACCCAGGCGGGCCGGCGCATGTCGTCACGTGCCATCGGTCGCTAGTCCGCGCGGTTGGCGAATGCCTTGAGCTTGGGGTCGCGATCGACCATCAGCAGGTACTCGTCGGTGACGTATTTCGACACCGCCGGCGCGTCCGCGAACGTGCCGTTGGCCTTCATGAAGGCGCCGATGTTGGCGAACCAGCCGTCGACCTCCGACGCGCCTCCCCCGGGACGCCGCATGATTTTCAGCTGCTGGGCGAGGTCGAATGTCGGGCGCGTGTCGAATTCCTTGCGCATCGCCGCTTCGCTGATCGTCACGCCGCCCTGTGCGTAGAACTTCTTCATCATCGCGACGGCTTCGGTCTTGTGCGAGTTGAGCCACTTCCACGACCGGAGGTAGACGGCGAGGAACTTGGCGACGTTCTGCGGCTCGGACTTGGCGTAGTCGGCGCGCACGATCAGCGCACCCGGCACGGCCGCACCGGCGTCCTTGCCCGAGCAGATCTGCTTCGCGCCGGCCTTCTCCTCCAGCGTGTAGGTGTTCGGCGCCCACAGGCCGCCGAGGTCCGCGTTGCCGCTCGACATCGCCGAGATGACCTCGGCCTGGCCCATGCTCTTGATGGTCACGTCCGACTTCTTGAGCCCCCATTTCGCGAGGCACGACTGCACCGCGTAGTCGCCGGTGGAGTTCGCCGTCAGCACGATCGTCTGTCCCTTGATCGACGCGGGGTTCTTCTCGAAGCCGCTGGCGGTCTTGCCGGTGGCGAGCAGCGCGTTGGCGTAGGACTCGTCGTTGGTGATGCCGATCGTGAGGAGGTCGTAGCGGACTGCGCCCAGCACCGCCGGCACGGAGCCCGTGCCGCCGACATCCCACGACTTCGATGCCGAGGCCGCGATCTGCGGCACGCCCGCCGGAAACGTGCTGAACTCCGGCTTGAGGCCGAGCTCCGCGTACCACCCTTTCTCGGCGGCCACGTAGAACGGCAGCGACCAGTACAGCGCCGGCTGGTAGCTGATCTTGATCACCGTCGGCTGCTGCGCGAACGCGCCGGTGGACGCGAATGCGAGCGCGATGCCCGCTGCGAGTGCTGCGAATGGCCTTTTCATGTTGTGCTTCCTCCTCGAGATGACGGCGCGGGGTTTTCCGGCTGCTGCTCGCCGCGCAGCAGCCGCCAGATATGGGTGCGCAGGTGCACGAACGACTCCTGGTCCATGACCTCCTCGGTGCGATCGAAGCGGTCCCAGTTTTCGGCCTTGCGCACCGGCGCGACGTCGATGATCTCGCGAATGCGGCCGGGACGTCGCGTCATCACCACCACCCGATCGGCGAGGTACACCGCTTCCTCGACCGCATGGGTGATGAACAGCACGGTGCGCGGATTGACGCGCGCAAGCTTGATCAGCTCCTCCTGCATGACGACGCGCGTCTGCGCGTCGAGCGCGCCGAAGGGTTCGTCCATCAGCAGCACGTCGGGGTCGAGCACGTAGCTGCGCGCGATCGCCACGCGCTGCTGCATGCCGCCGGAGAGCTGGTGGGGGTACGCCGACTCGTAGCCCTGCAGGCCCATCAGGGCGACCAGCTGCGCGATGCGCTCGCGGCGCGCGTGCGCGGGCAGGCGCTTGCCGCGCAGGCCGAAGTCGATGTTGTCGTACACCGTCTTCCAGGGGAACAGCGCGAATTGCTGGAACACCACGGCGCGGTCGGGCCCCGGCCGCGTCACCGGACGGTCGCCGACGCTGACGTTGCCGGCGCTGGGGAATTCGAGGCCCGCTGCCATGCGCAGGCACGTGGTCTTGCCGCATCCGGACGGCCCGACGATGGCGACGAACTCGCGGTCGCGCACGGTGAAGCTGACGTTGTCCAGCGCGGGAAAGCTGCGGCCATCGCGCACGAACTCGCGGCTCACGCCCTCGAACACGATGCGGGTCATGGTCTCCCCCGTAGCGAGCTGCGCTCGCTTCCCCCAAAGGGGGCAGCGCCTTGGGGCGGCCCGGCGGCGCTCATGGCCTCCCCCGTAGCGAGCTGCGCTCGCTTCCCCCAAAGGGGGCAGCGCCTTGGGGCGGCCCGGCAGCGCTCATGGCCTCCCCCGTAGCGAGCTGCGCTCGCCTCCCCCAAAGGGGGCAGCGCCTTGGGGCGGCCCGGCGGCGCTCATGGCGACGACCCTCGTGGCGAGCTTCCGCCATTGGGAGCGGCGGTCATGCGCGCGGCGCCTGCAGGATCGCGGCGCGGGCTCGCATCACGGCCGCAGCAGGATCTTGGCGGCGGCGCTGCGCCCCGCGTGCAGGTCGCGGAACGCGCCGGCGCCGTCGGCGAGAGGCCGCTCCTCGACCCAGGCGAGGTCGCCGAACACGCCTTCGTGCAATGCGGTCACGGCGGCGCGCAAGTCGGCGGACGTGTAGGTGTAGCAGCCGATCAGCACGACTTCGCCGAGCGTGAGCTTGCGCATGTCGATCTCGCTGCTGCGATCGGCGAGACCGACATGCACGATCACGCCACCCGGCTTGACCGCCGCGAGCGCGGTGTTGCGCGTGGCCTTCGATCCGACGGCGTCGACCACGAGGTCGACGCTATCGGCAGGCGGCGCCGCGTCCGCCACGGGATCGAACGCACGCGCGGCCGACGCGCGTGCGACGCTCGCGCGCCGCAGCGCGTTGGTCTCGGCCACCGCGACGCGCCGCACGCCCTGGCTTTGCAGCAGCAGCGCCGCCAGGAGGCCGATCGCGCCGCCGCCCAGCACCAGTACGTTTGCCTCCGGCAGGGGCCGCGCGAGCGCGCGCGCCGCGAGGGCGATGGCGTGGAGCGCGGTCGCCGCCGGCTCGGTGAGCGCCGCAGTGCGCACCGGCATTGCCGGTGGAACCTCGATCACGCTCGCCGCCGCCGTGGTCACGAGCTCGGCGAAAGCGCCGGCGCGCGTCATGCCGATCATCGTGCGGTTGGCGCAAAGGTTGTCCCGACCCTGGCGGCAATAGTCGCAATGGCCGCAGGTGATCAACGGGTTCACGGTGACGCGGCGCCCCGCACCGGGTCCCTCGAGAATTTCGCCGGCGAGCTCGTGGCCGAGGATCAGCGGCGGTACGCGGCGCGGGTCGTGGCCGTGATAAGCGTGCATGTCCGAGCCGCAGATGCCGGCCGCGTCGACGCGAATCAGCACCTCGCCGTCGCCGCGCGCGGGCGTGGGCTCGTCGCGATAGGTGACCGCGTCCGGCGCGGTATAGACCAGAGCCTTCATGCCGCCGAGTATCCGCCGTCGACGAAAATCGTCTGGCCGGTCACGTAATCGGACGCGCGGCTGGCGAGGAACACCGCGGTGCCGGCGAGGTCGGCGAGCTCGCCATTGCGGCCTGCGAACGTGCGCTCGGCATGCGCGCGCCAGCGCGGGGGATCGGCGGCGACGCTGGCGGTGAGCGCGGTGGCGAAGAAGCCGGGCGCGATGGCATTGGCGTTGACGCCGTGGCGCGACCACGCCTCGGCTTGCGCGCGGGTGAGCTGCGCGATGCCGCCCTTCGAGGCCCCGTAGGGGCCGCTGTTGGCGAATGCGCGCAGCGATTGCAGCGAGGCGATGTTGACGATGCGTCCCCAGCCGCGCGCGATCATCGCCGGCACCAGGCGTTGCGCGAGGAAGAACGGCGCGTCGAGGTTGATGCGCAGCACGCGGTCCCAGTCGTCGGGCGTAACCTCGAGCATCGGCTTGCGCACGTTGATGCCCGCGGCGTTGACGACGATATCCGGGGCGCCGTAGGCGGCGCCCGCAGCCCGCGCGCAGGCATCGAGCGCGCCACGATCGGCGAGGTCGCAGGGCAGCGCCACGGCCGCGCCGCCGGCGGCGGCGATGGCCGCTGACGCGGCCTCCAGGTCCGCGCCGCGTCGCGCCACCAGCACGATGCGCGCGCCGGCCTCCGCCAGCGTCATGGCGATCGCGCGGCCAATGCCCGAACTGGCGCCCGTCACCAGCGCGACGCGGTCGTCGAGCCGGAACAGTGACAGCACGCTCATGCCTGCACCGGTTCGCCCTTGTCGAACGATTCGCCGGGAAAGTACTTGGCGAGCCGTGCGTCCGCGGTGCGCGCGTGCGCTTCCATGCCTTCGAGGCGCGAGATGCGCGCGCTGACTTCCGCCACGGTGCGCGCGGCGTCGCGGGTCATGCGCTGCCACGTCAGCGTCTTCATGAATTTGTGCACCGACAATCCGCCGGAGTAGCGCGCCGCGCCCTTGGTCGGCAGGATGTGGTTTGGCCCGGACGCCTTGTCGCCGAACGCCACGGTGGTTTCCTCGCCGAGGAAGAGCGAGCCGTAGTTGGTGAGCCGCGCGAGCCACCAGTCGAGATCGCGCGCCTGCACCTCGAGATGCTCGGAGGCGAGGCGATCGGAAACGGTCGCCGCCTCCTCGCGCGTGTCGCAAAGGATCACCTCGCCATAGTCGCGCCAGGCGGCGCCGGCGGCGTCGCGCGCGGTGGGCGGCAAGGCGGCGATCAAGGGCGGCACGCGGCGCAGCACCTCCTCGGCGACCGCGCGCGACGTGGTGACGAGCCATGCCGGCGAATCGTGGCCGTGCTCGGCTTGGCCAACGAGATCGGCGGCGACCACCGCCGCGTCGGCGCTGTCGTCGGCGATCACCGCGACTTCCGACGGGCCCGCGAACACGTCGATGCCGACCTTGCCGAACAGCAGGCGCTTGGCCTCCGCGACGAAGCGGTTGCCGGGGCCGACGACGATGTCGGCGGGCCGGCCGGTGAACAGACCGTAGGCCATCGTCGCGATCGCCTGCACGCCGCCAAGCGTCATGACCACGTCGGCGCCCGCGCGATGCATGGCGTACAGCACCTGGGGGTGCACACCTTCGCCCCTGTAGGGTGTCGAGCAGGCGATGACGGTGGGCACGCCGGCCGCCTTCGCCGTGGCGATGCTCATGTACGCGGACGCGATGTGCGCGTAGCGCCCCGTCGGCACGTAGCAACCGGCGACGTTGACGGGAACGAGGCGCTGGCCCACCACGAGCCCGGGCCGGATCTCCGTCGCGAACTCGCGGATCGAGTCGCGCTGCGCCGCGGCGAAGCGGCTCACTTGCGAGGTGGCGAAGTCGATGTCCTGGCGCACGCCGGGGGCGATGTCGCGCGTGCGCCGCTCGATCTCCTCCGCCGACACCACGATGTCGCCGCGCCAGTGGTCGAGCGACGCCGCGTACTCGCGAACCGCCGCCTCGCCGCGACGCGCGATGTCGGCGAGCATTTCGGCGGCGACGGCCTGCGCGTTGCCAGATTCCGTTTCCGCCGTCTTCGTTGCCTGCTTGAGGTGCTCGATCGCCATCGGGTCGTTCCGCCTCGTCGCGATGAAAGCGCTTTCATCGGAGAATATAGCCGCCCGCCCGCTCGGTCAACGTGCGGTGCAGCATCGACGCGCGAGAGCGCTTTCACGATGCTATTCTTGGGCGATGATGAAGAAGCCGACCGCCCGCCTGGCGGACGTGGCGCGCGCCGCGGGGGTCTCGCTGTCCACCGCTTCGCGCGCGCTCGCCGACCCCGCGCTGGTGCAGGCGCGCACGCGCAAGAAGGTGGACGAGGCCGCGCGCATCCTCGGCTACGTCCCTCACGGCGCGGCGCGTGCGCTCGCGTCGCGGCGCTCGCGCACCGTCGGCACCGTGGTGCCCACGCTCGACAACCCGATCTTCGCGCGCGCAGCACAGGCATTGCAGCGCGCGCTCGCGGCGGCCGGCTACACGCTGCTGGTGGCGAGCCACGAATACGACGCCGATACCGAGTTCGACGTGACGCTGGCGCTCGTGGAGCGCGGCGTCGACGGCCTCGTGTTCGTCGGCACCGATCATTCGCCTCGGCTCTTCCAGTTCCTCGCGCAATCGGGCATTCCGTTCGAGCTGACCTGGGCGCTCGATCCCGACCGTCATCATCATTGCGTCGGCTTCTCCAATCGGCTGGGCGCGATCCGCATCACGCGCCACCTGATCGAGCTCGGGCATCGCGAATTCGCGTTGATCTCCGGCTACACCGAGCACAACGACCGCGCGCGCGAGCGCTCGGCCGGCGTGCGCGAGGCGCTGGCCGCACACGGCCTCGTGCTCGCCGGGCATCGCTACGTCGAGACGGCGTTTTCCATCGCCAGCGGCCGCGCGGCGCTGGCGCAGATCCTGTCGCGCGGGCCGGCGCCGACCGCGCTTGCCTGCGGCAACGACCTGCTCGCTTTCGGCGCGATGCTCGAATGCGCCGCGCGCGGCCTGCCGGTGCCGCGTGCGATGTCGGTGGCAGGGTTCGACGACATCGAGCTCGCGGCGGAAGTCGCGCCGCCGTTGACGACTATCCACATTCCGAGCGCCGACATCGGCCGGCGCGCCGCGGAGCGCCTGCTCGCGCGCTTCGCCGGCCGGCGCGTGCCACGCATCGAGGAAGCCCCGGTCGACCTCATCGTGCGCGGCAGCACGGGACCGGTGCCGCGCGCGCGGCGCGCGGGCTAGCGGTCCGGGTCGCGCCCGCCTGTCGGCGACGCACAAGCGGCCGCGGCAGGCTCGTGCGGCGTGCGAACACGTTCGGGGGGCGAGCGGCCCGGGCGGCGGGGTCGCGGCGCCGGTGCACGCGGGTGGGACCGCTACAATCGCGACCGTCGAGACCCCGAGGATTTCCATGTCCCGTGTCTGCATTCCCGCCGCGCTGGCCATGGTGCTGGCGTGTACCGCCGGGTACGCGTTCGCCGAGCCGGACGCCGACCGCTGGAATCTGGCCGATCTTTACGCCTCGCCGCAGGCGTGGAGTGCCGACGCCGACAAGCTCGTCGCGCAATTCGCGGAGCTCGACGCGTGCAAGGGGCATCTCGGCGACGGTGTCGCGCGCTTTCGCGCGTGCATCGAGCTGCACTATGACATGCGCAAGCGCTACGCTCGCCTGGCCGTGTACGCCGACGAGACGCTCGCCGCCGACACGTCGTTGCCGTCGTCGATCGCCCTCGGCCAGCGCAGCGACCTCCTCGGCAGCCAGCTCGGCGAGGCCGATGCCTTCTTCGATCCCGAGGTGCTCGCGCTCGGCAAGGCGCGTGTCGACGCGCTTGTCGCCGCGGATCCCGCGCTCACCGCCTACCGCTATCCGCTCGCCGAGGCGCTGCGGGCGGCGCCGCACACGCTCGATGCCGAGGGTGAGTCGCTCATCGCCGCCTTCGGCGCCACGGCCGACGCCGGGCGCAACATCTATTCGACCCTCACCAACGCCGACATTCCCTGGCCGACCGTGAAGCTCGCCGACGGCCGCGAGGTGACGCTCGATGCCCAGGGCTACGAAGATCAGCGCGAATCGCGCAACCGCGACGACCGCAAGCGCGTGATGGACACGTACTTCGGCACGTACAAGATCTACGAGCGCACGCTTGGCGCGACGCTGTATGCGCAGATGCGTCAGGCGGCGACGGACGCCAAGTTGCACAAGTACCCCGACTCGATCACGGCTTCGCTCGATCGCCGCGCCGTGCCGGTCGCCGTCTATGACACGCTGCTCGCGGAGGCAAACGCGAACCTGCCGACGCTGCATCGCTACTTTCGCCTGCGCGCGAAGCTGCTCGGCATCGCCGACATGCATTACTACGACATCTACCCGCCGCTGGTGCACGGCGACTACGCGTATACGCTGCCCCAGTCCAAGGCGCTGGTGCTCGACGCCGTGGCGCCGCTCGGCCGCGACTACGTCGAGGCGATGCGGCGCGGATTCGACAGCCGCTGGATGGATGCCTTCGCCCGGCCGCACAAGGAAAGCGGCGCGCACATGGCCGGCGCCGCCTACGACGTGCATCCGTACGTGCTGATGGGCTTTTCAGGCAACTACGAGTCGCTGACGACGATCGCGCACGAGTGGGGCCACGCGATGCACAGCTTCCTCGCCAATCACGCGCAGCCCTTCGCCACTTCCGATTACGCCATTTTCGTCGGCGAGATCGCGTCGACGTTCAACGAGGAGCTCCTGGTCGAGAAGATGCTGAAGACCGCGAAGGACGACGACGAGCGGCTGTTCTACCTCGGCAACGCGCTCGAGGGCCTGCGCGTGACGTTCTTCCGCCAGGCCATGTTCGCCGATTTCGAGCGCAGGATCCACGCCGCCGCGGACCGCGGCGAGCCGCTGACCGGCGAGAGCCTGACGCAGACCTATTGCGGGATACTGAAGCGATACCACGGCGTGGACGCCGGCGTGATGAAGATCGACGACGTCGACTGTGTCGAGTGGGCCTACGTGCCGCACTTCTACTCGTCGTTCTACGTCTACCAGTACGCCACCTCCATCGCCGCGAGCTCGCTGTTCGCCGAGCGCGTGCTGGCGGGCGAGCCCGGCGCTAGAGAGCGCTATCTTGCGCTGCTCGAGGCCGGCGGCTCGGATTCGCCGTACGAGCTCGTCAAGCGCGCCGGCGTCGACCTCGCCACGCCGGCGCCGTATCGCGCGCTGGTCAGGCGGATGAACGCGATCATGGATCGAATGGAGGCGATCGTCGCGAAGCGCGGCTGACGCGCCCCGCTGGCGCTAGAATCGATCCGTGCGCCGGGCGCGACCCCGCCTCCGGCATCGGCAGCGAGGATCGAACATGGCTGACAAGGCTTTCGCATCGCAGGCGGACCTCATCGAGAAAGAGGTGAGCTTCGACCGCCTCTCGGCCCACGCCTACGCGTACACCGCCGAAGGCGATCCCAACACCGGCATCGTCATCGGCGACGACGCCGTCATGGTGATCGACACCCAGGCGACGCCGGTGATGGCGCAGGATGTCATCCGCCGCATCCGCGGCGTGACGGACAAGGCGATTCGCTACGTCGTGCTGTCGCACTACCATGCGGTGCGCGTGCTCGGGGCGTCGGGCTACGCCGCCGAGCACATCATCGCCAGCCGCGACACGTACGACCTCATCGCCGAGCGCGGCGCGCAGGACATGCAAAGCGAGATCGAGCGTTTCCCGCGGCTGTTTCGCGCCGTCGAGTCGGTGCCCGGCCTCACGTGGCCGACGCTGGTGTTCGAGGGCAGCATGACGCTGTGGCTCGGCAAGCTGCGCGTCGACATCCTGCAGCTCGGGCGCGGCCACACCAAGGGCGACACCGTGGTGTGGCTGCCGCAGGACCAGGTGCTGTTCTCGGGCGATCTCGTCGAGTTCGGCGCCACGCCATACACCGGTGACGCCTACCTCGGCGCGTGGCCGGCGACGCTCGACCGCGTCGCCGCGCTCGGCGCGCACAGCCTCGTGCCCGGCCGCGGCGCGTCGCTCAAGACGCCGGACGAAGTCAAGGCGGGACTCGACGGCACGCGCGCATTCATCACCGCGATGTTCGACGCGGTGAAGCGCGGCGCGGCCGCCGGCAAGGACCTGCGCACCGTGTATCGCGAGACCTACGCCACGCTCAAGCCGCGCTTCGGCGATTGGGTGATCTTCGACCATTGCCTGCCGTTCGACGTCACGCGCGCGTACGACGAGGCAACGGCGCACGCCGATCCGCGGATCTGGACCGCCGAGCGCGACAAGGAGATGTGGCGCACGCTCGAAGGGTAGCGGGTCGGACCGTCGTGGGCGCGTTCGTGCATCCGCGGTTCGCGCCGGCGCCGCGTGCGGGCTGCGACGGCGCGCGAGTGCCGGTGGCGATCGTCGGCGCCGGACCGGTGGGCCTGGCACTCGCCATCGACCTCGCGCAGCGCGACGTCCCGGTGATCGTGCTCGACGAGGACGAGACGGTGAGCTTCGGCTCGCGCGCGATCTGCTGGTCGAAGCGCACGCTGGAGATCTTCGACCGCCTCGGTGTCGGCGACGCGGTGGTGGCGAAGGGCGTCCAGTGGAATACCGGCCGGGTGTTCTTCGGCGAGCGCGAGGTGTTCCACTTCGACCTCGCGCCGGAGCCCGGATTCCACCGCCCGGCTTTCGTCAATCTCCAGCAATATCACGTCGAATCGATGCTGGTGGCGCGCGCCCGCGCGCTGCCAACGTGCATGCTGCGCTTCGGCCATCGCTGCGTCGGCGTCGAGCCGGGCGCCGACGGCGTGCGCGTGGCGGTCGAAACCGCCGAAGGCGCCTATGCGTTCGATTGCGACTGGCTCGTCGCCAGCGACGGCGCGCGCAGCACCGTGCGGCATGCGCTGGGTCTCGAGGCGGAGGGCCGCGCATTCCACGATCGCTTCCTGATCGCCGACATCCGCATGACTTCGGCGTTTCCGGCCGAACGCTGGTTCTGGTTCGACCCGCCTTTCCACCGCAACCAGTCGGCGCTGCTGCATCGCCAGGCCGACGACGTCTGGCGGCTCGACTTCCAGCTCGGGGCGGAGGCGGATGCCGAGGCCGAGCGCCAGCCCGACAGGATCGCCGGGCGCGTGCGCGCCATGCTCGGCGCGCACGCGCAATTCGAGATCGAGTGGGCGAGCGTCTACACCTTCCAGTGCCGGCGGATGGCGCGCTTTCGCCACGGGCGCGTGGTGTTCGCGGGCGACGCCGCGCATCTGGTGTCGCCGTTCGGCGCGCGGGGCGCCAACGGCGGCGTGCAGGACGCCGACAACCTCGGCTGGAAGCTCGCGCACGTGATCGCCGGCGTGGCGCCGCCTGCACTGGTGGACACCTACGACGCCGAACGCGGCGCGGCCGCCGACGAGAACATCGGCCATTCGACGCGCGCGACCGACTTCATCTCGCCGAAGACCGCGGCGTCGCGGCGCTACCGCGATGCCGTGCTCGAGCTTGCCCGGCACCATGCGTTCGCGCGGCAGTGGGTCAACAGCGGGCGCCTGTCGGCACCGGCGGTGCTGCAGGCGTCCACGCTCAACACGTCCGACGCCGGCGGTGAGTTCGATGCCGCGTCGGATGCGGCGCGGCCCGGCGCCGTGGCACCGGATGCGCCGCTCGCGGGCGAGGCGTCGTGGCTGATCGAATGCCTCGGCGGCGGCTTCGCGCTGATCGCCTACGACGCCGAGATCGCCGCCGACGCGCGACGCGCGCTGCGCGAACGCGCGGCCTGCGGTGTCGTCGACGTCGGCGCGAACGGGGGTGCAGGGCGCCTCGGCGACCGCGATGGCCACGTCGCCCGGCGCTACGACATGCGCGCGGGGACGTGCTACCTTGTGCGCCCGGATCAACACGTTTGCGCGCGCTGGCGCGCGTTCGACGTCGCCGCGGTGTGCGCCGCCGTCGAGCGCGCGACGGCGCGCCGATGATGCCCATGGCCACGCTCGACACCCGGCCGCGCCTTGCCGCCGCCGACGCCCTCTACGCGATGCTGGTCGACGCCCATCGCGATCTCACCGACGCGCAGAGCGAGCGTGTGAACGTGCGACTCGTATTGCTGCTCGCCAACCACATCGGCGACGAGGACGTCATCGCCGAGGCGATCAGAGCGGCACGCGCCGAGATCGCCGGCGCGGCGCATTGATGGCCACCGACGGCCACGCCCATCCGCGCGCCGGTGCCGCCGCGCCGCGCAGCGCCGACGCGGGCGCGCCACCGGCGCCGGATCACGCGTTCGGCACGCTCGTATACCAAAGCGGCTTCGGCAACACATTCGCCACCGAGGCTCTCGCGGGCGCGCTGCCGCAGGGCCAGAATTCGCCGCAGCGTGTCGCCTACGGCCTGTATGCCGAGCAGCTTTCCGGCACCGCGTTCACCGCGCCACGCGCGGCGAATCGCCGCAGCTGGCTGTACCGGATACGGCCGGCAGCGATGCATGCGCCATTTCGCCGCATCGCCAGCGGCAGCATCGTGTCGCGGTTCGGCGAGGCGCCGACCGCACCCAACCCGTTGCGCTGGAGCCCGCTGCCGCTGCCGTCGACGCCGACGGATTTCGTCGACGGCCTCGTGACGATGGCCGGCAACGGCTCGCCCGCGGCGATGCACGGCTGCGCGATCCACGTCTATGCTTGCAACCAGTCGATGCGGCGTTTCTTCTTCGACGCCGACGGCGAGCTCCTGGTCGTGCCGCAGCACGGGCGCCTGCGCATCGCCACCGAGCTCGGCCGCCTCGATGTCGCGCCGCTCGAGATCGCGGTGATTCCCCGCGGCGTGCGCTTTCGCGTCGAGCTCGCCGACGCCGAGGCGCGCGGCTATGTCTGCGAGAACTACGGCGCGCCGCTGCGCCTGCCCGACCTGGGACCGATCGGCAGCAACGGCCTCGCCAATGCGCGCGATTTCCTGTCGCCGGTGGCGTGGTACGAGGACCGCGACGGCGACTTCGAGCTCGTCGCCAAGTTCGACGGCGCGCTGTGGGCGGCGGCCATCGACCATTCGCCGCTCGACGTCGTCGCGTGGCACGGCAACGACGCGCCCTGCAAGTACGACCTCACGCGCTTCAATGTCATCGGCTCGACTAGCTTCGACCATCCCGACCCGTCGATCTTCCTCGTGCTGCAGTCGCCGAGCGACACGCCCGGCGTCGACATGCTCGACTTCGTGATCTTCCCGCCGCGCATCCTCGCCATGGAGCACACGTTCAGGCCGCCATGGTTCCATCGCAACATTGCTTCCGAGTTCATGGGGCTCGTCCACGGCGCCTACGATGCCAAGGCAGAAGGCTTCGCGCCGGGCGGCGCGAGCCTGCACAACTGCATGTGCGGGCATGGTCCGGACGCGGCAAGTTACGCGCGCGCGCTGGCCACCGACACCTCGCAGCCGGAGTACGTCCGCGACACGATGGCGTTCATGTTCGAGACGCGCACACCGATTCATCCCACGCCCTGGGCGCTCGCCGCCCCCACGCTGCAGCAGGACTACTGGCGCTGCTGGCAGGATCTCGCCAAGCGCTTCGATCCGGGACGCGCCTGACGCGCCCGCACGCGGCGGCAATGACGGGCAGCGCGCCGTCGATTACCATGCACGCTTCATTCCCGCCACTTCCGCGGACGAGCACGATGGCTTACGAGAACATCCTCACCGAGACGCGCGAGCGCACGGCGCTCGTCACTCTCAATCGCCCGGCGCGTCTCAACGCGCTCAACGACGCGCTCGCCGACGAGCTGGGCGACGCGCTGCGCGGATTCGACGCCGACCCTGCGATTTCGGTGGTCGTGATCACCGGCAGCGACAAGGCCTTCGCCGCCGGCGCCGACATCGGCGCGATGGCCGAGTGGAGCTACGCCAAGGTCTACGCCGACAACTACATCACGCGTAACTGGGAGGCGATCCGCACCACGCGCAAGCCGGTGATCGCGGCGGTGGCCGGCTACGCGCTCGGCGGCGGCTGCGAGCTCGCCATGGCGTGCGATCTCATCATCGCCGCCGACACGGCGAAGTTCGGCCAGCCGGAAGTGACCATCGGCACGATGCCCGGCTTCGGCGGCACGCAGCGCCTGCCGCGCGCGGTGGGCAAGGCGAAAGCGATGGACTGGTGCCTGACCGGGCGCATGATCGACGCCGCGGAAGCCGAGCGCTCGGGGCTCGTTGCGCGCGTCGTCGCGGCCGACAAGTTGCTCGAGGAAGCCCTGGCGATGGCCGCGAAGATCGCGTCGCACTCGCTGCCGGTGGTCATGAAGATCAAGGAGTCGGTCAACCGCGCGTACGAGAGCTCGCTCGCCGAGGGGCTGCTGTTCGAGCGGCGCGAGTTCCATTCGACGTTCGCGCTCGACGACCAGAAGGAAGGCATGCGCGCATTCGTCGAGAAGCGCAAGCCGGCATTCCGCAACCGCTAGCGCGGGCATGGCGGGCGCGGCGACGGTCGCACCGACGGGCCGGCGCGCGGTCCAACGAGGGAAGCCGCCGCGTGGCGGCGTTTGCAAAGGAGATGGCATGGCTGACCTGTGGCATGGACGTCCGCACCGGGCGCACGCGGTGCTCGTCGTGGCGGCGCTCCTGCTCGCCGCCTGCGCATCGACGACGCTCAGGGACTCCTGGGCCGACCCGTCGTATGCCCGCGGCACTTTCAAGAAATGGATCGTCGTCGGCGTCGGCGGCGGCACCGTCAGCGAGCGCACGTTCGAGGACGTCATGGTATCGAAGCTGCGCGCGCGCGGCGTCGACGCGGTACCGGGCTATCGCTTTCTTCCGGAAGGCCGCGCCAGCGAGGCGCAACTCGACGGCGCCGTCACCACGTCGGGTGCCGATGCGCTGATGATGGTGCACTTGCGGCGCGTGCAGACGCGCACCCAGGTGACCACGGCCATGGTGCCGGGGCCCGGCTACGGAGGCTTCGGCTGGTACGGCGTCTACGGCGGCTGGTACGCCGTGCCCGAGGTTCGGCAATACGACATCGCCACCGTCGAGACCACCGTGTACGAGGTGTACGGCAAGAAGCTCGTCTGGTCGGGCGTCACGGAAACGTTCGATCCGCGCTCGGTCGCGCAGGAAGCGCCGCAGTTCTGCGACGTCGTGCTCGGTGCGCTTGCGGCGCACGCGATGGTCCCGGCGGCCAACGGATGATGCGCCGGCGTGTCGCCATCGTCATGGCCGCGGCGCTGGCGCTCGCCGCCTGCGCGGAAATCACCTCCAGCACTCGCGTCACCCAGAGCGCCGGCGAAGCCAAGCACCCGTACCGCAAGATCGCGGTGATCGCGATGAGCGCATCCAAGGCGGAGCGCCAGGTGTTCGACGACGCGCTGGTGGCGCGCCTGGCGGCGGCCGGCGTGAACGGCATCGTCGGCGACCGCTACATCGAGGACGCCGCCGTGGCCAACGGAGTGTCGCCCATGGAGGCGATCCGGGCCGCAGGCGCCGATGCGGTGATCTACGTCTGGCTGCGCCCCGACGCGGCGGACGTGAATCTCGTGCCGTCCCCGGGTGCGTGGGGCTGGACGGTGTCCGGGTCCGCAGTCGAGTGGTATCCGGCCGACACGCAAGTACGGCCGTTGTCGGTCAAGTTCGAGGTGCGCCTGTACGACGTCGACACGCAAAAGCTCGCGTGGTCGGCGTACGTCACGAAGCTGTATCCGAAGTCGCTCGACGCCGACGCGCCGCAAGTGGCCGACGGCATCGTGCGCGAGCTCGCCGGGCGCGGATTCGTCGCGCGCTGAAAGGCTTCGCCGTACGTGGGCCCGGCCACCGCGGCGAGCGCCGCGTGCCGGCATGGCGCAGCGCGCACACCGTCCTGACGTCGTCCCCATGCGAGAATGCGGCAATGCGTGCTGCCGCGATTCCGATGCCCGTCAGCGTGCTGGTGGTCCTGCTCGGCGTGGCGCAGATCGTGTCCTGGGGCACGCTGTTCTACTCGATCGCGGTGCTCGGCGAGCCGATGCGCGCGGCACTCGGCACCGGCGAGATCGTGCTGTTCGGCGCGTTTTCCGGCGGCATGCTGCTGTCCGGCGTGGCCGCGCCCGCGGTGGGTCGCGAGATCGACGCGCACGGCGGACGGCGCGTGCTTACGGCGGGCTCGCTGCTCGGCGCCGCATCGATGGCGCTGCTCGCCGCCGCACAGAACACGCCGATGCTGGTCACCGGCTGGCTGATGGCGGGTGTTGCCAGCACCGCCGTGCTGTACGACGCTGCCTTCGCCACGCTGCACCAGGTGGCCGCCTCCGCGTTCCGCCGCGCCGTCACCGTGCTGACGCTGCTCGGCGGTCTCGCCAGCACCGTGTTCTGGCCGTTGTCGCGCTTCCTGCTGGAAACGGTGGGCTGGCGCGAGGCGTTCGTGGTCTACGCGGCGCTGCACCTCCTGTTGTGCATGCCGGTGCACGCGCTATGCGTGCCGGACGCGGCCCCGGCGCCGGCGGCGTCGCGACAGGAGCCGCAGGTTTCGATGCCGATGCCGCGCGCGCTGCTGTGGCTCGCGCTCGCGATGTCGATCACCTCGTTCGTCGCGGTCGCCGTGTCGGCGCACCTGATGACGCTGCTCGGCGCCAGTGGCCTTGCGGCGCGCGATGCGGTGCTCATCGGCTCGATGATCGGGCCGATGCAGGTGGCGGGCCGCATCGTCGAATACGGCGCCGCGCGCAACGTCGCGGCCACCGCCACCGGCACGTTCGCGTTCGCGCTGATGGCCGTGGCACTGTGCGTGCTCACGCAAGTGCACGGCACGTGGATCGTCGCGCTCGCGTTCGTCATCGCCTATGGCTGGGCGAACGGCGTGTTCACCATCGTGCGCGGCACCGTGCCGCGCGCACTGTTTGGCGCGCAGGGCTATGGCAGCCTGCTCGGACGCCTTGCGCGGCCGCAGTTCTTCGCGCGCGCCGTCGCCCCCGTCACGCTGTCGCTGGTGCAGGGCATCGATCCGTCGCGTCGCATCGCACCCTACCTGCTGGCGGCGCTCGGCGTTGCCGCGCTCGTCGCCTATCGGCGCGCGCTCAAGCTCGCCGCGCGCGTCACCGCCGGCGGCGCATGAACCGCAGCGCGTAGCCCAGTGCGATCGCGACGACGCCGGCCCAGACGAAAAGCGGCACGTCCGAGCGCCGCGCCGGCGGCCGCAGCAGATCCGGATCGCGCAGCGCCGCCGGGAATTCGCGTGGCGGCACCGGCACGATCTCGGCGTCGGCGGGGTCGTGCGGAACCTTGCCGAAATACTCGTCCGGCGTCACCACCGGCCAGCTGCCGAAGCGCCGCGACGATGGCCATTGCGGAATGCGCAGGAGTTCGATCGCGACGATGTCGGTGGCGAGCTGCCGCGCGAGGGGACCGTCGCCGTCGCGGGCGCCATCGTGCGCGAGCCGCAGCAGCACCGCCAGCGTGTCCTCGAAGGCCGCGGCGGGCAACAGGCGCGTCACGTCCTCCGTCAGGTACTCGTAGGCCATCCGCGCCTGCGTCAGCGAGCGGTATTTCACCAGCGCGTAGGGCACGCCGAGCCACGCTTCTACGCGGCTCGTCGCCCCGCGGCGAGATATCGGCAATCCCAGCGCGCGCAACGTGTCGACGCTGATGCCGGCGCAGTTCATCGTCGCGTGCTGGTAGACGAGCTGGTGTCGCCAGAATTGCAGGTACATGCGGTTGAACGCGTCTTGCACCTCGCGCACGGCGCGCGCGTCGTCGAGCACGATGACCGCCAGAAACGATGGCCGGTACCAGCCCTGGCCGCTGTTGAGATCGCCAAGATAGCGGTCGAGCGGCGTCGGCGCGGCGAGGATGCCCTTTTCGCTGACGACGTCGAGCGAGTAGAAATTGTCGACCAGGACGTCGCCGATCGCCCCGCCTTCGCCGATCACGCCGGTGCCGATGGCGAAGTGGCCGCCCCACGCCTCGTCGTCGTCGCCCTGTGCGCCGTTGACCATGACCACGAGCGCGGGCTTGCCGTCGAAGCTTCGCGGCGCGTTCGCGCGACGATGGATCAGCGTCGCGGCGAACGGCTCGCGTGCGCCGCCATCAGGCGTCGCCCGCATCAGCGCGCGTATCGCCAGCTGCGGCGAGTCGGCAGGCGGCAGCGCAACCTGCGCGAGCGATGCGTCGACCGCGAAGTCCTGCGGCCACAGCGAACGCAGCACGAAGGAATCGCCGTCGCGCTCGCCGCGCAGCGTCAGCGGCCGCGCCGCAGCGAAGCGCGCGGAGCTCGCGTCGAAGTACGAGCGATTGAGCGCGAGCCTGGGCGCGAGCATGAGGCGCAGCGTCGTGCCGCCGGTGTTCACCGCGGTGCCGTCGGGCGTCATCCGCGCATTGCGCAGCAGGCGCGTCGATCCCACCCACACCATCGCCGGCCAGCCCGGCGCGACGTGCTCGCGCGCGGCGCGCGCGACGTCGTCGATCGCGCGCACGCCCGGCGTCATTGAGGTCGCGACAATGCCCGCACGAGGCGTCGCGATATACTCGTCGGCGAAATACCACGCGGCCGCGGGCTGGATCTCGGCCGCACGGCCGGTGGTGATCCCGAAGTCGGCCGCGGCATAGGGCCCGACATGGTCGCCGGCCGCCACATTCGCCGCATCGCCGCTTCCCGCGTCGGCAAACGTCGCGATCGGCGTCACGATCACGATCGCCGCGCACAGCGCGCGCCGCAAGGCCCGCATGGTGCGGGCGCGGATCGGCCGCCATGCTCGCGCGAGCCATGCCGGCGCAGGGCGCCGCGCATCCGGACGGAGGCGCCAAGGCGTGGCATCGGGCATGGTCGGCTGTCCAGGAGAGTCATCGATGAAGCGACGCGAGTTCCTGCAACTATCCACGATTGGCGGCGCGGCAACAATGCTGCCGCAGTGGGCGATCGCTGCCGATGGCGCCGATGGCGCCGATGCCGCCTGGCGCGTATTCGAGGTCACCACGATGGTCGACGTGCTGTTTCCCGCGGGCGCCACGCGAGTGTGGCTGCCGGTGACACTGCGCGAGGACACCGACTGGCAGAAGAACCTCGGCAACCGCTGGTCGAGCGCGGGCAACCTCGCGCTCGCCAGCGACCGTTCCTGGGGGGCCGCGTTCCTCGCCGCCGATTGGCCGGCCGACGCCCCGGCGCGCGCGACGCTGGTGTCGCGTGTCGCCACGCGCGATCGCGCGGTCGACGTGACGCAAAGGACCGGCGCCAGGCTCGCGCCCGAGGTTCAGCGTCACTACCTGCGCGCGACACGCCTCATCCCCACCGACGGCATCGTGCTGGCGACGGCGCGCGAGGCGACCAGGGGTGCGCGCAGCGAGGAGGCGCAGGCGCGCGCGCTCTACGAGTGGATCTGCGAGAACACGAAGCGCGATCCGAAAGTGCGCGGCTGCGGCACCGGCGACATCCGCTACATGCTGGAATCGGGCAACCTGGGCGGCAAATGCGCCGACCTCAACGCCCTGTACGTGGGCATGGCACGCAGCCTGAAGATTCCCGCGCGGGACGTCTACGGCGTGCGCGTCGCCGACTCGCGACTCGGCTACAGGAGCCTCGGCAAGTCGGGCGACATCACCCGCGCGCAGCACTGCCGCGCCGAGTACTTCCAGAACGGCGTCGGCTGGGTGCCGGTCGATCCGGCCGACGTGCGCAAGGTGATCCTCGAGGAGGACGGCGGCAAGCGCGAGGATGATTCGGTCGTGCTGGCAGCGCGCAAGCGCCTGTTCGGCGGTTGGGAAATGAACTGGATGGCATTCAATTTCGCACACGACGTCGAACTCGCCGGGGCATCGCGTGGTCCGATAGGGTTCCTGATGTATCCGCAAGCCGAGACCGCCGACGGACGCCTGGACTCGCTCGATCCCGACAATTTCAAATACACGATGACTTCGCGTGAACTCACGTCTGCGTAGTCGAGACATCGCCACGGCGTTTGCGTTCGTCGCGGCGCTGGCGTGCATTGCCGCCGGTCCCGCGCGAGCCATCGAGGCCAACGTGCTCCTGCCCTGGAAGGGAGGCGCGACGCCGAAGCTCGCGCTCGCGGCACTCGACGGCCGGCGTGTCGACCTCAAGGCGCTGCGCGGCAAGACGGTCATCGTCAATTTCTGGGCGACGTGGTGCGGCCCGTGCCGCGAGGAAATGCCGTCGCTCGCGGCATTGGCGAAGGCCGAGGGCACCGGCGTGGTCGTGCTCGCGGTCAACGTCGGCGAATCGCGGCCGAAGGTTCAGCAGTTCCTGGCGGCGCATTCGCTCGATCTCGACGTGCTGCTCGACGCCCAAGGCGAGGCCGCCGCCGACTGGCGCATCGCGATCTACCCGTCGAGCTTCGTCATCGCGCCCGACGGGCGCATCCATTCGTACATAGCGGGTGCGCTCGACTGGAACGATCCGGCCGTCGTGCGCCGCCTGCCGGCGACCGGCGTCGCGCACCGGTGATGGACGGCGGACCGCGCCTCGTCGATCGCCTGCGGATCGATCCCGCGCGCGAGCATGCGGCGTTGATCGCGGGATTGCGCGCGCCGCAGGCCGCGGTGTCGCCGAAGTACTTCTACGATGCTGTCGGCTGCGCGCTGTTCGCCGCGATCTGCGAGCTTCCCGAGTACTATCCCACGCGCACCGAGCGTGCGATCTTCGCGGCGCATCGCGATGCGATCGTGCGCGCGGTGGGCCGGGGCACGACACTGGTCGACCTCGGCGCCGGCGACGGGCGCAAGGCGGTGGCATGGTTCGACGCGCTCGCCACGCGGCGCTACCTCGCCGTCGACATCGCGCGCGACGCGCTGGCGGCGACGCTGGCAGCGCTCCGCCACGAGCACCCGGCCATCGACGCCACCGGCATCGTCACCGATTTCACCCAGGGACTCGACCTCGACGCCGACCTCGGCGCCGGGCCGGTAACGTTCTTCTATCCCGGCTCGTCGATCGGCAACTTCGAACCCGCGGCGGCGCGCCGCTTCGCCGCAGGCATCGCGCGCCATTGCGCGTCGCGGCCGGGCAGCGGTCTACTGATCGGTGTCGACACGCGCAAGGATCCGGCTCGCCTCGTCGCCGCGTACGACGATGCCGTCGGCGTCACGGCGGCGTTCAACCGCAACGTCCTCGTGCATGTCAACCGCGTGGCGCCCGCCAATTTCGCGCCCGCGGGCTTTCTGCATCGCGCAACCTATGACGAGGCGCGTGGCCGCGTGTCGATGCATCTCGAGGCAACGCGGCCGCAGACGGTGGACATCGACGGCGCGGCGCGCACGTTCGCCACCGGCGAGCGCATCCATACCGAGGATTCCTACAAGTACGCGCCCGCCGAGTTCACCGCGCTGCTCGAGGGTGCCGGCTTCCGATCGGTCGAGCGCTGGCAGGACGCTGCCGGCGACTTCGCCGTCTATTTCGCGCGCTGACGCGGGGGCTCGCGCGTCAGGCGTCGCGCGCGAGCCGGATGCCGCTGAATTGCCAGCGCGCGACCGGCGGGAAGAAGTTGCGGTAGGTGGCGCGCACGTGCGTCGGGGGCGTCGCGCAGGAGCCGCCGCGCAGCACCATCTGCCCGGACATGAACTTGCCGTTATATTCGCCGATCGCGCCCGCGGCCGGATGGTAGCCGGGGTAGGGGAGGTAGGCGCTCTGCGTCCATTCCCAGGCGTCGCCGTACATCTGAGCGGGAACGCCGGGCGCCGGCGCCGCCATCAGCGCCATCGGGTGCAGCGCGCCGCTGTCGACGAAATTGCCGCGCACGGGCAGCGCGCGCGCCGCCAGCTCCCATTCGTATTCGGTCGGCAGTCGCGCCCCCGACCAGCGCGCGTACGCATCGGCCTCGAAGTAGCTGACGTGCGTCACCGGCGCGTGCGGATCGACCTCGGCCTCGCCGTGCAGCGTGAACGTCGACCAGCGACCGTCGAGCGCCGACCAGTACAACGGCGCGGTCCACTGCTGCCGCTGCGCCTCGTCCCAGCCGGCGGACAGCCACAGCTCGGGGCGGCGGTAGCCGCCATCGTCGATGAAGCCGATGAACTCGCCGTTGGTGACGAGCATCGACGCCAGCGCGAAAGGCGCCACGAACGCGCGGTGACGAGGACCTTCGTTGTCGAACGCGAAGCCGCCGTCGCGCGCGTCGTGGCCGAATTCGTGGAGTCCTCCCGCGAACTCGACGAAGCTCGCGCGTCGCGGCGTGACCGTGGCGAGCGGCCATGCCGGCGTGTAGCGCGGCCGCAGCGGATTGTGCGCGAACAGGTGCTTGAGGTCGGTGAGGATGAGTTCCTGGTGCTGTTCCTCGTGGTGCATGCCGAGCGTGACGAGGTCGGCGAGTGCCGGGTCGACGCCGGTGACCAGCAGGCGCGCCATCGCCGCATCGACGTGGGCGCGGTAGTCGCGCACGTCGTCGAGCGACGGCCGCGACAGCAGGCCCCGATCCGGCCGCGGATAGCGGTCGCCCACCGCGTTGTAGTACGAATTGAACAGCATCCGGTAGGCAGGATCGAGCGCGGCGTAGTCGCGGGCGTGCGGCGCGAGCACGAAGGTCTCGAAGAACCACGTGGTGTGCGCGAGATGCCACTTGACGGGGCTGGCGTCGGGCATCGACTGCAGCGCGCAATCCTCGGCGGACAGCGGCACGGCCAGCGCCTCGCTCGCTGCGCGGACGCTGAAATAGGCATCGCCCAGCGGCGAACGGGCCGCCGCTGCAGGGCGGGTCGAAGGAAGTTTCATGCGCAGACGGTGCCAATGAGCGTGTCCAAGGTACCCCCGGGAGCCGCCCGCGTCTGTCGGCGCATTCCTGCATTCATGCTAACGCACCTCGACGTGTGCCGCGCCCTGCGCGACGCGGCCGATGACCGCGGCGGCCGTGAAACCCTCGGCTTGGAATCGCGCGACGACGTCGGCCGCGGCATGCGGCGCCACCGCCGCCAGCAACCCGCCGGAAGTCTGCGGGTCGGTGAGCACCGCCTGTGCCTCCGCGGGCAGCGAGGGCGACAGCGTGACCTCGCTGCCATAGCTCGCGAAATTGCGCGCCGACGCGCCGGTGACGTGACCGGCTGCCGCGAGTGCATCGACGTTCGGCCCGCGCGCGATGCGCGACCAGTCGAGCTCGGCACGCACGCCGGAGGCACGGCAGACCTCGAGCAGATGGCCGAGGAGGCCGAAGCCGGTGACATCGGTCAGCGCGTGAACGTCGTCCATCGCGCCCAGCGCGATGCCCGGCGTGTTGAGGCGCGTGGCGATGTCGACCATCGCACGATAGCCCGCCGCGTCGAGCGCGTCCTTCTTCAGCGCGGCGCCATAGATGCCGACGCCGAGCGGCTTGCCGAGCACCAGCAGGTCGCCGTCACGTGCGCCGGCGTTGCGCTTGAGGCGGCGCGGGTCGACGACGCCGATCACGGCGAGGCCGTAGATGGGCTCGACCGAATCGATCGTGTGACCGCCCGCGATGGGGATGCCGGCGCGGCGGCACGTGCTTTCGCCGCCCTCGAGGATCGCGCGCACGAGGGCGGATTCGAGGCGCGCCAGCGGCATCGCCACCAGCGCCAGCGCGAACAGCGGCGTGCCGCCCATCGCGTACACGTCGGAAATGGCATTGGTCGCGGCGATCGCGCCGAAGTCGTGCGGATCGTCGACGATCGGCATGAAGAAATCGGTCGTGGCGACGATCGCCTGCGTGGCGTTGAGCTGGTACACGGCGGCGTCATCGGAGGTTTCGGTGCCGACCAGCAGCCCGGGCGTGGCCATGCCCGGGATCGCGCGGGCGAGGAGATCGCGCAGCGCGGCGGGCGCGACCTTGCAGCCACAGCCGCCACCGTGCGAAAGCGACGTCAGTCGCGGCGAGGCGTGCGCTCGGTGGGCGGCAACCGCCGGTGACGCGAAGGCGTCATCCCCGGCCGGCATCGCCGGCGTGGGCAGCAGGGTTTCGTGCATGCGATGGAAAACGTTGTGGACTACCTGCATTCTACGCCGCCGGTGCAACGCGACCGGCGCGGGCCCAGTGGCATGGTGCGCCGCACCATCGGGGACTGGCGTTGTGAAAAAAGGACAGCGGCGGCGCGCCGGGTTGCCTGCGGCTTCACAGTGCACGCGCGATGGGCGTAGCATCGCCGCCAGCGACCTGGATGCGAGACTCGAACCGGCGTGGGCCGGAACAAAAGGCCGCGGCGTCGATCCCAGTGACGCCGACTGCGGCATTTCGCCTTCGGCGCGCCCGCACGAACTGCCGGAGGGGCATTGAAGAGAACGGACATCGCAGCGCCCGCGTATTTCCACAAGGTCGTCGATTGCCAATGGGCGTGTCCCGCGCACACGCCGGTTCCCGAGTACATCCGCCTGATCGCCGCCGGGCGGTACAGCGACGCGTACCTGGTCAACTGGAAATCGAACGTCTTCCCCGGCATCCTCGGCCGCACCTGCGATCGACCCTGCGAGCCCGCATGCCGCCGCGGCCGCGTGGAGGAGGGCGCCCCGGCGCGCGCCGGCGACGCCAAGCCGGAGCCCGTGGCGATCTGCCGGCTGAAGCGCGTCGCCGCCGACTTCAAGGACGACGACATCGCGACGCGCCTGCCGGGCAAGGCGACCACGCGCAACGGCAAGCGCGTGGCGCTGGTCGGCGCGGGACCTGCGTCGCTGACCGTGGCGCGCGACCTGGCGCCACTCGGCTACGAATGCGTGGTATTCGACCAGGACGCGCGTGCCGGCGGCATGATGCGCTCGCAGATTCCGAAGTTCCGCCTGCCCGATACCGTGATCGACGAGGAATGCGGCTACATCCTCGACATGGGCATCGAGTTCCGCAGCGGCGTGCGCATCGATTCGCTGCGCCAGCTGCGCGGCGAGGGCTTCGACGCGATCTTCGTCGGCAGCGGCGCGCCGCGCGGGCGCGATCTCGAGGTCCCCGGCCGCCGCGAGGCGGCGAAGCACATCCACATCGGCATCGACTGGTTGTCGTCGGTGTCGTTCGGCCACACGACCCAGATCGGGCGGCGCGTCGTCGTGCTCGGCGGCGGCAACACGGCGATGGACTGCTGCCGCAGCGCGCGCCGGCTGGGCGGCGAGGACGTTCAGGTGGTGGTGCGCTCGGGCTTCGACGAGATGAAGGCGTCGCCGTGGGAAAAGGAGGATGCGATGCACGAGGGCATCCCCATCCACAACTTCCTCGTGCCCAGGCGCTTCACCCATGAGGCCGGGCGCCTGACCGGGGTCACGTTCGAGAAGGTCGCGGCGACGCGCGATGCCGATGGCCGCCGCTCGCTCGCGCCCACCGGCGAGCCCGATGTCCATTTCGCCTGCGACGACGTGCTGGCGGCGATCGGCCAGGAAAATGCGTTCGGCTGGATCGAGCGCGACATCGGCCTCGAGTTCGACGCCCACGGGATGCCGGTGCTCGACCGGGTCACGCTGATGTCGACGCTGCCCGGCGTCTTCTTCGGCGGCGACGCGGCGCTCGGGCCCAAGAACATCATCTGGGCGGTGGCGCATGGCCACGAGGCGGCGATCTCGATCGACCGGCATTGCCAGCGCGGCGACATGCTCGATCGACCGCCGCCGCACGTCAACCTGGTGTCGCAGAAGATGGGCATCCACGAATGGAGCTACGACAACGCGATCGCGGCCGACGCGCGCTATCGCGTGCCGCTCAAGGACCAGGTGATCGCGCTCAAGAGCATCAAGATCGAGGTGGAGCTGGGCTTCGATCCCAAGCTCGCGTTCGCCGAGGCGCAGCGCTGCCTCAACTGCGATGTGCAGACGGTGTTCGCCGATCGGCTGTGCATCGAGTGCGACGCCTGCGTCGACATCTGCCCGATGGATTGCATCACGTTCACCGCCAACGGCGACGAGCCCGAATTGCGCGCGCGTCTTTCGGCGCCGGCCATCGACGCGACCCAGGATCTCTACGTTTCCGGTGCGCTGAAGACCGGGCGCGTGATGGTCAAGGACGAGGACGTCTGCCTGCACTGCGGCCTGTGCGCCGAGCGCTGCCCGACGGGCGCCTGGGACATGCAGAAGTTCCTGCTGGAAATGGCGCAGGCCGACGATCGCGTGACGCGGGCGGCCGGCGCTCCGCCGCGAGCGCCCGCGACGGCGATGGCGGGGACGCGATGAGCGCCGGGCCTCGCGTCAACGACTTCGTCGTCAAGTTCGCCAACGTCAACGGCTCGGGATCGGCATCCGCCAATGGCCTGTTTGCCCGCGCGATCCTGCGCATGGGCGTGCCGGTTGCCGCGCGCAACATCTTCCCCTCGAACATCCAGGGATTGCCGACGTGGTACGAGGTACGCGTGGTCGAGGCGGGATGGCGTGGGCGCCGCGGTGGCGTCGATCTCATGGTGGCGATGAATCCCCAGACCTGGGACAAGGACGTCGCCGAAATCGAGCCCGGCGGCTACCTGTTCCATGATTCGACGAAGCCGCTGCCGCCGTCGAAGCTCCGCGACGACATCACCGCCATCGGCATCCCGCTGACCGCGATCACGAACACCGAGTACGAGGATCCGCGCCAGCGCCAGCTGTTCAAGAACATCATCTACCTCGGCGCGCTGTCGGCGCTGCTCGGCATCGACGCCGGCGAGGTCGAACGGCTTCTGGGCGAGCAATACAAGGGCAAGGAAGCCCTCTACGATTCGAACCTCAAGGCGTTCCACCTCGGCCGCGACCACGCCGCCGACGAGGTGGCGCCGATCGCGCTTCGGGTCGAACGCCGCGACAACGTCGGCGAGCGGATATTCGTCGACGGCAATACCGCGGGCGCGCTGGGCGCCGTGTACGGGGGCGCCACGGTGTGCGCGTGGTATCCGATCACGCCGTCGTCGTCGTTCGCCGAGGCGTTCGCCAAGCATTGTCGCAAGCTGCGCAGCGATCCCGCGGGCGATGCCAACCGCTTCGCGATCGTGCAGGCCGAGGACGAGCTGGCCTCGATCGGCATGGTGATCGGCGCCGCATGGAATGGCGCGCGTGCGTTCACCGCGACCTCGGGACCTGGCATCTCGCTGATGCAGGAATTCCTCGGGCTCGCGTACTTCGCCGAGATCCCGGCGGTGGTGTTCGACGTGCAGCGCGGCAGCCCTTCGACCGGCATGCCGACGCGCACCCAGCAATCCGATCTCCTGTCATGCGCGTACGCATCGCATGGCGACACGCGCCACGTGCTCCTGTTCCCCGAGGACCCGAAGGAGTGCTTCGAACACGCCGCGCTCGCGTTCGACCTCGCCGACCGCCTGCAGACGCCGATATTCGTGATGTCGGACCTGGACATCGGCATGCAGGACTGGCTGTGCGAGCCGCTCGAGTGGGACGACGCGCGGCGCCTCGACCGCGGCAAGGTGATGACGCGCGAGGCGCTCGACGCCGGCCGCGACTTCGGCCGCTATCTCGACGTCGACGGCGACGGCATCCCCTATCGCACGTATCCCGGCACGCATCCGACGCGCGGCAGCTATTTCACGCGCGGTTCCACCAAGGACCGCTACGCGCGCTACACGGAAGAGGGGCCGGCGTACGTCGACAACATGCAGCGCCTGCTGCGCAAGTTCGACACCGCGCGCGAGCTGCTGCCGGAGCCCGTGCTCGAAAGGGCCAAGGAGCCGACCCGCGCCGGCGTCATCTGGTTCGGCTCCACCGGTGCGGCGATGGCGGAGGCCCTCGCGGAGCTCGCGAGGATGGGCATCCACCTCGACCGCCTGCGGCTGCGCGCATTTCCTTTCGCCGAGACGGTAGCCGACTTCATCGCCGCGCACGAGCACGTGTTCGTCGTCGAGCAGAACCGCGACGCGCAGCTGCGCATGCTGATCGTCAACGAGTGCGAAATCGACCCCGGCAAGCTGGTGCCGGTGCTGCACTACGACGGCACGCCGATCACCGAACGCTTCATCACGCGCGAGATCGTGGAGAAGGCGCGCCTGTTCAACCTCGTTTCCGCCGGCAAGGTTTCCTAGCGGACTCCGCGGGATTGCCATGACCTACCTCGCCAAGCCGAAGCTCCACCATCCGTCACTGCCGGTCAACGCGCTCGGTTTCACCCGCCGCGACTAC
>DATBOK010000047.1:0-5453 GCA_036553845.1 Casimicrobiaceae bacterium
CTCGCGCTGCTCCTTCGAGCGCTTCTGCTGCGGGCGGATCAGCAGGAAGTAGAACACCACGAAGATGGCGATCATCGGCAGGAACGACGTCAGCATGTCGGTCTGCGATGTGGCGCCCGAGGTCTGGGCGTAGGCGTTGGCAATGAACACGTCGGAGTCTCCAGAAGCGGCGGCGGTCGCGCGAGGCGTACGGTGCGCCTCGCCTGCAAGCGGTCCCGAGCGCGCCGCGTCGCCGGTTGTCACCCGGATGCCCGATGGCGCCCCGGCGGCCCGCGATCGGGGCCTCGATTAGGGCCGCCAAATCAACCAGTTATTCTAACACGATCGCGCGTCAAGCCTGCCAGCGCGCCGCCAGGTTGCGCTCACTCGCCGCCGGCGCGCTCGCGATGGAACTGCGCGCGCCATTGCGCGAAGCGTCCGGCGCCGATCGCCTCGCGCATGCCCGAGGTGAACGCCAGATAGTAGTGGAGGTTGTGGATCGTCGCGAGCGTGGCGCCGAGGATCTCGTTGACGCGCTGCAGGTGGTGCAGGTAGGCGCGGCTGAACCGGCGGCAGGTGTAGCAGTCGCAGGTGGCGTCGAGCGGACCCGTGTCCTGGCGATGCACGGCGTTGCGGATCTTGACGTCGCCGAAGCGCGTGAACAGCCAGCCGTTGCGCGCATTGCGCGTCGGCATCACGCAGTCGAACATGTCGACGCCACGGGCGACGCCCTCGACGATGTCCTCGGGCGTGCCGACGCCCATCAGGTAGCGCGGGCGCTCGGCCGGCAGGCGCGGCGCGACGTGCGCGAGCACGCGCAGCATCTCCTCCTTCGGCTCGCCCACCGACAGGCCGCCGATCGCATAGCCGTCGAATCCCATTGCGGCCAGCGCGGACACGGATTCGTCGCGAAGGTCCTCGTGCATGCCGCCCTGGACGATGCCGAACAGCGCGTTGCGATTGCCCGCGTGCGCGGCTTGCGAGCGCTGCGCCCAGCGCATCGACAGGTGCATCGATCGCGCGGCCTCGTCGTGCGTCGCCGGGTAGGCCGTGCATTCGTCGAACGCCATGACGATGTCGGCGTCGAGCGCGCGCTGGATCTCCATCGAGCGCTCGGGGGTGAGGAACATCCTGTCGCCGTTGACCGGCGAGGCGAACGCGACGCCCTCCTCGCCGATCTTGCGCAGCGCGCCGAGGCTCCACACCTGGAAGCCGCCGGAGTCGGTGAGGATCGGGCGTTCCCAGCCCATGAACCGGTGCAGGCCGCCGTGCAGCGCAACGACTTCGGTGCCCGGACGCAGCCACAGGTGGAACGTGTTGCCCAGCACGATCTGTGCGCCGACGTCGGCCAGCGCCGCGGGCGTCATCGCCTTGACGCTGCCGTACGTGCCGACCGGCATGAACACCGGCGTGTCGACGCTGCCGTGGACGAGCTCGAGCCGCCCGCGACGGGCGCCCCCGTCGCTCGCGGTCACGACGAATTTCATCGCGATGCGATGGGCCGTGTTGCGCGACGCCGGCGCTTCGCCACGGCGAGCCCGGCGACGAGGGCTGCGAGCAGCGCGAGCGCGCCCGGCGCGAGCGCCGGCACGTGCCAGCCGCGCCCGCAGTTGCCGCTGCCGTAATCGAAGGCGTTCTTCCACACCTGGTAGTAGTCGCCGCCGAAGTCGATGCCGAATGTGCCGTAGACGCTGTAGTCCGGCGCGATCGCGACGTGCATCACGCAGGTGACGTTGGTGAGCCGATAGGCGATCGCCGGATCGGGCTGGCCGTTGGCGTTGGGCTGCAGCCAGGTGGCGACGACGACCGTGCCCGGTTTCGCCTGGTTGCCGGCCGCAAAGCCCTTGTTGCCGAACAGCGAGTGCACGTTCACCGTCAGCGGGTGCACCACGATCGACGCGGGGTCGAGCGTGCGCGCCGTGGTTGCCGCACCCAGCGTGTCGGTGGTGTTGGGGTCGATCGTCTCGAGCTGTCCCCAACCGTGCGGCGGCCCGAGCACGAGGCCGGCACGGTCGCTGCGGTCCTGGTCGTAGAACGTCGCCAGCACCACGGGCCGTCCCGACTCCGCGAATGCATAGACGACGTTGCCCACGTCCGGCGCGCTCTGGAAGAGGCCGTCCTCGAACAGCAGGATCTCGTCGAACGACGCCAGCAGCGTCGCCAGCGGCGGCGGCCCGGTGCTGACGTCGACCGCGGTGAACGTGTGGCCGGCCACGTGCGGCGTGAAGTCCGCGACCACGGCGTCCGCGTGGTTGTTCGACAGCACGCCGATGCGCGCGGCGGCGGCATCGCGCGTGCCGAAGCAGAGCGCGAGCGATAACACGGCCAGCGAGGCGAGCCGCAACGATCGTTGCATGTTCACGAATGCGGAGGCCCGCATGCATCTGGCACATGCCGCCACCGCCGGGTATACGGTTGCGCCAAGGGTAGCGATCCGTGCGCCCATTGCCAAGGCCGGCATGCGTGGAATGCGCGCCGGCACCGCCATTGGTTGCGAATTCGTCGTCGAAACACCCGTTTTGTCGCCGATTGGCGACGCCAATCAGGCCGATGGCGGCGGCGACGCGTCCGCGCGGCCGCGTCGCAGCAGCATCGCGTCGCCGTAGCTGTAGAAGCGGTAACGCCGGTCGATCGCGTGCGCGTAGGCACGCCGGATCGCGTCGTAGCCGGCAAACGCCGATACCAGCATCAGCAGCGTCGAGCGCGGCAGATGAAAATTGGTGACGAGCGCGTCGACCACCCGGAAGCGATAGCCAGGCGTGATGAACAGCGCCGTGGCGCCCGCGCCCGCGACGGGAATGCCGTCGGCGCCAGCTGCGGATTCCAGCGCGCGCAAGGTCGTCGTGCCTATCGCGACGACGTGCGCGCCGCGCGCCCGTGCGCGCGCGACCGCATCGACCGTCGTCGCCGGCATGTCGTAGTACTCGACGTGCATCCGGTGTTGTGCGAGGTCGTCGTGCGTGACGGGCTGGAACGTGCCGGCGCCGACGTGCAGCGTCAGGTGCGCCGCGGCGATGCCGCGCTCGGCGAGGGTGGCGAGCAGCGCGTCGTCGAAGTGCAGGCCGGCGGTAGGCGCCGCCACGGCCCCCGGGGTGCGCGCGTAGACCGTCTGGTAGCGCGAGTCGTCGCCGGCGTCGGCGGCGCGCGTGATGTAGGGCGGCAGCGGCATCGCGCCATGCACGTCGAGCCACGCCGCGAGGTCGCCCGCCATGTCGAATCGCAGGCGGAACATCCGGCCTTCGCGCGCCGTCACCGTGGCCACGGCGCCGGCGGCGAACGTGACGGTCGTGCCGGCGCGCGGCAGATGGCTGGCGCGCAGCTGCACCCAGGCCTCGCGCGGGCCGACGATGCGCTCGACGAGCATCTCGACGCGACCGCCGGTGGGCTTGGCACCGACGGCGCGCGCCTTGATCACCCGCGTGTCGTTGAACACGACGAGGTCGCCGGGTGCGAGAAGCTGCGGCAGGTCGGCGAAGCGGCGATCGATCAACGCGTCGGCGGCGACGTGCAACAGCCGGCTCGCGCCGCGCTCGCCGGACGGCACCTGCGCGATCAAGTCGGGCGGCAGGTCGTAGTCGAAGTCACCGAGTCGAAAGGGGATGGACATGGGCGATGGCAAGCGCGGACGACGCGCGCGCCGGCCCGGATTCTGCACGACATCGCGATTGCCCTGGTCGCGCGCGGCTTCTATACTGCCCGCACACGGGGAATCGCGGCAGACTCCCCGCTTCAAGACGCGACGCGTCCAAGCTGCCCCCCACCTGGCCATGAGGAGGTGACGCTTGGGCCTTGCGATCGCACCCACCGCTTCGTCTTCGCCGGTCAATCGAGTGCTCATCGCCAAGGGCCTGCGCGCCTTCGGCGATGGCTACGTGAGCCTGCTGCTGCCGGTGTACCTGCTCGACCTCGGGTTCAACGCGTGGCAGGTGGGCGTCGTCGCCACCGCGACGCTGCTCGGCTCGGGGCTGCTGACGCTGGTCACCGGCCTCCATGCACGGCGCTTCCGCTATCGCGCGCTCCTCCTGGCGGCGACGCTGCTGATGGCCGCGACGGGCTTCGGCTTCGCTTTCGTCACGCAATTCTGGCCGCTGCTCCTGATCGCGTTCGTCGGCACGCTCAATCCTTCGGCCGGCGATGTCAGCGTGTTCCTGCCGCTCGAGCATGCGGTGCTCGCACAGCTCGCCAGCGACCGCCGCCGCACCGACGTGTTCGCGCGCTACAGCCTCGTCGGCGCGCTGCTCGCCGCCGCGGGATCGCTCGCCGCGGGCGTGCCGGCACTCGCCGTGCGCACCATGGGTGTGGACGAACCTGCCGCGATCCGCGGCATGTTCATGCTGTACGCGGCGCTGGCCGGCCTCGCGGCGCTGGCTTACCGCGGATTGCCGGTGCAGTCGACCACCGGCGAGGCGCGGCCGGTCGCGGCCCTGACGACCTCGCGTCGACACGTGTTCGAGCTGGCGGCGCTGTTCAGCGTCGATGCGTTCGCCGGCGGCTTCATCGTGCAGTCGATGCTCGCGCTCTGGCTGTACCAGGCGTTCGCGCTGAGCCTCGCCAGCGCGGCGACGCTGTTCTTCGCCACCGGCATCCTCACCGCCTTCTCGTATCTCGCGGCCGCGCGGATCGCTGCCCGCCATGGCCTCGTCAACACGATGGTGTTCACGCATGTGCCGTCGAGCCTGTGCCTCGTCGCCATCCCGTTCATGCCGACGCTGCCCTACGTGATCGTGCTGCTGCTCGTGCGCGCGGCGTTGTCGCAGATGGACGTGCCCACGCGCAGCTCGTACGTCATGGCCATCGTCGCGCCCGCGGAGCGGCCGGCCGCCGCCGGCATCACGTCGGTGCCGCGCAGCCTCGCCGCCGCAGTGAGCCCGCTGCTCGCGGGGGCGCTGCTGGGCGTGTCGTCGTTCGGCTGGCCGCTGCTGATCGCCGGGGGACTCAAGATCGCCTACGACGCGCTGCTGTTCGCCCGCTTCCGCAACGTGCGCCCGCTCGAGGAGCGCGAGGTGTCGTAATCGCGCTCGGCAGTGGTCGCGGAGTCGAGAGGGATCGACTCTCCCGTCGGCGCCGAGACCCGTCGACCGCCCATGGCGCAACACGCCGACCGTGGCCGCCCGGTTGCCGGCGTCCAAAAAAACTTGACGATAAACGATAAGTGAGATATCGTTTATCGATATATCGCATTCGGAGAGTCCCGTGAAGCCTACGTCGGCACTGCCACTCGCGCGAGTCGCGCTGCGCGTCCTCATCATTCTCAATTGGGTCTACGGGGCGATCGTGTTCGCGATTCTCGTGGGCCTCTTCGCGGCCGCGCATTGGACGGTGACGGCTCTCGGCTTTGCGCCGTCGGCACAATCGGGGCCGTTGATTCCCGGCGTGCGGATGATTGCGGCCCTCGGCCTGGTGGGGGTCCCGCTCAATTTCATCGTCCTCGACCGTCTCCTCGCGATGGTGCGCACAGTCTGCGACGGCGACCC